>NZ_JBOBDO010000037.1:0-47019 GCF_050586665.1 Pseudomonas sp. ES4 | reverse complement strand
CGCGGTTTTATCAACGGAATCGGCGCTGTCGCCGTTGGGGTTTTTCGCTTGATCGGGCGCATCGTTGCGATGTTCCTGCCGACCAATCCTGGTCATGGCTTCAGACTTGTCGCGCGCGATGGCCACTGGATTCCTCACCAACAGAACTGGCGCAATACCTGGGGTGATTTGCAACGGCACGGCGGGCGCAGGTTTGATCGGTGCATGCCGGGTGTGGACCATCAGCGGTTTTAGCGCGCCAGCGTGGGCTGTCAGGTCAGACCTGGCGGTGAGCTCAGCCAGTCGCAAACTGGCGCCCGCCAGCCATTTCCGGGTTTGCGGGGACTTGATTCTGGACAGCACCTTTTCACTCAGGTGCAAATTCAGTCCCGCAGGACCGGTAAGGCACATGAGTAGGAAACTGATCAAAATCTCCGTACGAATTTCCGCCACGACCTCGGCGATGTACTGCGGCGGCAACATCCTCAGCCAACTGGTGAACGCCGCGAGATGAATGAACATCAACGGCTCGTCGCTCAGCATCAGCAACACCTTGGCGATGGATTCCGCCGACGCGTTCAGCAGCGTTTCAAGCTCGGATCGGGTCAGGTATTCAAGGAGTTTTTCGCTGTTGGCCTGCAGGTCGGCGATCAGGGCGTAAACCTGTTTTACGTCATCCCACAAACCGTTCAGCGAGTTCTCGAAGCCGCGCCAATCGGCCTGTTGCAGCATGCCGTAGCGCTCGATGAAAGCGGCCTGGGAGAACCCGGCCCACGCCGGTTCGAACTCGCTCGTCCACTCGTTGCGCAACCAACCTTCCAGATCGTCGATGACGCCCTGATAGGAGGCGTAAAGTGCTTTGACGTGATCAGCGGAGACATCGGGAAAGAAAGTGATGCGATAACGCTGGCCGCGCTGGCAATCGGTGATTTCCAGGATGCCGCTGGGGCCTATCTCGTCGTAGATCGGCTTGCCGAATGTCTGCTTACCCGCCACGTCGGAAAGCAAAGGTTCAAGCATCACCGGCGTATTGCCGATCGGCACGAAGCGCACAGCCTCAAACATATGCACCAGGGTCAACGGACCGCTGGCCGGGCACGCGGCGACTGTCGCGCTGACAGGCGTAGTGGAATTCTTCGGCGCGCTAAGACGGACTTCGTTGCCGACCTTGAATACCTGCTCGACATCCAGGGCCTTGCCGGTCCAGAAACTTTCAGCCCAGGCGTCGTAGTCGTTCAGGCACAGTCGAAAATCACCCAATACCGCTTCGACATTCGGCTGCTCAGGGTCCATGGCGGCGACCACCAGCAGCCCGATGGTGTTGTTCAAGGCCAGGAGGTTGTCAGGTATGAACATTCGCTGTCCCTCGCGCGGATCAATTCAGAGCGCGAGACTTTGCGTGGGATCGGCGAGGAAAGAAGTCAGGAAAGTAAGTGTTTGGTGTAGGGGAAATCGTTAAATGACCAACAGCACTCCGGCGCAGGTTTCAATACCGATCAGGTATTGCCCGTTGCTCTATGCCCGCCGCGCTCGCTATGCTGCTGAATCCTTTAATCGATCGCGGACCCGGCCGTACCTGAGCCGCCTCTGGGATGTCATTAGAAAACGGATCAGATGCGATGAATGCACCGCTAAATGAATTCGGCCCGATCAAGGCCGTGATTTTCGATATGGATGGCTTGTTGCTGGACACCGAGGGCATTTACACCGAAGTCACGTCGATAATTGCCGCGCGTTACGGGCGGGTCTTCGACTGGAGCATCAAGCAGAACATCATCGGCCGTGGCGCGGGCGATCTGGCGCGTTATGTGGTCGAGGCGCTGGACCTGCCGATTTCCGCCGAAGAGTTTCTGGTGATCCGCGAACCGCTGATGCGCGAGCGTTTTCCTACGGCACTGGCGATGCCTGGCGCACAGGAGCTGGTTCGGCATCTGAAGGCCAATAACATTCCGATTGCGGTAGGCACCAGCTCTTCGCGTCAGTCGTTCGGCCAGAAAACCACCTTGCACCGCGACTGGTTCGCGCTGTTCGATTTCATCGTGACGGCCGATGATCCGGAGGTCGGCGCGGCCAAACCGGCGCCGGACATTTTCCTCACGGCGGCGCGGCGCCTGGGTGTCGCGCCTGAGGATTGCCTGGTGTTCGAGGATTCGCCGTTCGGTGTCACGGCGGCGAAAGCGGCGGGAATGACCGCGATTGCGATCCCGGATGCGGCGATGGCTGACGAAAAATACGCACACGCCGATGGCATTCTTCGTACGCTGAAAGCGTTCAAGCCGAGCGCTTGCGGTTTGCCGGCGCTCGAATGGGCTTAAAGCTGCGCACATCAAAACGCCGGCAACCTGACCAGGGTTACCGGCGTTTTTTTATGCGTGATTCAGAACATCAGGCGCCGAAACCACCATCGATGGTCAGGCTGGCACCGGTGATGTAGCCGGCTTCGGGACCGACGAGGTAGGCGACGAAGCTGGCGATTTCTTCCGCTTTGCCGTAACGACCCACCGCCATCAACGGGATCAGGCTTTCGGCGAAGTCACCAGTGGCCGGGTTCATGTCAGTGTCGACCGGGCCCGGTTGCACGTTGTTGATGGTGATGCCGCGCGGGCCGAGGTCGCGCGCCAGGCCTTTGGTCAGGCCGACCAGCGCCGACTTGCTCATGGCGTACGGGCCTCCACCGGCGAAGGGCATGCGGTCGGCGTTGGTGCTGCCGATGTTGATGATGCGACCGCCTTCGGTCATGTGTTTGGCGGCGGCCTGGGTGGCGATGAATACACTGCGCACGTTGATCGCAAGAGTCTGGTCGAAGTCTTCGAGTTTGAAATCTTCCAAGGGGGCAACGGCCAGTACGCCTGCGTTGTTGACCAGAATGTCCAGGCGGCCAAAGGCGTTTACGGTGGCGGTCACGGCGTCGCGAATGGCCTCGGCGTCGGCGCTGTCAGCCTTGATGGCGAGGGCTTTGCCGCCGTTACCGGTGATGCTGTTTTGCAATTCTTCGGCCTTGGCCGTGGAGCTGACGTAGGTGAAGGCCACTGTCGCGCCTTCAGCGGCCAGGCGTTTGACAATGGCGGCACCGATACCGCGGGATCCGCCTTGAATCAAAGCCACTTTGCCGCTGAGGTTCTGAGTAGTCATATCGATCTCCAAAGTCCCGAGGCGAGATGTCTCGGTTGATGGAGCCTAGTATCGATTCAGTGTTACCAGCTGTGTAGACGGTAATTGCGATAGTCTGTGTAAACCAAAAGTTTATAGTGGCGCTTATGGAAACCTTCAGCAGTATCGAATGCTTCGTGCGCAGTGCCGAGGTCGGCAGCTTCGCCGAGGCCGCACGTCGCCTGAGCCTGACCCCGGCGGCGGTGGGCAAGAGCGTCGCCAAGCTTGAAGCGCGGCTGGGTGTGCGGCTGTTTCAGCGCAGCACTCGCAGCCTGACGCTCACTGAAGCGGGTCATCGGTTTCTCGGCGAAGTGAGTTCCAGTCTTCACACGATCCAGAATGCCGTGGCCAATCTGGCCAGCGCCGAGGGGCTACCCGCGGGGACGTTGAAGGTCAGCATGGGCACGGTGTTTGGGCGTTTGTACATCGTGCCGTTGCTCGGGGAGTTTCTGCGGCGCTTTCCGGCGATCAACCCGGACTGGCATTTCGATAACCGTCAGGTCGATCTGATCGCTCAGGGTTTCGATGCGGCGATTGGTGGGGGATTCGAGCTGCCGCAGGGGGTAGTGGCGCGCAAGCTGACACCGGCCCATCGGGTGTTGGTGGCGTCAGCCGACTATCTTGCAGGGCGTGAGGTGATTGCCGAGCCCGATGATCTCAAACATCACGATGGCATCCTGATTCGATCGCCACAGACGGGTCGTGTGCGTTCCTGGCAATTGACCAGTCGCACCCAGCAACACAGCCCGCTGACGCTCAAGGCGCGGATGACCATGAGCGATTCGGAGGCGGCCTGCGCTACCGCCGCCCAAGGGTTGGGCATTGCGCTGGTGAGCATGCCGTTTGCCGTGGGCTATCTGGAGGCCGGGACGTTGCAGCGGGTGCTGCCGGAATGGTTTGTCGATGATGGCAACATTTCCATTTATTACGCTGAACACAAACTGCTGCCGGGCAAGACCCGGGCGTTTGTGGATTTCATCATTGAGCAGTTTGCGGAGCAGGGGCTGGGGCAGCGGTTTAGTGCGCTCTGAGTCAGGCTCAAAACCGAGGCGCGGCCATCGCGGGCAAGCCACGCTCCCACAAGATCTGCGTCGTTTACATTATTGAGATACGACACAGAACCTGTGGGAGCGTGGCTTGCCCGCGAAGAACGATAACGCGGTCTACTGCCCGAAACGCCCGGGCCAGCCAATAATCTTCTTCGGCCGCGGCGTCGCATAGGTCCGCACCTTGGACGTCGACAATCCCAACCGCACCAGCGACTCGGCAATCGTCACCGCCGCCGTCACACCATCCACCACCGGTACGCCAGTGCGTCGGCGAATCTGTTCATCCAGCCCGGCCATGCCGCCGCAGCCCAGGCAAATCACCTCGGCCTTATCTTCAAGCACGGCCAGTTCCGCCTGACGAATAATGGCTTCCAGCGCACGCTCGGGATCGGATTCCACTTCCAGCACCGCCAAACCGCTGGCCCGCACCGACGCGCAACGGTCCCAGAGTCCGGACAGTTTGAGGCGGTCCTCGATCAGCGGCACGGTGCGGTCCAGCGTAGTGACCACCGAGTAGGCATGGCCGAGGAACATGGCAGTGCTGGCCGCCGCATCGGTGATGTCCACCACCGGCACGTTGAGCAACTCCTGCAAACCCTCGCGGCCGTGCTCGCCGTAACCGGCCTGGATTACGGCGTCGAAGGGTTGGTCGTAGGACATTACCCGGTCCATCACCGCGATGGCGGCCAGATAACTTTCGAAATTGCCTTCGATGGAGTCAGCACCGAAGTAGGGCGTCAGGCCGATGATTTCCGTGCCCGGCGCGGCCACGGACTGAGCCGAACGCGCGATGGCCTGGGTGATGGATTCGGTGGTGTTGACGTTGACCACGAGAATTCGCATGGGAAGTCCTTATAGCGGGTGGTTCTGCGGCCCGACGGTGCCGGGCCGCCAAGGGATTAATGGCTGACGTTATCGACGGCGATGGCTTCGCCGCTGACGTCGGCGTAATGGGGCTGCCGTTTGGCGATGATCAGGTAGAGCATTCCGGCAATCCCGGCACCGATCAGCCAGGAGAAAGGCGATACGCTGTCGAAGCCGGGTACCAGCGCCAGGACAATGGCTATCAGCGCGGCAGGAATGAACGCCGCGACGGCGCGTAAATTGACTCCCCGGCTGTAGTAATAAGGACCGTTGGGGTCTTCGCTGTACAACTGCGGCACGTTGACCTGACCTTTTCGTACGAGCCAGTAGTCAACCATGATCACCCCGTACAACGGGCCGAGCAGGGCGCCAAGGCCGGACAGGAAATACACGATCACCAGCGGACTGTTGTAGAGATTCCACGGCAGGATCAGCACCGCGATGGTCGCGCTGATCAGCCCGGCGCGGCGGAACGTCAGGTATTTGGGCGCCAGGTTGCTCAGTACGAAGGCCGGGGCGACGAAGTTGGCCATGATGTTCACCGCCACGGTGACGATCAGGAACGCCAGGCAACCGAGCACCAGAAAGAAGGTGTCGGGAATCGAAGCGATGATCTCGGTCGGGCTTTCGATGATCCGGCCATTGATCTGGAATTGCGCACCGCAGAGCAGGACGGTGATGCTGGCGAACACCAGAATATTCACCGGCAGGCCCCAGAAATTACCGACCTTGATGGTCTTGCGGCACGGCGAAGAACGGGCGAAGTCGCAGAAGTTGAGGATCAGCGTGCCGTAGATCGACAGCCACAACGCGCCGCCAGCAAAGATGTTGCGCCACATCTCGCCGCCGGTCAGTGGTTCGCGGATCGACCAGGCGATGGTCGCATTGGCCTGAAAGTACATCCACGCGGCGAGGGCGGCGACGGTCAGCAGAATCACTGGCCCGGCGAATGCTTCGTAGCGCCGCACCATTTCCATGCCATAGGCAAGAATCACCAGTTGCACGAACCAGATCGCCACGAAACATACCCAGCCCAGGCTCGATAGGCCGAGGATCGAGTTGTGGTCGTAGTCGGCGAAGCCTGGATGAATGGCGGTCAGCAGTACTCGAAAGACCACCGAGGCCAGGTACGTCTGAATCCCGAACCAGGCGATGGCGATAACGGCACGGATCAATGCAGGAATCTGTGCCCCGTGAATGCCGAAACTGATCCGGCTGATGACAGGAAACGGCACACCGGTCTTCTGTCCCATGTAGCCGGAGAGGTTCATGAAGCAATACACCAGCGCCGCGCCGATCCCCAGGGACAGCAGGATTTGCCAGCCGCCCAGTCCGAGGGCGTACAGCCCGATGGCGAATGAGTAATTGGCGATGTTGTGAACGTCGTTGGTCCACAGGGCGAAGATGCTGTAGCGGCCCCAGCGTCGACCTTCGGCCTTGGTCGGCGCCAGGTCCTGGTTGTGCAGGCGAGGGCTGAGTACGACGGGTTCGTCAAACGTTTGGTCGTGAGAGGTTGAAGGTGGGGAGGAGGGCAGATCCAGCGCGATGTTGTTGTTGGAAAGACTAGTACGCATTCCGGCAGGCTCCGAGCTTGGCGTCGCGATGACTGTGCATGAGCGTTGGCTCGACAAATCTTCGTCGCGGGCAATCAGCATCATTGGTTACGGGGCATCTGCAGCCTGTACGGGATAGGGCGCTTCAGGCTTGCGGATCTAAAGTGTGTGTATGTTTTGAAATGATTGTATACAATACATGTATGCAATTAAGCCAGATCCATGCCAGTCAGCGATCTATGAATTTCATCGCTAATTTCGTTTTGTTATCAGTAGGCGATAAGTGACTGAAATAAAGGCAATATAAATTGACTGTTTGAACAGGTATTTATTTTTCAGCGGGATTTGCAGGAAATGTCGACTGAGGAAGTCAGGGCAGGGGCGTGTAACTTTTTGGGGCGCTGAAATTAAAAGTGCACACACAAATGGCACCTATGGTGACATTCCTGTGTACACATTTACAGGGGCTGCACAGCCCCTGTGGGAGTGAGCCTGCTCGCGATAGCGGTGTAGCAGTCACCATCAATGTTGGATGTCAGCCCGCCATCGCGAGCAGGCTCACTCCCACATTGGATCTCACAAGGCTGGGGGGTTATTCCTTGGATTTGCTGATGATATTGCCCGCATGCAGCCCGCATTCTTTCTGCGTCGCTTCTTCCCACCACCAACGACCTTCGCGCTCGTGCTGGTTCGGCAATACCGGGCGGGTGCAGGGCTCGCAGCCGATGCTGATGAACCCTCGTTCATGCAGGCTGTTGTACGGCAGCTCGAGCATGCGGATGTAGCCCCAGATCTCTTCGCTGGTCATTTGTGCCAGCGGGTTGAATTTGTAGAGGGTGCGTTCCGGGGTGGAGAACGCGGTGTCGATTTCCAGTACCGCGACGGCGCTGCGAGTGCCAGGGCTTTGATCCCGACGCTGCCCGGTGGCCCAGGCCGCCACTCCCGAGAGCTTACGACGTAGCGGCTCGATCTTGCGGATGCCGCAGCATTCGCCATGGCCGTCCTTGTAGAAACTGAACAGGCCTTTTTCCTTCACGAAGGGTTCGAGCTTGGTGTAGTCCGGCGACACCAGTTCGATGTCGATCTTGTAGTGCTCGCGCACCTGATCGATGAAGCGATAGGTCTCGGGGTGCAGGCGGCCAGTGTCGAGGCTGAACACTTTGACGTTCTTGTTCAGCTTCCAGGCCATGTCTACCAGCACCACGTCTTCGGCGCCGCTGAAAGATATCCACAGGTCATCGCCAAACTCGGCGAACGCGAGTTTCAGGATGTCCTGGGCGGATTTGTTGGCATAGGTCGTGGCGAGTTCCACGACGTCGAACGTTGGGCTCATCAGGGCGGCTTCCTACAGGTCGGTGGCGCTGGGCGCTCTATATGGGGCTGATGGTAACAAAATCCTGCGGCCGCTGGCGCGCCCTCTGCGTTGCGCAGGCTTGCCTGAATCGCTAGAGTTCGGCAGTCCTTTTGCTCGCTCGACTCAATAATCAATACAAATGGGAGTGTCTTGTGGAAATTGCCTGTCTGGATCTTGAAGGTGTACTGGTCCCGGAAATCTGGATCGCCTTCGCCGAAAAAACCGGGATCGAGTCCCTCAGGGCCACCACCCGGGACATCCCCGACTACGACGTGCTGATGAAGCAGCGTCTGCGGATTCTCGACGAGCACGGCTTGAAACTCTCCGACATTCAGGAAGTAATCGCCACGCTCCAGCCGCTGGATGGTGCCATCGAGTTCGTCAACTGGCTGCGTGAGCGCTTTCAGGTGGTGATTCTGTCGGACACGTTCTACGAGTTCTCCCAGCCGCTGATGCGTCAACTGGGCTTCCCGACCTTGCTCTGCCATCGTCTGATTACGGACGATTCCGGTCGGGTGACGAGCTATCAATTGCGTCAGAAAGATCCCAAGCGCCAGTCGGTTTTGGCCTTCAAGAGCCTTTACTACCGGGTGATCGCGGCGGGGGATTCCTACAACGACACCACGATGCTGGGCGAGGCGGATGCGGGGATTCTGTTCCATGCGCCGGACAATGTGATTCGCGAGTTTCCGCAGTTCCCGGCGGTGCACAGTTTTGAGGAGCTGAAGCAGGAATTCATCAAGGCTTCCAACCGGGCTTTGAGTTTGTAACTACCGTAGTTGACGGTGATCATTCCCACGCAGAGCGTGGGAACGATTAAGTGTGGTGTCAGAGGTTTTGCAGGGTATCGAGCAGGACTTTCACCTTGGTAATCGATTCCTGATATTCGGCCTGCCACTCCGAGTCCGCGACGATCCCGCCACCGCCCCAGCAACACACCTGCCCATCTTTCACCAACAAGCTGCGAATCGCGATCGAACTGTCCATCTCGCCGCGCACGTCCAGATAGAGCAATGACCCGCAGTACAACCCACGACGCGTGGGCTCCAGTTCGTCGATGATTTGCATCGCGCGAATTTTTGGTGCGCCGGTAATCGAGCCGCCCGGGAAGCTGCCAGCGATCAGGTCCAGGGCGTCCCGGTCATCCGCCAGTTCACCGGTCACGCTGCTCACCAGGTGATGCACGTTCGGGTAGCTTTCCAGGCTGAACAACTCCGGCACCCGCACCGACCCGATACGGCAAGTACGGCCGAGGTCATTGCGCAGCAGGTCGACGATCATCAGGTTTTCCGCGCGGTCCTTGGGGCTGGCCAGCAGTTCGGCGGCGTTCGCCGCATCTTCGGCAGCGGTCAGTCCGCGAGGGCGGGTACCTTTGATCGGCCGGGTTTCCACATGGCGTTCGCTGACTTTGACGAAGCGTTCTGGCGACAGACTCAGTACCGCACTGCCGTCGGGTAAACGCTGAAAACCGGAAAACGGCGTCGGGCACGCTGCCCGCAGCGCGCAATACGCGGCCCATGGATCGCCCTGGCACTGCGCGCGGAAACGCTGGGCGAAGTTGACCTGGTAACAATCGCCGGCCTGGATGTACTGCTGAATGCGTTCTAGCGCCTGGCGATATTCGTCAGCGCTCAGGTCGGCCTTCATCGGGGCTTTCAACTTGAAAGACTCGACTGCTTCAGCGGGAGGCTCACTGAATAGGGTGATCAGACGCTGACGTTCGCTGTCGACCAGCGACGGGTGGAAAACCAACTGACTTGTATTCAGTTGGTGATCGCTGATCAGTGCCCAGTCATACAGCCCGAAGCGTGCGTCGGGTAGCTGCAGATCGTCCTGCGCCTGACTCGGCAGGTTTTCCAGATGCCGGCCGAAGTCGTAGCTCAGGTAACCGATCAGGCCGCCAGCGAAGGGCAAATCGTAAGGAACAGCCGCTTCACCGAGTCGTGTCAGATTGTCGCGAAGGCGTTGCAGGAAATCGCTGCCACTTTCGTCAGGCAATACCGCTATTTGCTCCAGCGGCCAGGCACTGAGCAAGTCATAACGTCCACGCTCGGCACTCGGCCGGCCACTGTCGAGCAGCACGGCACCGGGGGCGTGACGAATCGCCGCGAAGTACTCGGCGGGGTTGGCGCAATAGGGCAGCGGGTGTACGGAACAGGTCAACATGGGCGGGGCAGATCAGCCATCGAGGCGGGGTGGCGATTGTAGTCTCCTCGGGGAATTGCTCCTAGAGGGGATGTCGGGGATTGCTAGATAGAAGGCTGTTTGATCGTTCCCACGCTCTGCGGGGGAATGCATCCCGTGACGCTCCGCGTCACAGGCGGACGCAGAGCGTCCGTGGCGGCATTCCCACGCGGAGCGTGGGAACGATCAATGTAAGGGATCAGCCCTCAACCGCCGGAATATGCCCAAACATTTCCTGAACGAACTCAACCCGTTCCTCCACCGTCTCAACAACCCCGCGAGCCTTCAACTCTTCCAGCCGCGCTTCAACCGCATGGGTGCGCAATGTCAGCCCGCAATCATTGGCAATCTGAATGTTCAACCCCGGCCGGGCGTTGAGTTCGAGAATCAGCGGCCCCTTTTCCTGGTCCAGCACCATGTCGACACCGATATAACCCAGCCCGCACAGCTCATAGCAGCCCGCGGCAAGTTTCATGAAACCGTCCCAGTAGGGCAGTTGCACGCCGTCCACTGCGTTGGTGGTGTCAGGGTGTTTGGTGATGATGTTGTTTAGCCAGGTGCCGCGCAGGGTCAGGCCGGTGGCGAGGTCTACACCGACGCCGATGGCGCCCTGGTGCAGGTTGGCCTTGCCGCCGGACTGGCGGGTGGGCAGCCGCAGCATGGCCATCACCGGGTAACCCATCAGCACGATAATCCGAATGTCCGGCACGCCTTCATAGCTGATGCTCTTGAAGATCTGGTCCGGGGTCACGCGGTACTCGATCAGCGCCCGATCCCGATGACCGCCCAGGGAGTAGAGGCCGGTCAGGATGCTGGAGATATGGTGCTCGATTTCCTCATGGCTGATGATCTTGCCGGACACCGTGCGATAGCGGCCCTCGAAACGGTCGGCAATCACAATGATGCCGTCACCGCCCGCGCCCTGGGCCGGTTTGATCACGAAGTCGTTGCGCCCGCCGATGATGGCGTCGAGGTTGTCGATTTCTTTCTCGGTGGAAATCACGCCATACAGCTCCGGCACATGAATGCCGGCGGCGATGGCGCGTTCCTTGGTGATGATCTTGTCGTCGACAATCGGGTACAGACTGCGCTTGTTGTACTTGAGCACGTAGTCTGCGTTACGCCGATTGATCCCCATGATGCCCCGGGCTTCCAGGGACTTCCAGGTCTTCCAGAAGCCGAACATCAGGCGTCAGCCTTCTTCAGGAAGGCCTTGAAACGCACCAGTTCGGTCAGGCGGTAGCCGCGATAACGCCCCATGGCCAGCATGAAGCCCACCAGGATCAACAGGATCGCCGGGAAGGTGAACACGAAGTAAACCAGTTCCGGAACGCTCATGATCAGGTGCGCCAGCGACGCGGCGAACAGCGTACCGATCGCCACTTTCATGGCGTGGCCGGAACCGCGTTCTTCCCAGGTAATCGACAGGCGTTCGATGGTCATGGTCAGAATCACCATCGGGAACAGTGCCACCGACAAACCGCGCTCCAGGCCGAGTTTGTGGCTGAACAGGCTGATCGCCGCGATCAGCACCACCACGAATGTCAGCACCACCGACAGCCTCGGCAGCATTTGCAGCTTCAAGTGTTCAAGGTAGGAGCGTAGCGACAGGCCCAGCGCCGTGATGACCGTAAACAGCATGATGCCGAAGCCGAGCTGGGTTTCCCGGAATGCCAGGGCGATCAGCACCGGCGTAAAGGTGCCGAGGGTCTGAATGCCGATCAGGTTGCGCAGGATCAGGATCACCAGCACGCCGATCGGGATCATCACCATGATCATGAAGGTCTGCTGGGTTTGCAGCGGCAGGCCGTACAGCGAATATTCGAGAAAGTTGGCGTCGGTGTTTTCGTCGGTCAGCTTGGCCAGGCGAATCGCGTTCATTTCGCTGTTGTTCAGGCTGAAGGTCACGTTGGCCTTCTTGCCGCCATCGACGGTGATCAGGTTTTCGTCACCGGTCCACCACAGCAGGCGATCGGTCGGCAGGCCCTGTTCACCGGTTTCCGGGTTGAAGTACAGCCAGTCGGTGCCGTTGAAACTGCGCAACCAGAGTTCCGGCATTTGCGGCTGGTCGGCCACCAGACGAATGGTGTGGACCTTTTCCACCGGCACGTGCGCGATGGACAGCACCAATTCGACGATTTTCGCCTTGTGCCCGGGGGACGGATCGCCGGCCAGCAACAGCTTCACATTGTCGTCGTTGAGATTGTTGACACGCTTGATGGCTTCGCCGATGAAGGTTTCGACGTCGGCCGAGTGCTGGCGGATCGGTGCGAGCAGGGCTTCGGCGGCGACTTTTTCCGCGCCTTCGACGGCGATGCTGTCACGGAAGGTCGGCCCTTTGACCTTGGATTTTTCACCGGTGTAGCGCTTGGTCAATACCAGTCGGTAATAAAGCGTTTGATTGCCCTTGGCCCGACGTGCCGACCAGGTGACTTTGCGGTTGCCGTCGACACGGTTCACGGCCACGCCGTAGTTATTGGAAATGAAACTCTCGTTGAGGCTGACGTAATCGCGGCTTAGCGGCGGCACGAACATCTGGATCTTGACCGGGTCCTTGGTACTGGCGACGAACTCGACTTTGGCGTCGATGTTCCACAAGTCGTCGGTAGCGTCTTCGGTCACGGGGATGCCGAGCACGAAGATCTGATAGGCCGTGACTGAAATACCCAGCACCACCAGGATGGCGATCAGGAATTTCAGATGAAGGGTAAGAGAGCGCATTGGAATTACTCTGCGGTATGAGCGTCGGTGGCGCAGGCGGGTTTGCCAGCAGCGTATTTAAGACTGGGGTCGACCAGCGCATCGAAGCGTTTTAGCGCTTCGGAGCCGATCAGGAGCGGGTATTGGAAGGCGCTGCGGTCGGTCAAGTTCACTTCGATACTGCGTAAAGCCGAACCCATGCAGATATTCAGCTCGATCACCGGACGGGCGGTGTACTTCTTGCCTTCCTCCGGGTCGTAGTCGCCGGCCCGGCGCTTGATCTTGCTGACGCGGGCCAGTGGCCGTTCGATCGGGTGTGAGTGCGCAGCGTCAATGGCCAGATAGAAGCGCACCCAGGACTCGCCATTGCGTTTGAAGCGTTTGATGTCTCGGGCGCTCAGGGACGCGGTTTTCGCCCCGGTGTCGAGTTTGGCGGCAACTTCCAGGTTGATGCCGTCCAGGGAGGCGTACTCGTTGAGGCCGTAGACAGTCTTTTCCCCTGCCGCGGCAAAACCGGGCAGGCAAAGAAGATAAAGGAAGGTGGGGAAGGGCTTGAGTCTCATAAATCCTGGTGCGCAGCGGTCCGTATTTCGATTCAAGGCCCTGGCATCGCTGCGCAAGCTCCCTCGTATGCCTATCAACTGTTTATGACAAGCAGTGCAGATGTCACAAACAAATGCGGCCGGCATTCTAGCACGGTGGTTTTATGGCGCCAGCGCTGGCGGGTGGCTATAAACCACAGTGCTGCTTTGTTATGGTGCGGCCGGTTATTAGACGATTGTCGACAATACCGATTTTCTCTTTGACTAATCGGCCTGTATTCGCTAGTTTTTGCGGCATCCGCTTTCAAGGTGTCGACAATATGCTGGATCAACTCGATCCCCCGGTCATTGCCCAAGACGATTCAGAGACGCTTTCCGAGAACGTCTTCCGGCGCATTCAGGCGGCCATCGTCAAGGGCGAGATCGCCCCGGGCAGCAAGATCTCCGAGCCGGAACTGGCGCGCACTTATGGCATCAGCCGCGGGCCGCTGCGTGAGGCGATCCACCGTCTGGAAGGCCAGCGCCTGCTGGTTCGCGTACCGCACGTCGGGGCGCGGGTGGTTTCGTTGAGCCATGCCGAGCTGCTGGAACTCTACGAAATCCGCGAATCCCTTGAAGGCATGGCCTGCCGTCTGGCGGCCGAACGCATGACGCTCGAAGAAATCGACGAACTGCGCCGGGTCCTCGAAACCCATGAGCGCGATGCGGCGTTTCAGGCCGGTGTCGGCTACTACCAGCAGGAAGGCGATTTCGACTTCCATTACCGAATCATCCAGGGCAGCGGCAACCGCACCCTGACGCAGATGCTCTGCGGCGAGCTCTATCAACTGGTGCGCATGTACCGCATCCAGTTTTCCACCACGCCCAATCGTCCGCGTCAGGCCTTTGCCGAGCACCACCGAATTCTCGACGCCATCGCCGACCGTGACGGTGAGCTTGCCGAGTTGTTGATGCGCCGCCATATCGGCGCCTCCAAACGCAATATCGCTCGTCACTATCAGGACGGCGCCAACCAGACAGCCACTCAACGAGGTGAGTCATGAGTTCCAACAAGAGCACTCCAGGCCAGCGATTCCGCGATGCGGTCGCCAGCGAACATCCGCTGCAAGTGGTCGGCGCGATCAACGCCAACCACGCGCTGCTGGCCAAGCGCGCCGGTTTCAAGGCTATTTATCTGTCGGGTGGCGGGGTGGCTGCCGGCTCCCTCGGCGTGCCGGACCTGGGCATCACCGGCCTGGATGACGTGCTGACCGACGTGCGTCGCATCACGGACGTCTGCGACCTGCCGCTGCTGGTGGACGTGGACACCGGTTTCGGTTCCTCGGCGTTCAACGTGGCCCGTACCGTGAAGTCGATGATCAAGTTCGGCGCGGCAGCCATTCACATCGAAGACCAGGTCGGCGCCAAGCGCTGCGGTCACCGTCCTAATAAAGAGATCGTGTCCTTGCAGGAAATGGTCGATCGGATCAAGGCCGCCGTTGATGCGCGCACCGACGACAGCTTCGTGATCATGGCTCGTACCGACGCCCTCGCAGTGGAAGGTCTGGAATCCGCTTTGGATCGCGCCGCCGCATGCATCGAGGCCGGCGCCGACATGATTTTCCCGGAAGCCATCACCGAACTGGACATGTACAAGCTGTTCGCCAGCCGCGTGAAAGCGCCGATCCTGGCCAACATCACCGAGTTCGGCGCGACGCCGCTGTACACCACCGAGCAACTCGCCGCTGCCGATGTGTCGCTGGTGCTGTACCCGCTGTCGGCGTTCCGCGCGATGAACAAGGCTGCGGAAAACGTCTACACCGCGATCCGCCGCGACGGCACGCAACAGAACGTGATCGACACCATGCAGACCCGCATGGAGCTTTACGATCGCATCGACTACCACACCTTCGAGCAGAAGCTCGATGCGTTGTTTGCCGCGAAGAAGTAATTGTTTATGTAGCAGCTGCCGAGCAACGCGAGGCTGCGTTCGAGGCCGAAGGACTCGCCAAGCCAGGCGATCGCGTCAGCAGGTTTTACGACTGCTGCGCAGCCGAACGCAGCCTCGCGCTGCTCGACACCTGCTACGAAGTGAGATAACCGTTTAGAAATTGCAGATTCCCTGACAAATTCAAGAAAAACTGGAGACAGCAATGGCCGAAGCAAAAGTACTCAGTGGCGCCGGGCTCCGTGGTCAGGTTGCCGGGCAAACCGCACTGTCCACCGTGGGCCAGTCGGGCGCAGGCCTGACCTATCGTGGCTACGACGTTCGCGAACTGGCGGCTGACGCACAGTTCGAAGAAGTGGCCTACCTGCTGCTGTACGGCGAACTGCCGACCCAAACCCAACTCGCCGCTTACATCAGCAAACTGGGCAAGCTGCGCGATCTGCCGCAAGCGCTGAAAGAAGTGCTGGAGCGCATCCCCGCCGACGCCCACCCGATGGACGTGATGCGCACCGGTTGCTCGTTCCTGGGCAACATCGAACCGGAGAAAGACTTCTCTGAACAACACGATGTGACTGACCGTTTGCTCGCCGCGTTCCCGGCGATCATGTGCTACTGGTATCGCTTCAGCCATGACGGCAAACGCATCAGCTGCGTGAGCGACGAACAATCCATCGGCGGCCACTTCCTGCACTTGTTGCACGACAAGAAGCCGAGCGAGTTGCACGTCAAAGTGATGAACGTTTCGCTGATCCTCTACGCGGAGCACGAGTTCAACGCCTCGACGTTCACCGCGCGGGTTTGCGCCTCGACCCTGTCGGACATGTATTCGTGCATCACGGCGGCCATCGGCTCGCTGCGCGGTCCGCTGCATGGCGGCGCCAACGAAGCGGCGATGGAAATGATCGAGCGCTTCAGCTCGCCGCAAGAGGCCGTCGAAGGCACCCTCGGCATGCTTGCGCGCAAGGACAAGATCATGGGCTTCGGTCACGCGATCTATAAGGACAACGATCCGCGCAACGAGGTGATCAAGGGCTGGTCGAAAAAACTCGCCGAGGAAGTGGGCGACACCGTGTTGTTCCCGGTGTCCGAAGCCATCGACGCAACCATGTGGGAGCAGAAGAAGCTGTTCCCGAACGCCGACTTCTACCATGCGTCGACGTACCACTTCATGGGCATCCCGACCAAGTTGTTCACCCCGATTTTCGTTTGCTCGCGCCTGACCGGCTGGGCGGCGCACGTGTTCGAACAACGTGCCAACAACCGCATCATCCGCCCGAGCGCCGAATACGTCGGCGTCGAACAGCGCAAGTTCGTGCCAATCGAACAACGCTGAATGGGAGGGCGCCGGTAATGGTTACTGGGCAAAACGAATAACCCTGTGGGAGCGGGCTTGCCCGCGATAGCGGTGGGTCAGTCGACATCTTTGTCGGATATGACTCAGTCATCGCGGGCAAGCCCGCTCCCACAGTGGATCGTGTTTGCTTCAATAGCTGCGCCAGGCGCCCACCCTTCGTAACCACCGTGACCGAGTCTTGACGATGAATACTGAATTCCGCAAACCGCTGCCCGGCAGCCATCTGGATTACTTCGACGTCCGTGCAGCTGTCGAGGCCATCCAGCCCGGCGCCTACGACACTCTGCCGTACACCTCCCGCGTGCTGGCGGAAAACCTGGTGCGTCGCTGCGACCCGGCCACGCTCACCGAATCCTTGAAGCAATTTATCGAGCGCAAACGCGACCTCGACTTCCCATGGTTCCCGGCCCGCGTGGTGTGCCACGACATTCTCGGCCAGACCGCACTGGTCGATCTCGCCGGCCTGCGTGACGCCATTGCCCTGCAAGGTGGCGACCCGGCGCAAGTGAACCCGGTGGTGCCGACGCAATTGATCGTCGATCACTCCCTGGCCGTCGAACGCGGTGGTTTCGATCCGGAGGCGTTCGAGAAGAACCGCGCCATCGAAGACCGTCGCAACGAAGACCGTTTCCACTTCATCAACTGGACCAAAAAGGCCTTCAAGAACGTTGATGTGATCCCGCCGGGCAACGGCATCATGCACCAGATCAACCTGGAGAAAATGTCTCCGGTAATCCAGGTGCGCGACGGCGTGGCGTTCCCCGATACCTGCGTCGGCACCGACAGCCACACTCCACACGTCGATGCACTGGGCGTGATCGCCATCGGTGTCGGCGGCCTGGAAGCGGAAAGCGTAATGCTCGGTCGCGCGTCGTGGATGCGTCTGCCGGAAAGCGTCGGCGTCGAATTGACGGGCAAGCTGCAACCGGGCATCACCGCCACCGACATGGTGCTGGCGCTGACCGAGTTCCTGCGTCAGCAAAAAGTCGTTGGCGCATGGCTGGAATTTTTCGGCGAAGGCGCCTCCGCGCTGACCCTCGGCGACCGTGCGACCATCTCCAACATGGCCCCGGAATACGGCGCCACCGCAGCGATGTTCTACATCGACCAGCAGACCATCGACTACCTGAAACTCACCGGCCGTGAAGACGAGCAGGTGCAGTTGGTCGAGAACTACGCCAAGACCACAGGCCTGTGGGCTGACAGCCTGAAAGGTGCGCAATACGAGCGCGGGTTGACCTTCAACCTGTCCTCGGTAGTGCGCAACATGGCCGGCCCGAGCAACCCGCACGCCCGCGTCGCCACCTCGGACCTCGCTGCCCAAGGCATCTCCGGCCAGTGGGACGACGTTCCTGGCCAGATGCCGGATGGCGCAGTGATCATCGCCGCCATCACCAGTTGCACCAACACCAGCAACCCGCGCAACGTCATCGCCGCCGGCCTGCTGGCGCGTAATGCCAACAAGCTCGGCCTGACCCGCAAGCCGTGGGTCAAATCGTCCCTGGCGCCGGGTTCGAAAACCGTGGCGTTGTACCTGGACGAAGCCGGCCTGACCACCGAACTGGAACAGCTCGGCTTCGGCGTCGTGGCCTTCGCTTGCACCACCTGCAACGGCATGTCCGGCGCGCTGGACCCGGTGATCCAGCAAGAGATCATCGACCGCGACCTGTACGCCACCGCTGTGCTGTCCGGCAACCGCAACTTCGATGGCCGGATCCACCCATACGCCAAGAACGCCTTCCTCGCTTCGCCGCCATTGGTGGTGGCTTACGCCATCGCCGGGACCATCCGTTTCGACATCGAAAAGGATGTGCTGGGTGTGGTCGACGGCAAGGAAATCCGCCTGAAAGACATCTGGCCGAGCGACGAAGAAATCGACGCGGTGGTCAAGGCGTCGGTCAAGCCGGAGCAGTTCCGTCAGGTCTACATTCCGATGTTCGCCATCCACGAAGACACCGGCCCGAAAGTGACGCCGCTGTACGACTGGCGCGAGATGAGCACCTACATCCGCCGTCCGCCGTACTGGGAAGGCGCGCTGGCCGGGGCTCGTCCGCTCAAGGGCATGCGCCCGCTGGCGGTGCTGCCGGACAACATCACCACCGATCACCTGTCGCCTTCAAATGCGATCATGTTGGACAGTGCCGCCGGCGAATACCTGGCGAAAATGGGCTTGCCAGAAGAGGATTTCAACTCTTACGCGACTCACCGTGGCGACCACCTGACCGCGCAGCGCGCCACCTTCGCCAACCCGAAACTGTTCAATGAAATGGTTCTGGAAAACGGCAAGGTCAAACAGGGCTCGCTGGCTCGCGTCGAGCCTGAAGGCAAAGTGATGCGCATGTGGGAAGCCATCGAAACCTACATGGAACGCAAGCAGCCGCTGATCATCATCGCCGGCGCCGACTACGGTCAGGGTTCGTCCCGCGACTGGGCGGCCAAAGGCGTGCGTCTGGCGGGTGTGGAAGCGATTGCCGCCGAAGGCTTCGAGCGCATTCACCGCACCAACCTGGTGGGCATGGGCGTGTTGCCGCTGGAGTTCAAACCGGGCACCGACCGCAAGACCTTGGGCATCGATGGCAGCGAAACCTACGACGTGATCGGTGAGCGCACCCCGCGTGCCGAGCTGACGCTGGTGATCAACCGCAAGAACGGCGAACGCGTCGAAGTGCCGGTGACCTGCCGCCTCGACACCGCCGAAGAAGTGTCGATCTATGAGGCCGGCGGCGTGCTGCAACGCTTCGCTCAGGACTTCCTCGAAGAATCGGCGGTTGCCGTTTAACACGATGAGTTCGGGCGGGGCCATGCGGCCTCGCCTGATCCTAAAAGGAACATCATGGCTCACGCACCTCAAATCAGAATCCCTGCCACCTACATGCGCGGCGGCACCAGCAAAGGCGTGTTCTTCAGCCTGAAAGATCTGCCTGAAGCGGCACAGGTTCCAGGCCCGGCGCGCGATGCCTTGTTGCTGCGCGTGATCGGCAGCCCCGACCCGTACGACAAGCAAATCGACGGCATGGGTGGCGCGACCTCCAGTACCAGCAAAACCGTGATTCTGTCGAAAAGCACCAAGGCCGATCACGACGTCGATTACCTGTTCGGTCAGGTGTCCATCGACAAGCCTTTCGTCGATTGGAGCGGCAATTGCGGCAACCTGTCGGCGGCGGTCGGTTCGTTTGCCATCAGCAATGGTCTGGTGGACGCCAGCCGCATCCCGCACAACGGCATTGCCGTGGTTCGCGTGTGGCAGGCCAACATCGGCAAGACCATCATCGCCCACGTGCCGATCACCCATGGTGAAGTGCAGGAAACCGGTGATTTCGAACTCGACGGCGTGACCTTTCCGGCCGCTGAAGTGCAGGTCGAATTCATGGACCCGGCAGCGGAAGAAGAGGGCGGCGGCGGTTCAATGTTTCCTACCGGCAACCTGGTCGATGACCTCGAAGTGCCTGGTGTCGGAACCTTCAAGGCGACCCTGATCAATGCCGGTATTCCGACGATTTTCGTCAATGCCGAAGACATCGGTTACACCGGCACCGAGCTGCAAGGTGCGATCAACAGCGATCCGAAAGCGTTGCTGATGTTTGAAACCATTCGGGCTTACGGCGCGTTGCGCATGGGCCTGATCAAGGATCTGGACGAAGCGGCCAAGCGTCAGCACACGCCCAAGGTTGCCTTTGTGGCCAAGCCTGCGGACTACGTTGCTTCGAGTGGCAAAGCGATTGCGGCGGCTGATGTCGATCTGCTGGTGCGCGCGTTGTCCATGGGCAAATTGCACCACGCGATGATGGGCACGGCGGCGGTGGCGATTGGTACGGCGGCGGCGATTTCCGGCACGCTGGTGAACCTTGCCGCGGGTGGTATCGAACGTAATGCCGTGCGCTTTGGGCATCCGTCCGGCACCTTGCGTGTGGGCGCTGAAGCCAGCCTGGTGAACGGCGAGTGGACTGTGAACAAAGCCATCATGAGCCGCAGTGCGCGGGTGTTGATGGAAGGTTACGTCCGCGTGCCGGGCGATTCTTTCTGATCCCAATCCAGAGATGAACACAAAACCCTGTGGGAGCGGGCTTGCCCGCGATGAGGCCTTCACATTCGGCATCTATGCTGGCTGATACGCCGCCATCGCGGGCAAGCCCGCTCCCACAGGGGACTGCATTTCAACAATAAGAATGTTGTAACCAACCAAGATTGCCCCTGAACCGAGGTCCCATCAACGAACCACTTCAAGAGTGAATCGAACATGAGCACCAACGTCGACCAGAACAACCGCCCCGACTACGACACGGTCCTGCAGGACATTGCCGACTACGTCCTCAACTTCAAGATCCAGTCCGCCGAAGCCCTCGACACCGCCCGCAACTGCCTGATGGACACCTTGGGTTGCGGCCTGCTGGCCTTGCGCTTCCCCGAGTGCACCAAACACCTCGGCCCCATGGTGGAAGACACCGTTGTCCCGTTTGGCGCGCGCGTCCCCGGCACCCGTTATCGCCTCGACCCGGTCAAGGCCGCCTGGGACATCGGCTGCATCGTCCGCTGGCTCGACTACAACGACACCTGGCTCGCGGCCGAATGGGGCCATCCGTCCGATAACCTCGGCGGCATTCTCGCGGTGGCGGACCACTTGTCGCAAAAACGCCTGGCCAATGGCGACGCGCCGCTGACCGTTCGCGCGGTGCTCGACGCCATGATCATGGCTCACGAAATCCAGGGCGTGATCGCGCTGGAAAACTCCTTCAATCGTGTAGGCCTGGATCACGTCATTCTGGTGAAAGTCGCCTCGGCCGCTGTGACCGCCAAGCTGATGGGGGCTAACCGTGAGCAGTTGTTGTCGGCGCTGTCCCATGCGTTCGCCGACGGTCAGGCGCTGCGCACTTACCGTCATGCGCCGAATGCCGGATCGCGTAAATCCTGGGCGGCCGGCGATGCATCCAGCCGTGGCGTGCGTCTGGCAGACATCGCGATGCGTGGCGAAATGGGCATCCCCGGTGTACTCAGCGCGAAACAATGGGGCTTCTACGACGTGCTGTTCAGCCACACCAACAGCGACCTGGCGCTCAAGCCTGAAGACAAACGTGCGTTCAGCTTCTCCCGCAAGTACGGCAGCTACGTGATGGAAAACGTGCTGTTCAAGATCAGCTTCCCGGCCGAGTTCCACGCGCAAACGGCCTGCGAAGCGGCCGTGACGTTGCATCCGCAAGTCAGAAATCGCCTGCACGAAATCGACAAAATCGTTATCACCACTCACGAATCGGCGATCCGCATCATCTCCAAGGTCGGCCCGCTGGCCAATGCGGCGGACCGTGACCATTGCATCCAGTACATGACAGCCGTGCCGCTGGCGTTCGGCAATCTGGTGGCCGAGCAGTACGAGGACGTCTTTCACGCGGCGCACCCGATCATCGACGTGCTGCGCGACAAAATGGTCATCGTCGAAGACCCGCGCTACACCCGCGAATACCTGGAGGCCGATAAGCGCTCCATCGCCAATGCGATACAGGTGTTTTTCAAGGACGGCACCAGCACCGAAAACGTGTTGGTGGAGTACCCGATCGGCCATCGCCGTCGCCGCACCGACGGCATCCCGCTGCTGGAGGACAAGTTCAGGGCGAACCTGGCAACGCGCTTCACCGCCCAGCGCAGCGCCGAGATTTTTGCGTTGTGCAAGGACCAGGCGAAGCTTGAAGCGACACCGGTGAATCGCTTCATGGACCTCTTCGTAATCTGATGCAAATCTCTGTAGGAGCATGCTCCTACAGAGGTGGGGCTTCAGGTGTTAAACCATTTTTCGATCGGCAACTTGGTGATCGCAAACCCCGTCAGCAGAATCGCCGAGTACATCATCAATTCCCGGGACACGGTTTGCCCCTCGTACCAGGCACCGATGATCACCGCGAACACCGGAAAAATGATGAACACAAACGACAGAATGATCGGGCTCAGCCGCTTGAGCAGCAGGAAGTAAACGATAAACCCGCCCACCGACGCCACCAGCCCCAGATAGAGCAGGGCGCTCCACGAACGCGCGGTGATGGCATTGAACACCGGTGCTTCGACACTCAACCCGGCGGCAAACAGCATCAGCCCGGCGATGCCGATTGGCAGCGTGTTGTAGGTGATGACGCTGATCGCCGTACCGTGTTTTTTCGTCACCACGTAACACAGCGCATGCATCACCGCCGCGCAGAGGATCGCCAGCACCCCGAACATTTCGGCATGGTCCAGATGCAGCCCCTGGCTGCGGATGATCATGAACAGGCTGCCGAAGCCGATGGCGATGCCCAGCACTTGCGAGGGGTAGATTTTCTCCCGCAGAAATAGCGCGGAAAACAGCAGGATGAACACCGGCATACAGCTGAACAACAGCGCCGTCAGGCCGGACGAAACGTGCATCTCGCCGTAGTTGAGCAAGTAGTACGGCAGGCTGAAATACGACAGCGTGACAAAGATAAAAAACCAGCGACTTTCCTTGGGAAACAGCAGCGGCTCACGACGTATCAGGGCGAAGCCGAGAAAGAGCGGGAAGGCGATGAGGAACCGCAGGCCGGCGGCGGTCAGCGGCGGCACGCTTTCAACGGCAATCTTGATCCCGAGCCACGTGGTGCCCCAGCTCAGGCATACGATCAGGAACAGCACGCTGGTGACCAGGGCGGCCAGCCAGGGTTTGGCAGTAGGTGAAGGTGCGTTGATGGCAATGGACATGATCGGACTCCTTTTATCGTCGGAATTGACCTCCTTCTGCAAAAGGTCTATCCCTGATTGAACCTGTTTCAAGCACGCTATTCGGGGCTGGAATGACTGTCAAAACAAGTATTGCCACGGTGTCAATCCTGCGCGACGGCCTGGCGAACGGTCTGGGTGTGAAATACAAACGCCTCGCCGACGCCGTTGAGAAAGGCATCGCTGAAGGGCTGATCGAGCCCGGCTGCAAATTGCCGCCGCATCGACTGCTGGCGGATAGCCTCGGCGTGACCATCGGTACCATCAGCCGCGCTTACGGTGAACTCGAACGTGTGGGATTGGTGATCGCGCGCGTAGGAGACGGCACCTATGTGCGTCAGCGCGGAATGGAGCGACCGCGGGACGGTGGCTTTCGCAATGTCAGCAATGAGCCTCGTGCGTTTTTTGACATGAGCCGCAATCAACCGATTCCGGGGCAGGAAGCGCTTTTTCTGAGTCGGAGCCTGCAAGCGTTGTCCCTTGATGCTGAGGCGTTGCAACACATCAGCGGCTACACCGTCGACGTCGGTTTGCCACGCTATCGTGCGGCGGGCGCGCATTGGCTCAGGCATAAAGAATTTGTCCCGAATGCCGAGCAGATCGTTTGCGTGAACGGCGGCCAGCACGGCCTGTTGTGTGCCTTGATGGGGTTGCTCAAGGCGGGCGATACGTTGGTGACGGAGCTCCTGACCTACCCGGGGTTGATCAGAGTCGCGCGCCAGCTCGGGATAAAACTCATCGGCGTCGGGATCGATGATGAAGGCCTGGTGCCCGATGCCCTGGATGAGGTTTGCCGCAATCATCGTGTGTCGGCGCTGTATTGCACACCGACAATCCAGAATCCTACGGCTGCGGTGATGTCCGTCGCACGGCGCGAGGCGATTGCAGAGGTCTGTCGGCAGCACAATCTGTTGATCTTTGAAGACGAAGCACACGCGGTATTGGCTCAACAGCGACCGTTACCCTTGAGCCATTTCGCCCCGGAGCGTTCGGTGCTGATCGGCAGTCTGAGCAAGGCGGTTTCGGCGGGTTTGCGGGTCGGTTACCTGCATGCGCCGCAACCGTTGATCGGACGCTTGAGCGCAGCCTTACGCGGGACGTGCTGGATGGCCAGCCCGTTGTCATTGGAGGTGGCGAGTCTGTGGATAGAAAACGGCATGGCCGAGCAGTTGCTGGGCCAGCAGATTGCCGAGATCGGTCGGCGCAAGGCGTTGGTCAGTAGTGTGCTGGAGGGTTTGGTGTACAAAACCCATCCGCATAGCCCGCACTTCTGGATCGAAGTACCCGAGCCTTGGCGGGCTTCGCAGATTGCCGAGGAGCTCAAGGCGAATAATTATCTGGTGGCGACGGCTGAATCGTTTGCGGTCGGGCAGGGGGCGGTGCCGCAGTTTATCAGGGCGAGTGTGTGTAATTCGGCGGGGGATGATCGGTTGTTGCTGCAAGGGTTTGAAGCGTTGGCGGGAGCTTTGGCTGAGACTGAGTGATCGTTCATCGTCGGAACGCCGCCCGGAGCAAGCTCACTCCCACAGTTGATCTCCAGTGGACACAAAGTTTATGTACGACAGAGATCAACTGTGGGAGTGAGCCTGCTCGCGATAGCGGTATAACGGGCGCTACAGCACTACTTGAACCGCCGCTCCACACCTTTCTCCACCAGAATCTTCGCCGAAATCTCTTCCACCGAAAAATGCGTGGAATTGATGTGCGGAATGTTCTCGCGACGGAACAGATTCTCCACCTCGCGCACTTCGAATTCGCACTGGGCGTAGCTCGAATAGCGACTGTTGGGCTTGCGCTCGTTACGGATCGCGGTGAGGCGGTCCGGGTCGATGGTCAGGCCGAACAGTTTGTGCTGGTGGGCACGCAGGGTTGCTGGCAATTGCAGGCGTTCCATGTCGTCTTCGGTCAGCGGATAGTTGGCCGCGCGAATGCCGAATTGCATGGCCATGTACAGGCACGTCGGCGTCTTACCACAACGCGACACGCCCACTAGAATCAGGTCCGCCTTGTCGTAATAATGCGTGCGCGCACCGTCGTCGTTGTCGAGGGCGAAGTTGACCGCTTCGATCCGCTCCATGTAATTGGAGTTGCTGCCAATCGAATGGGACTTGCCGACGGTGTAGGAAGAATGCTCGGTCAATTCCTGTTCAAGAGGCGCCAGGAAGGTCGAGAAAATGTCGATCATGAAACCATTGGACGTTGCGAGGATCTCACGGATGTCCTGGTTGACAATGGTGTCGAAGATGATCGGCCGAAAGCCGTCGGTTTCGGCGGCTTTGTTGATTTGTTGTACCATGGCCCGCGCTTTATCCGCGTTGTCGATGTATGGCCGCGTGAATTTGCTGAAGGTAATGTTTTCGAACTGCGCCAGGAGGCTTTGGCCGAGGGTTTCGGCTGTGATGCCGGTGCCGTCGGAAATAAAGAAAGCAGATCGTTTCATTTGCACCTTGGGCCTTAAGCTAGTGACGAATCTTGGATATGATAGGCGCGATTTGCCGGCCGCCAGTGGCCCGCATTCTCACTTATTTTCCAGGTCCAGGCCATACAGCTGGCAAACGCTCCTTAGAGCAGCCGGCTTCTGAGCTTTTCCAACACAGTTAGTGGAGAGATCACCTTGGTAGAGTACGTAGTTTCCCTCGATAAGCTCGGCGTCCATGATGTAGAGCACGTAGGGGGCAAGAACGCATCCCTGGGCGAGATGATCAGTAACCTTGCAGGTGCCGGTGTATCGGTGCCCGGTGGCTTCGCCACGACAGCTCAGGCTTATCGTGATTTTCTCGAGCTGAGCGGCCTGAACGATCAGATCCATGCAGCCCTCGACGCCCTGGACGTCGACGATGTCAATGCCCTGGCCAAGACCGGCGCCCAGATCCGTCAATGGATCATGGAAGCCGAATTCCCCGAGAAACTCAACGCCGAGATCCGCACCGCGTTCGCCACGCTGTCGGCCGGCAACCCTGACATGGCCGTAGCCGTGCGCTCTTCCGCTACCGCCGAAGACCTGCCGGACGCTTCCTTCGCCGGTCAGCAGGAAACCTTCCTGAACATCCGTGGTGTCGAAAACGTCATTCGCGCCGCCAAAGAGGTGTTCGCTTCGCTGTTCAACGACCGCGCGATTTCCTACCGTGTCCACCAGGGCTTCGACCACAAGCTGGTTGCCCTGTCGGCTGGCGTGCAGCGCATGGTCCGCTCCGAAACCGGCACCGCCGGCGTGATGTTCACCCTCGATACCGAATCGGGCTTCCGTGACGTGGTGTTCATCACCGGCGCCTACGGCCTGGGTGAAACCGTCGTACAGAGTTCTACGTCCACAAAGGCACGCTGGAAGCCGGTCGTCCGGCCATCCTGCGTCGCAACCTGGGCAGCAAAGCCATCAAGATGATCTACGGCGAAGTCGCCACGGCCGGTAAATCGGTCAAGACCATCGACGTCGACAAGGCCGATCGCGCACGTTTCTGCCTGACTGACGCCGAAGTCAGCGAACTGGCCAAGCAAGCGATGATCATCGAGAAGCACTACAAGTGCCCGATGGACATCGAATGGGCCAAAGACGGCGACGACGGCAAGCTCTACATCGTTCAGGCCCGTCCTGAAACCGTGAAGAGCCGCACTTCGGCCAATGTCATGGAACGCTACCTGTTGAAAGAAACCGGCACCGTGCTGGTTGAAGGTCGCGCCATCGGCCAGCGTATCGGCGCCGGCAAGGTCCGCATCATCAAGGACGTGTCCGAGATGGACAAAGTCCAGCCCGGCGACGTACTGGTCTCCGACATGACCGACCCGGACTGGGAACCGGTGATGAAGCGCGCCAGCGCCATCGTCACCAACCGTGGCGGTCGTACCTGCCACGCGGCAATCATCGCCCGCGAGCTGGGCATCCCTGCAGTGGTCGGTTGCGGCAACGCCACCCAGCTGCTGCAAGACGGCCAGGGCGTGACCGTTTCCTGCGCTGAAGGCGACACCGGCTACATCTTCGAAGGCGAACTGGGCTTCGACATCAAGAAAAACTCCGTGGACGCCATGCCTGATCTGCCGTTCAAGATCATGATGAACGTCGGCAACCCGGACCGCGCCTTCGATTTCGCTCAGTTGCCGAACGCCGGTGTGGGCCTGGCCCGTCTGGAATTCATCATCAACCGCATGATCGGTGTTCACCCGAAAGCGCTGCTGAACTACGACGGTCTGCCGCAGGACATCAAGGACAGTGTCGACAAGCGCATCGCCGGCTACGACGATCCGGTTGGCTTCTATGTCGAGAAGCTGGTTGAAGGCATCAGCACCCTGGCCGCTGCGTTCACTCCGAAAAAGGTCATCGTGCGTCTGTCGGACTTCAAGTCCAACGAATACGCCAACCTGATCGGCGGCAAGCTCTACGAGCCGGAAGAAGAAAACCCGATGTTGGGCTTCCGCGGTGCTTCGCGTTACATCAGCGAATCGTTCCGTGACTGCTTCGAACTCGAATGCCGTGCCCTCAAGCGCGTGCGCAACGAGATGGGCCTGACTAACGTTGAAATCATGGTGCCGTTCGTCCGTACACTGGGCGAAGCCAGCCAGGTCATCGACCTGTTGGCGGAAAACGGTCTGAAGCGCGGCGAAAACGGCCTGCGCATCATCATGATGTGCGAACTGCCGTCCAACGCGATCCTCGCCGAAGAGTTCCTCGAGTTCTTTGACGGCTTCTCCATCGGTTCCAACGACCTGACCCAGCTGACCCTGGGCCTGGATCGTGACTCCGGGATCATCGCGCACCTGTTCGACGAGCGTAATCCGGCGGTCAAGAAACTGCTGGCCAACGCGATTCAGGCCTGCAACAAGGCTGGCAAGTACATCGGCATTTGCGGCCAGGGTCCTTCGGACCACCCTGATCTGGCCAAATGGCTGATGGAACAGGGCATCGAAAGCGTTTCGTTGAACCCCGATTCCGTACTGGAAACCTGGTTCTTCCTGGCTGAAGGTCAAGCTTCGGCTTGATGGTGTGCACGGACCGCTCCCTGTAGGAGCAAGGCTTGCCCGCGATGGTGTCTTCAAAATCGCCATCGCCAGCAAGCTGTGCTCCTACAGGGAGTAGTCGTTTTCTGAGATTGAAGTAGGGCGGGCTCCTCTGGAAGCCGCCCTTTTTTGTGCAAGAGCATTATGCAAAGCAGCAGCAACCTATTTCCTGTCGCCCTGATCAGCGCCGAACGGCGCGGCGATCTGAGCGAAGACGTCTATCGTCTGAAACCCGGCAACAGCCCTGACGGCACCGTCGAACTGGCTGTGACTCGCCTGGGCATGGCGGATGGCTCCGACGTGCGCGGCGTTCCGGTTATTTTGCTTCATGGCAGCTTTTCCAATCGCCGGTTCTGGTTTTCCCCGAAGGGGCTTGGGCTGGGCGCCTATCTGACGCGTTTGGGATTCGATGTATGGATTCCCGAAATGCGTGGACATGGCCTGTCCCAGCGTAACCAGAACTACCGCAAGAACCGTGTTGCCGACTATGCCCGTTACGATTTGCCGGCCATTGGCGCGTTCGTGCGCGAGCAGAGCGGCCAGGTCCCGCACTGGATCGGTCACTCGCTGGGCGGGATTACCCTGGCGGCGGCATTGGGTGGTGAGTACATCGGCGAGCCGGTGGTGGCTTCCGCCGCGTTTTTCGGTACTCAAATCAGCCGCACCTACTGGCCGTTGAAAATTCCGCCGGTGGAGTGGAGCGGGCGCTTCATTCTCAAGCGTTTCGCCCAGTTGTCCGGCTCACGGCTCAAGCGCGGCCCGGAGGACGAGCCCATTGGCCTGGCCCTGGAAAGCATGCGCTGGCATGGCTTGTTCGGGCGCTTCGGCGATGCCGACAAGGATTGGTGGGCCGGATTGGCCGACGTTCAGTTACCGGTATTGGCCGTGAGCGCCGCCGGTGACCATCAGGACCCGACTTGGGCTTGTCGCAAGCTGTTCGATCAGGTGGGTTCCGAGCATAAGCAATTCATCAGCCTGGGTCGCGAGCAGGGCTTTGGCGATAATTTCGGTCACGTAGAGATGCTTGTCAGCAAAGCCGCGCAGACTGAAGTCTGGCCGCTGGTGGCGCGCTGGTTGGCGGATCAACAGACTCCCTTGCTGGGTGAAAAGCCGGATTTTGCTACGGCAAGCTGAGTCAGATGCTCTAACAAGGGCATTTCGCTCCGTTCGGCTTGCGGCTAAGATATGACGCATTGAGCTTTTCTGGTCACTTTGCGACATCCTCGATTGTCTTCCTCTCTACAGGAGTTTCTCGATGAACCATTACATCACGCCTGACCTTTGCGACGCTTATCCAGAACTGGTGCAGGTGCTGGAACCGATGTTCAGCAATTTCGGCGGCCGTGATTCTTTCGGCGGCGAAATCGTGACCATCAAATGTTTCGAAGACAATTCGCGGGTCAAGGAGCAGGTCGAGCTCCAGGGGAATGGCAAGGTGCTGGTGGTCGACGGTGGCGGTTCCCTGCGTCATGCGCTGCTGGGTGACATGCTGGCCGAGAAAGCCGCGAAAAACGGTTGGGAAGGGCTGGTGATCTACGGTTGCATCCGTGACGTGGATATCATCGCGCAGACCGATCTGGGCGTTCAGGCACTGGCCAGTCACCCGCGCAAATCCGACCGGCGCGGGCTCGGCGATCTCAACGTTGCGGTCACTTTTGCCGGTGTGACGTTCCATCCGGGCCACTACATTTATGCGGACAACAACGGCGTGATCATTTCGCCAAGCCCGCTGAAAATGCCTGAATAAGCGTTGAGTCAACCAAAGGGGTGAGGATGTTCGAGGAAGAAAACGCGCAGTGGGGGCTGGTACATGCCCTGGTGCTGGACGGTAAAGGCAGTGCGCGTTCGATAGCCCGGACTGAACTCGATGACTTGCGGCTGCAAGCCCATGAAAGCCTGTGGCTGCACTGGGATCGCAGTCACCCGCAAACCCGGACCTGGTTGCGAAAATCCAGCGGTCTGAGCGAGTTCAGCTGTGATCTTTTACTTGAAGAGAACACCCGTCCGCGTCTTTTACAGCTTCCGGACAGCGAACTGCTGCTATTTTTGCGCGGGGTCAACCTGAATCCGGGCGCCGAGCCGGAAGACATGGTCTCGGTGCGGATTTTTGGCTCGGCCCAGCGGGTTATTTCCCTGCGTTTGCGTCCGTTGCGTGCCACCGATGAGTTGCTGGTGCAGCTCGCCGAAGGCAAAGGACCGAAAACCGCGTCGGAACTCATCCTTTATATGGCGCAGTACCTCACCAACAAGGTGCAGGATCTGGTCAGTTGCCTCTCGGAAGTGGTCGATGAGGAAGAAGAAAAGCTGGATACCGACGAACGGTATACCCCCGAGCACGGAGCCGTTTTGCAGATCCGACGCAGGGCCGCTGCGCTGAAGCGTTTTCTTGCGCCGCAGCGGGAAATATTCGGACAGCTGACACGGATAAAACTGCCTTGGTTCGTCGAAGACGACGGTGATTACTGGAACGAATTGAACAACAGCCTGACCCGCTATCTCGAGGAGCTGGAATTGACCCGGGAGCGGGTGGGGTTGGTCCTCGAGGCCGAAGATAGACGTTTGAGCGTGCGAATGAACCGCACGATGTACCGCTTCGGGATCATCACCGGGATCTTTTTGCCGATGAGTTTTCTGGCGGGTCTTCTGGGCATCAATGTCGGCGGAATTCCGTTCTCTGCAAGCCCTTATGGCTTCCTGATTGCGTGTCTGATGATGGTCTCGGTGGCGCTGGGGCAGTGGTGGTTATTCCGCCGTTTGCGCTGGTTCTGACGGTGAGCCATGTGACCCGGGCAAATTTGATCGCGTCTTTCACAGACATCACGAGAGGTGCGTATGCACGATCCGTTTGAACAGTCTTTGCGTGACATGCTCAAGGCATCACCGTCCACCCGGGACGACGATGCGTGCCTGGGGCGTGTACTGAAAACCGCCAACCGCCAGGTCGGCGCCGGTGATCTGTTCAGCTTGCTGGGCCGCTGGCTGCCCGCGCTGATGATTGCCTTGAATAACGGATCGGCCCATGTCGCTCCGGTTTCCCGTCACCGTAAACCTACCGTTCGCACTGCTGATAAGGCTGATTGAATATGGAACTTGATCTCTGGACTCAGAGCCTCGTCACTGCAATGACTGCGTTATGGACCAAGATTGCAAATTTCATCCCGAACCTGTTCGGCGCACTGGTTGTGCTGCTGTTGGGTTTCGTCGTTGCGAAACTTTTGGACACTTTGCTGTCGAAGTTGCTCGCCAAACTGGGGCTCGATCGCCTGATGGGCGGCACTGGCCTGACCAAATTACTGTCCCGGGCCGGCCTTCAAGTACCGATCTCGACCTTGATCGGCAAGATTGTCTATTGGTTCGTTCTGCTGATTTTTCTGGTTTCTGCCGCAGAATCCCTTGGACTTGAGCGAGTTTCGGCTACGCTTGACATGCTTGCGCTGTATTTGCCGAAAGTATTTGGCGCCGCGCTGGTGTTGCTGGTGGGTGTTTTGCTCGCGCAATTGGCCAATGGGCTGGTGCGTGGTGCGGCAGAGGGCGTAGGGCTGGACTACGCTGCGGGCTTGGGGAGAATTGCCCAGGGCCTGGTGATTATCATCAGTATTTCGGTCGCAATCAGCCAGTTGGAGGTCAAGACTGACCTGCTCAACCACGTGATTGTGATTGTATTGATTACCGTTGGTCTGGCGGTTGCGCTGGCCATGGGGTTGGGAAGCCGGGAAATTGCCGGTCAGATTCTTGCGGGAATCTATGTGCGTGAGTTGTATCAGGTTGGGCAACAAGTGCGTGTTGGCGAGGTCGAAGGTCAGATCGAAGAGATCGGCACGGTTAAAACCACATTGCTGACCGATGAGGGTGAGCTAGTCTCTCTCTCCAATCGGATCCTCCTGGAACAGCATGTGAGTAGCCGCTAACCCGGCAAACCCTGCTAATGTATGCCGCCGCAAAAATGCCCTGAAAAGGGTTGCGGCGGACATTGACCTGACTGTCGGCCCGACTTGTTTTGAATAAAGCTCAATCGCTGTCTACGCGCTACGACCCCCGCGAGCTCTCTGATGAGGAGTTGGTCGCGCGCTCGCATACCGAGCTGTTTCACGTAACGCGCGCCTATGAAGAACTGATGCGGCGTTACCAGCGAACATTATTTAACGTCTGCGCACGGTATCTTGGGAACGATCGCGACGCAGACGATGTCTGTCAGGAAGTGATGTTGAAGGTGTTGTATGGCCTGAAGAACTTCGAGGGTAAATCGAAGTTCAAGACGTGGCTGTACAGCATCACGTATAACGAGTGCATCACGCAGTATCGGAAAGAACGGCGAAAGCGTCGCTTGATGGATGCTTTGAGTCTGGACCCCCTTGAGGAAGCGTCTGAAGAAAAGGCGCCGAAACCCGAGGATAAGGGTGGACTCGATCGCTGGTTAGTGTATGTGAACCCGATTGACCGTGAAATTCTGGTGCTACGATTTGTCGCAGAGCTGGAATTTCAAGAGATCGCGGATATCATGCACATGGGTTTGAGTGCAACAAAAATGCGTTACAAACGTGCTCTAGATAAATTGCGTGAGAAATTTGCAGGCATTGCTGAAACTTAGTTCGGCGCAAATATCTCTTACGTGTAGGCAAGTTCTGATAGACTTGCCGCCGAGTTGTCCCCCGGTTTGCGGGACTGCTTCACAATCACCAGATGGGGATTTAACGGATGAAACTGAAAAACACCTTGGGCTTGGCCATTGGTTCTTTGATTGCCGCCACTTCGTTCGGCGCTCTGGCACAAGGCCAAGGCGCAGTTGAAATCGAAGGCTTCGCCAAGAAAGAACAATTCGACAGCGCTCGTAACTTCAAGAACAACGGCAACCTCTTCGGTGGTTCGGTTGGTTACTTCCTGACCGACGACGTTGAACTGCGTCTGGCCTACGACGAAGTGCACAACGTGCGTTCCGACGACGGTCGTAACATCAAGGGCGCTAACACCGCTCTGGACGCTCTGTACCACTTCAACAACCCGGGCGACATGCTGCGTCCGTACGTATCGGCTGGCTTCTCCGATCAAAGCATCGGTCAGAATGGCTCCGGCGGTCGTGACCGTTCCACCTTCGCCAACGTTGGCGGCGGTGCCAAGCTGTACTTCACCGAGAACTTCTACGCTCGTGCTGGCGTTGAAGCTCAATACAACATCGACCAGGGCGACACCGAGTGGGCTCCAAGCGTCGGTATCGGTGTGAACTTCGGTGGCGGCTCCAAGCCTGCTGCTGCTCCAGTTCCAGCACCAGCTGAAGTCTGCGCCGACAGCGACAACGATGGCGTTTGCGACAACGTTGACAAGTGCCCGGACACCCCAGCCAACGTAACTGTTGACGCTGATGGTTGCCCAGCAGTTGCTGAAGTTGTTCGTGTTGAGCTGGACGTGAAGTTCGACTTCGACAAGTCGGTAGTCAAGCCTAACAGCTACGGCGACATCAAAAACCTCGCTGACTTCATGAAGCAGTACCCATCGACCAGCACTACTGTTGAAGGTCACACTGACTCCGTCGGTCCTGACGCTTACAACCAGAAACTGTCCGAGCGTCGTGCAAACGCCGTTAAGAACGTTCTGACCAACCAGTACGGTGTTGAATCGTCCCGCGTTCAGTCTGTTGGCTACGGCGAATCCCGCCCAGTTGCTGACAACGCTACTAAAGCTGGCCAAGCTGTAAACCGTCGCGTAGAAGCGCAGGTTGAAGCTCAAGCTAAGTAATTAGCTCGCAGCTCTGAAAAGCCCGGCTTAGGCCGGGCTTTTCTTTGTCTGCGATTTGATGAGGGGAGGGATGAAGCGGGGGGAAGTCAGGTTGACTGATTGACTGCAATCGAAGAGAAATCAGATACCGACAGGGATACTTCTGCACTGGCCGCGACCGCTCCGATCACCAGGATCGCCGGGCTTTTCAGCTTAAAGGCGTAGGCATCTTCTTCCATCGCAGTCAGGTCGCTCCGACATTCCCGTTGGTGTGGCAGGGAAGCGTTTTCAATCATCGCCACCGGGGTATCCGCCGCCATTCCTCCGGCGAGCAACTGCTCACGGATCTCGCTCAGTTTTGCGACACCCATATACACCACCAACGTCGTGCCACCTTGGGCCAGGGCTTGCCAGTTCAGGCTGCTGCCATCCTGAGTGTGGGCGGTGACCAGCGTCACGCCACGCGCAACACCCCGCAGGGTCAACGGAATATCGCATTGCGTTGCGCCGGCAAGCCCTGCAGTAATGCCGTTGACCAGTTCCACTTCGACTCCACGTTCACGCAGCCACTGCGCCTCTTCGCCGCCCCGGCCGAAAATGCACGGATCACCGCCCTTGAGGCGCACCACGCATTTTCCGTGGCGGGCATAACGCAGCATCAGGCGATGAATGAATGCCTGAGGTGTGGAGCGACAGCCGCCGCGCTTGCCCACGGGAATGATCCGCGCCTGCGGGCAATGTTCCAGCACCGCATCGTTGACCAGGTCATCGATCAGCACCACATCCGCTTCGCTCAACGCCCGCACGGCCTTGAGGGTCAACAATTCCGGATCGCCAGGACCCGCGCCCACCAGCCAGACTTTTGCGCTCATAGTGTTTTCCTCACGAGGTGACGGCGACCGGCTGCGAAGTGGCGGCCAGCAAACGCTTGATTTCCGGGACGCAGGAGCCGCATTGCGTGCCGCAGCCCAATTCTTGTTTCAGGCCTTGCAGGTCCAGGCCGCGGCTAATGCCGGCGCAGACTGCGCTTTGGCTGACGTTTTTGCAGTTGCACAGGGTTTTGTTCCCCGCGGCCGGTGCATTGGCGTTGCCTGGTGGCGCGCTCAGCGGTGCCAGCAGCCAGCGCCGCAGCTGTTCGTCAGCGCGACCTTCCAGCCACAGGCTTTGCAGCCAGTGTTGGGCAAGGGTTTCACCCGCCAGGCGAATCGCGGTGATCCGGCCGTTCTCGATCCGCACGCGTTTTCCGATGGAGCGCCGGGGGTCGTCATAGGCCAGAACCGGGCCATCGTTGAGTCCCAGGCATTGATCGATGTCGCGCAGCAGTTGCGGATCGGGCGCGACGGCGCTGGCAGCGCGTATCAGCAGCGCGGGGCGTTCACGGCCAGCGAGGCTGAGGCTGACGTAGGAAAACGCCTCACAAAGCGGTCGTAGCGTCTCAAAATTCTGTTGAACATCGCCTTCGATGAGGGCGAATAGCTGCCATGGCAGATTTACAGCTTCGAGACGCACGCCACTGTGTTTGAGTTCGGGCTGTTTCGATAGCGGGTCGAAGGCGGGAAGAGTGAGGGTATTTACGCCGCCCTTGAGGAAGCGATCACCCCAATGCATAGGCAGAAAGGCCTGGCCGGGGCGCACGCTGTCGTCGCCTCCAACGGCGACAATCACCGCACCACGGCGACTTTTCAGGCTGACCAGGTCGCCCGATTGCAACCGATGCCGACGCAGTTCATCCGGGTGCAAACTCAACACGGCTTCGCTGACGTGGCCGAATAGCTGGGCGGCGGTGCCGGTGCGGCTCATGCCGTGCCATTGATCGCGCAGGCGGCCGGTGATCAGGGTTAGCGGGAAGCGCGCGTCGCGTTGTTCCTTGGCGGCGCGGTACGGGTCGGCCACGAATTGCGCGCGCCCACTGGCCGTCGGGAAAATCCCGTCCAGATACAACCGGGCCGTGCCTTCGCTGGCACCCATGGGGAAAGGCCATTGCTGCGGGCCTAGGCGGTCGATCAACGCATGGCTGATGCCGGACAAGTCCAGATCACGCCCGCGGGTCAATTGCTTGTACTCGTCGAAGATCTGCGCCGGGTTTTCAAAGGCAAACAGACTGGTTTGTCCGGGACGCAGATATTTCTCCAGGCGCTGTGCGAAATCCACGGTGATCGCCCAGTCAGAGCGGGCTTCGCCAGGTGCGACGATGGCTCGACGAACGTGGGAAATGCGCCGTTCGGAGTTGGTTACCGTGCCGTCCTTTTCACCCCAACTGGCAGCAGGCAGCAGCAAGTCAGCGAAGGCTGCGGTTTCGGTGGTGCGGAAGGCCTCCTGCAACACCACGAACGGACAGGCTTGCAGCGCCTCGCGCACAGCGGTTTGATCCGGCATTGATTGTGCTGGATTGGTGCAAGCGATCCACAGAGCCTTGATTTTTCCGCTGCGCACCTGCTCAAACAATTCAATGGCAGTAAGCCCGGTGCTTGCAGGCAATTGATCCACACCCCAATACCCTGCCACTTCCGCGCGATGTTCAGCATTGGCGGCTTCGCGATGGCCGGGCAGCAGGTTCGACAGGCTACCGGTTTCGCGGCCGCCCATGGCGTTTGGCTGACCGGTCAGGGAGAAAGGTCCTGCGCCGGGGCGGCCGATTTGCCCGGTGGCCAGGTGCAGGTTTATCAGTGCGCTGTTTTTTGCGCTGCCAGCGGTGGACTGGTTCAGTCCCATGCACCACAGCGACAGAAAACTCGGGGAAGTGCCAACCCATTCTGCGCATTGATGCAGTTGTTCAGTGCTGATCCCACAGAGCTGCGAAACCATCTGCGGCGTGTAATCGCGCACCAGGTTCTTCAGTTCGGCCAGGCCTTCGGTGTGGGCCTTGATGAAGTCGCGGTCGACCCAGTCTTCCCACAGCAGCAGGTGCAAAATCCCATGGAACAAGGCGACATCGGTGCCTGGCAGAATCGCCAGGTGCAGGTCAGCCAGATCGCAGGTGTCGGTACGACGCGGGTCGATAACGATGACTTTCATCTGCGGCCGGCGGGATTTCGCTTCTTCCAGTCGACGGAAAAGTACCGGGTGGGCGTAGGCCATGTTGCTGCCGACGATCATCACGCAGTCGCTCAGTTCCAGGTCTTCGTAGCTGCACGGCGGTGCGTCGGCGCCCAGGCTGCGCTTGTAACCAACTACTGCCGAAGACATGCACAGGCGCGAATTGCTGTCGATGTTGTTGGTGCCCACCAGCGCGCGCGCCAGTTTGTTGAAGGCGTAGTAATCCTCGGTCAGCAATTGCCCGGAAATGTAGAACGCCACGCTGTCCGGGCCGTGTTCGGCAATGGTCTCGGCAAAAACGCTGGCGGCGTGATCGAGGGCGGTGTCCCAGTCGGTGCGGCTGCGGGCCAGGCCTTTGCCCAGGCGCAGTTCGGGATACAAGGCCCGGGCTGCGAGGTCGCCGGTCAGGTGCAAGGTAGAGCCTTTGCTGCACAATTTGCCGAAGTTGGCCGGGTGGGCCGGATCGCCGCTGACGCCGAGAATGCGCTCGCCGTCATGCTCGATCAGCACGCCGCAGCCGACCCCGCAGTAGCAACAGGTGGAAGCGGTGATCTGGTTCATCAGTTTGCTTCCCGCAGAGCCAGCAACACCCGGCCGTTCTCGACCCGTGCTGAGTGGTGGTGAGCGCAACCGATGTCCGGGGCCTGGGCTTCCCCAGTCTCAAGGTCGATCTGCCAGTTGTGCAGCGGGCAGGCGACTCGTTTGCCGTAGATCAGACCTTGGGACAGTGGCCCGCCCTTGTGTGGGCAGCGGTCATCGAGTGCGAAAACCTCATCGTCGCTGGTACGAAAAATCGCGATGTCGCCTTTCGGGCCAGCGATGATCCGCGAGCCCAGGGCATTGATTTCTTCCAGTGCGCAGATATCCAGCCAGTTCATGCCGGCACCTCCAGATTCTTCACTGTGATGACGTCGAATTCTTTCTTCAGCAGCGGTTGTTCCAGGCGTTCCTTCCACGGGTCCTGTTCGAACGACAAGGAGAATTGCAAGCGCTCGTTGAGCGCCTTGCGCCGCTCCGGGTCTTCCAGCACGGCTTTCTTGATGTGTTCCATGCCGACCCGTTGCAGGTAGTGCACGGTGCGTTCGAGGTAGAAAGCCTCTTCGCGATAAAGCTGCAGGAACGCGCCGTTGTATTCACGCACTTCTTCGGCGGTTTTCAGTTTGACGAAGAATTCCGCGACCTCGGTTTTGATCCCGCCGTTGCCGCCGATGTACATTTCCCAGCCCGAATCCACGCCGATAATTCCGACGTCCTTGATGCCCGCTTCCGAACAGTTGCGTGGGCAACCGGAGACGGCGAGTTTCACTTTATGCGGCGACCACATGTTGAACAGGTCGTGCTCAAGCTCGATGCCCAGTTGCGTGGAGTTCTGCGTACCAAAACGGCAGAACTCGCTGCCGACGCAAGTCTTCACGGTGCGGATGGATTTGCCGTAGGCGTGGCCGGACGGCATGTCGAGATCTTTCCAGACGCCGGGCAGGTCCTGCTTCTTGATCCCCAGCAAATCGATACGCTGGCCGCCGGTCACCTTGACCATCGGCACGTTGTATTTGTCGGCCACGTCGGCAATGCGCCGCAGTTCCGAAGGATTGGTCACACCGCCCCACATCCGCGGGACTACAGAGTAAGTGCCGTCTTTCTGAATGTTGGCGTGGGCCCGTTCGTTGATCAGGCGCGATTGCGGGTCGTCCTTGGCTTCGCCCGGCCAGGTGGAAATCAGGTAGTAGTTGAGCGCCGGGCGGCATGTGGCGCAGCCGTTCGGCGTGCGCCAGTTCAGGTAGCTCATGGTGCCAGCGATGGTCAGCAGGTGCTGGTCGCGGATGGCCTGGCGGATTTGCCCGTGGTTCAGGTCGCTGCAACCGCAAATGGCTTTTTCGCTTTTCGGTTTGACGTCTGCTGCGCCGCCCACGGTGTTGATCAGGATCTGTTCCACCAACCCTGCGCAGGAGCCGCAGGAGCTGGCAGCCTTGGTGTGTTTCTTGACGTCGTCGACGCTGAACAGCCCGTGTTCCTGAATCGCCTTGACGATGGTGCCTTTGCACACGCCGTTGCAGCCGCAGACTTCGGCGGTGTCGGCCATGCTCATGGCTTTGTCCTGACCCTGATGTCCTACGTCGCCCAAGGCGTTTTCGCCGAACATGAGGTGATCGCGGATCTCGTCGATGGCGTGGTTCTCACGGATCTGCCGGAAATACCAGCCACCGTCTGCCGTATCGCCGTACAGACAGGCCCCGACCAGCACGTCATCCTTGATCACCAGTTTTTTGTAGACCCCGCCGATAGGGTCGGAAAGGGTGATGGTTTCAGTGCCTTCGCCGCCCATGAAGTCGCCAGCGGAGAACAGGTCGATGCCGGTGACTTTCAATTTGGTCGACGTCACCGAACCCTTGTAGGTGGCGAAGCCCAGTTGGGCGAGGTGGTTGGCGCAGACCTTGGCCTGTTCGAACAGCGGCGCCACCAGGCCGTAGGCTATGCCGCGGTGGCTGGCGCATTCGCCGATGGCGTAGACCCGAGGGTCGTAGGTTTGCATCGTGTCATTGACCAGAATCCCGCGGTTGCAAGGGATGCCGGATTTTTCCGCGAGTTCGGTGTTGGGGCGAATACCGGCGGCCATCACCACCAGGTCGGCGGGGATGATGTCGCCATTCTTGAACTCGACCGAGCCGACCCGGCCATTGCCGGCATCGTGCAGGGCCTGGGTCTGCTCGCACAGGCGAAAGTGCAGGCCACGGGCTTCCAGGGCGGTTTGCAGGAGTTGGCCGCTGGTTTTGTCCAGTTGCCGTTCCAGCAGCCATTCGCCGATGTGCACCACGGTGACGTGCATGCCGCGCAGCATCAGGCCGTTGGCCGCTTCCAGGCCGAGCAGGCCGCCACCGATTACAACGGCGTGCTTGTGGGTTTTCGCCGTGTCGATCATGGCCTGGGTGTCGGCGATGTCGCGGTAGCCGATTACGCCGTCCAGAGTGTTGCCGGGAATCGGCAGGATGAACGGGGTCGAACCGGTGGCGATCAGCAGGCGATCGTATTCGGCCTCGCTGCCGTCTTCAGCGATCACGCGGCGTTTGACCCGGTCGATCTCCACCACTTTGCGGTTGAGCAGCAACTTGATGTTGTTGTCCAGGTACCAGTCCAGATCGTTGAGCACGATCTCTTCGAAGGTCTGTTCGCCGGCCAGCACGGGCGAGAGCAGGATGCGGTTGTAGTTGGTATGAGGTTCGGCGCCGAAGACCGTGATGTCGTACAGCTCATTGCTCAACTTGAGCAGTTCTTCCAGGGTGCGAACCCCGGCCATGCCGTTGCCGATCATCACCAGTTTTAGTTTTTTCATCAGGATCTCCGGGAGCTCAGACTCGCCTCAACAGGGCTTTCAGGTCTTGCTCGACAAATGTGCGCAAACAAAAAAAGGCGTCCCGCTAGTTGCCTAGCGAGGACGCCTTTGTCCTGGTCCCGTTCTCTCGGGCAGCGCACCCTTCATCGTTGAAGGTTGGGCTTTATGTATGGTGAGAGAGGTAATGCAGTGGTTGTGCCAAGTTCTTCAGGTGCCCGGATTTACTGGAGGGAATCGCGCTCTAGGCATTTGGATTGGGATGTTTGTGCACCGAAACAATGCATGTTGCCCGTAATTGGCGCGGTCTCAAGGGATCGGTATTACAAGGGGGCGGTGTCAGTCGTGGAACAGCAGAAACAGCAGCACCAGGTTCACCAGCAACGACACCAGCGCCAAGGTCCGCCAGACCTTCAATGGTTCGCGCTCCAGCAGCGGCCTGGGGCGCACGCTCAAACTGCGCCGCTCGCCCTGTTCCAGCAGCAGTAACCATTCTTCCGCCGTTTCAAAGCGTTGATCCGGATCCGCCGCTACTGCGTGCTCCAGACTTTTCGCAATCCATTCCGGCAGGTCGGGTCGATAGCGACTGGCGCTGACAGGAACCCCGAACCGTGGGCGCTGGAAAGCTTCGATTTCACCGTAGGGATAATGCCCGGTGAGCAGGAAATACAAGGTCACGCCGACGGCATACAGGTCCTGTTGCGGTGTCGGTGCGTCCCCGCGAAAGGCTTCCGGCGCGATATAGCTGGGGGTTCCGGGCAGGGCAGAAGGCTGGTCTTCGGACAGGCCCGGGCAGTAGGCGAGACCGAAATCCAGCAGGCGCAATTCGCCGTCGTCCCCCAGCAGCAAGTTCTCCGGTTTGATATCGCGATGAAGAATCTGCCGTCGATGCAGCATGCCAACGGCGCGCAGCAGGCGTTCGGCCAGATCCTGCCATTGGGGCAGCGGCAGCGGTCCTACATCGGCGTGCAATTGCGCCAAGGTCGATCCGGAATATTCCCGCATCACGTAGTACAAATGCTGACGCTGACTGGCGGCATGGACTTCAGGGAAGTGCCGCCCGGCCACGCGCTTGAGAAACCATTCTTCCGACAGCAACGCCTGCCCTGCGAGGTGATCGTCACGCAGCGCGCCCGGCAAGGTTTTCAGTAGCCAGGGCTGTTGTTGCCCATCGCGCACCCGATAAAGCAGCGACTGCTGGCTCTGGCCGAGTATCCCTTCGACCTGCCAGCCTTCGAAAGGCTGGCCCGGTTTCAAGGCCGGTGGCAGCGGCCACTGCTGCAAATGAATCAACGCATCGCCGATGCTGGTTTCACCGAGGGCATCGACCCGCACCAACAAGGCGCTGGCGTTGTCCTGGCTGCCGGCCAGATGCGCCGCACTGACCAAGGTCTGCGCCGCGCTGTTCAAATCCGGTTGATCGCGCAGAATTGCCGCGATCGCAGTGTCGCCCAGCACGGCCCAAATGCCGTCGCTGAGCAGTACGAAACTTTCGTTCAAGCGCAGTTCGCCATCGAGAAAATCCAGCACCAAATGCTGATCGAGCCCAAGTGCCCGTTTGAGTACATGCTGCATGCCCGGCTGGTCCCAGACGTGATCCTCGCTGACCCGTTGCAAGGTGTCGGCGTGCCAGCGATAAACCCGGCAATCGCCGACATGGGCCAAGGTAAATCGCCTGCCGCGCATGACCAAGGCACTGACGGTGGTGAGCAACGGTTGCCCACCGCCATTGGCCTGCAACCAGCGATTTTGTGCCAGTAGCAGGCGATCCAAGGCCTGCGCGACGCCCCAGGTTTCCGGCGTGGCGTAGTAATCCAGCGCCAGGGCCTGCAACGTCGAGCGGGCGGCGAGGCCACCATCGGCACACTGGCTGACGCCATCGGCGATGGCGAACAGGTAGCCCTTACTCGCCGCCAGCGCCGGGGCCGGAGTCACCAGGCGCAGGGCGTCCTGATTCTCCTCGCGAGGGCCGATGGCGCTCGCTTCGGCAAAACTCAGTTGCAGGCTCATTGAAGCCTCAGACCCGTGCAGCGGTCACGGCCGCCGAACCCCACGTGGTTCTCCAGCGACGTTTCACACCGTGCAGACCGAACCAGGCCAGAACGCCAAGGCTGGCGAACAACCACAAGGCCAGTTGATAACTGCCGGTGCTTTGCTTGATCGCGCCCATGCCTGCTGCCAGCGCAAATCCACCGATACCGCCGGCCATGCCGATCAAACCGGTCATCACACCGATCTCGCGACGAAAACGCTGCGGCACCAATTGGAAAACGGCGCCGTTACCGGCACCCAAACCGAGCATGGTGCAGACGAAAAGTGCCAGCGCCGCGTAGGAACTCGGCAGATTGAAACCCACCGCGGCGATGCAGAGCGCCGCCACCGTGTACATCCCCAGAAGGGTGCGAATGCCACCGAAACGATCCGCCAGAGCGCCACCCAACGGACGCATCAAGCTGCCACCGAACACGCATGCGGCAGTGTAGTAGCCGGCGGTCACCGGGCTGAGGCCATATTGGTCGTTGAAATAACCGGGCAGGGCGCTGGCCAGGCCGATGAAGCCGCCGAAGGTCACGCTATAGAAAAACATGAACCACCAGCTGTCGCGGTCGCCCAAGGCCTTGAAATAGTCGGACACGGACTTGGCTTTTGGCCGCTCAGGCGCGTTTTTCGCCAGCCAGGCGAAGACGATGATGGTCAGGATCAGCGGGATCAGGGCGAAGCCGAACACGTTGCTCCAGCCAAATGCTGCGGCCAGCACCGGGGCGATCAGTGCGGCGAGCACAGTGCCCGAGTTACCGGCACCGGCGATGCCCATGGCTTTGCCTTGGTGCTGAGGGGGATACCATTGCGAGGCCAGCGGCAAGGCGACGGCAAAGGACGCGCCGGCCATGCCGAGGAACAGGCCCAGCAACAGCGCTTGTTCGTAGCTGTGGATGCCGTGTTTCCAGGCAACGAACAGGGCGCAGATGACGATCACCTGGCCAATCAGCCCGGCAGTTTTCGGCGACAGGCGATCAGCCAGCAAGCCCATTACAAAGCGCAATACCGCCCCGGCCAGAATCGGCGTGGCCACCACCAGCCCGCGCTGTTGGGTGGTCAGGTGCAAGTCGGCGGCGATCTGCACCGCCAGTGGGCCGAGCAGGTACCAGACCATGAAACTCAGGTCGAAATAGAGGAAGGCCGCGAACAATGTCGGGGTATGGCCAGATTTCCAGAAGCTTGAATTCATCGCGCACCTCAGCTGTTAGGAGTCTCGAGAAGGAGTCATGAGCTTGCAGGTGGGGCGCCGCATCGGCCGCACCACCGGCCCCGGTCTGTGGGGCCAAAACAAAAAAACGCCGCCACCGGATTCGCCAAAGGGCAAATGAGGTGAGCGACGTCTTTGTCGTAGGTGGGGCAACCGCCGTTGGTTACCTGTAGTGATTACTTTGCGAGATCTGTGCCACATTCACGCTGATCGTTCCCACGCTCTGCGTGGGAACGATCGTTTGGGGGAGTCAGCCGAGCAACTCACTCATGGCAATGATCTGCTCCGCCACCTGAATCAGCTTCTGCTGGCGGCTCATGGCCTGGCGGCGCATCAGGGTGTAGGCCTCTTCCTCGTTGCAGTCCTTCATTTTCATCAACAGCCCTTTGGCCAGCTCGATGCGCTTGCGCTCGGCCAGTTGCTGGTCGCGGGCATTGAGTTGGGCGCGCAGGGCCTGGTCGCTTTCAAAACGCGCCATGGCGACGTCGAGAATCGGCTGCAAGCGCTGTGCGTGGATGCCTTCGACGATGTAGGCACTGACCCCGGACTTGATCGCCTGACGCATCACATTGGGGTCATGTTCATCGGTAAACATCACGATCGGCCGTGGTTGGTCGCGGCTCACCAGCACCACTTGTTCCATGACATCGCGGCTCGGTGACTCGGTATCGATCAAAATCACGTCCGGACGCACCGTTTCGACGCGCGCAGGCAGGTCGATGGTCAAGCCTGACTCGTCGATCACCTCGAACCCGGCTTCGGTCAGGGCCGCCTTCAGGCGTCCGACTTTCTTTGCGGTGTCGTTGATCAGCAGGATACGCAACATATTCGCAGTCTCCTGTCAGCGGCTGGCGAGAAGGGGCGAGCTGTCGCTCATGGCGTGCAGTTTGAAACTGCGGGCATAACCGGCAGGGTCCCGGCCATCCCAGACTTTGCCGTCGATCAACTGGCTGCTGCGCATTGGCTGATCACTCGCGGCCACACCGACAGCGGTGGCGGCCTCTCGATACAAGTCTAGTTGCTGGACCTGACGGGCCACGCCCAGGTAGTCCGGGTCGTCGCGCAACAAGCCCCAACGGCGGAACTGAGTCATGAACCACATGCCATCGGACAGATACGGCAGATTGACCTCGCCATCATCGTGGAAGCGCAGTGCGTGCGGGTCTTGCCAGCGATTACCCAGGCCATCGGCGTAGTCACCGAGCAATCGCGGTTCGATGCAATCGAGTGGCGCGTCAAGGTATTGCGGAGCGCTCAACAGCTTTGCGGTGCTGCGGCGATTCTCGGTGCTTTCTTCGATGAAGCGGCTGGCCTCCAGAATCGCCATCACCAGCGCCCGTGCGGTGTTGGGGTATTGCTCGACAAAGGCGCGGGTGCAGCCGAGGACTTTTTCCGGGTGATCGGGCCAGATGGTCTGGGTGGTGGCCATCGTGAACCCCAGGTTTTGCTGCACCGCGCTGGCGGACCATGGTTCACCGACGCAGAAGCCGTCGATGCGCCCGGCTTGCAGGTGCGCGACCATCTGCGGCGGCGGTACCACCACGCTGTCGACGTCCTGCAACGGATGGATGCCCTGGCTCGCGAGCCAGTAATACAGCCACATGGCGTGGCTGCCCGTAGGAAATGTCTGGGCGAAGGTGAGTTTTGGGCGACTTTGGTGCACGTGCCGCTCCAGTGCTTCAGGACTGGTCACGTCCAGCGCCTGCAAGCCATGGGAGAGGTTGATGCTCTGGCCATTCTGATTCAGGCCCATGAGCACCGCCATGTCGGTCGACGCGACACCGCCGATGCCCAAATGCACGGCGTAGATCAGACCGTACAAACTGTGGGCGGCGTCGAGTTCGCCGCTGACCAGTTTGTCCCGCAGGTTGGCCCAGGACGACTGGCGCTTGAGGTTCAGGGTCAGGCCATACGGTTGGGCAAAGCCCTGCGTGGCCGCGACCACTACCGAGGCGCAGTCGCTCAGGGCCATGAAGCCGAGGTTGATTTCGGTCTTTTCCGGGGCATCGCTGCCGTTGACCCAGGCCAGAGGGTTGGCTGGAACTTCAATCATCTGTAAACACCTTTCATAAAAAAGCGCCGGACCGGGCTGCTTGCCGGGGCAAGGCCAAGTGACGACGCCTTTGTCTTTCGACTCATCCCGCCGTTGGCATGAGTGCTGATGTGAGTGGCGGTGCAAGGCATATGCCATCGCCCGCTGATTTTCTCGCGCGCCTCGCCTGCAACCCCGATGCCCGGCTATAATCGCCGCCACTTTTCGTAGCCCAGAGTCAAACCTGCCCATGTACACCCTGGCCCGTCAGCTGTTGTTCAAACTTTCCCCGGAAACCTCCCACGATCTGTCCCTGGACCTGATCGGCGCGGGCGGGCGTTTGGGCCTCAACGGCTTGCTGTGCAAGGCGCCGGCTAAATTGCCGGTGACCGTCATGGGCCTGGACTTCCCGAACCCGGTGGGTCTGGCGGCCGGTCTGGACAAGAACGGCGCGGCCATCGACGGTTTTGCGCAACTGGGTTTCGGGTTTGTCGAAATCGGCACCATCACCCCGCGTCCGCAGCCGGGCAACCCCAAGCCACGGATTTTCCGTCTGCCGGATGCCGAGGCGATCATTAACCGCATGGGGTTCAACAACCTCGGCGTCGATCACCTGCTGGCTCGAGTGGCGGCGGCAAAGTTCAAGGGTGTGCTGGGCATCAATATCGGCAAAAACTTCGATACCCCGGTTGAGCGAGCGGTCGACGACTACCTGATCTGCCTGGACAAGGTCTACGCCCACGCCAGCTACGTGACAGTCAACGTCAGCTCGCCGAACACCCCGGGCCTGCGCAGCCTGCAATTCGGTGATTCGCTGAAGCAATTGTTGGCCGACCTGGCGACGCGCCGTGCAGAACTGGCGCTGCGCCACGGCAAACATGTACCGCTGGCGATCAAGATTGCGCCGGACATGACCGACGAAGAAACCGTTCAGGTCGCGCAAGCGCTGATCGAAACCGGTATGGACGCGGTGATCGCCACCAACACCACCTTGAGCCGCGTTGGTGTAGAAGGCATGGAACATGGTGACGAGGCGGGCGGTCTGTCCGGCGCACCGGTTCGCGACAAGAGCACCCACACCGTGAAGGTGCTGGCGGCCGAGTTGGCTGGTCGCTTGCCGATCATCGCCGTGGGCGGCATCACCGAAGGCAAGCACGCGGCTGAGAAAATCGCTGCAGGGGCCAGCCTGGTGCAGCTCTATTCCGGCTTCATCTATAAAGGCCCGGCGCTGATCCGGGAATCCGTCGACGCGATAGCAGCCCTGCGCTGACCTGTAGCAGCTGCCGAGCACCGCGAGGCTGCGTTCGGCTG
>NZ_JBOBDO010000036.1:0-50246 GCF_050586665.1 Pseudomonas sp. ES4 | reverse complement strand
CACACAAGCAGTTCCCATATTGGTAGCGGGGTTACTTGGGATAACCGGCGCGCTTCATTTCACGTTCGGTGGTTGACTGGGCAGCGGTCAGCGCCTGGTCGACCGTGGTCTGGCCGATCAGCGCTGCCGAGAACAATTTGCCGACCTGGGTGCCCACGGCCTGGAATTCAGGAATGGTCACCAACTGAATGCCGATATAGGGCACGGGCTTGAGGGTCGGTTTGCTCGGGTCCGCGGCTTTCAGCGATTCAAGGGTCACCTTGGCGAACGGCGCAGCCTTCATGTACTCATCGCTGTACGTCGAAGCGCGAGTACCTGGCGGCACGTTGGCGATGCCGTCTTTCTCGGCAACCAACGCACCGTATTCCTTGGAAGTGGCCCAGGCGCTGAAGGTTTTCGCCGCGTCCTTCGCCTTGGAACTGGTCGGAATCGCCAGCGCCCAGGAATACAACCAGGCTGAACCCTTATCGGTAGTCTCGTGCGGTGCGTAGGTGAAACCGACGTGATCACTGACCTTGCTTTGGGTCTTGTCGGTGACGAAGGAGCCAGCGACGCTGGCATCCACCCAAATGGCACATTTGCCGCTGTTGAACAGCGCGAGGTTTTCATTGAAACCGTTGCTCGACGCGCCCGGCGGACCGGATTTCTTCATAGTGTCGACGTAGAAGTTCAGCGCGTTTTTCCACTCGGGGCCGGTAAATTCCGGCTTCCATTGCTCATCGAACCAGCGCGCACCATAGGCATTGGCGACGGTGGTGATCAGCGCCATGTTCTCGCCCCAACCGGCCTTGCCGCGCAGGCATATGCCGTACTGTTCTTTATCCTTATGGGTGAGTTTGCCGGCGAATTCGCTAATTTGGGTCCAGGTCGGGTGCTCGGGCATGGTCAGCCCGGCTTCCTTAAACAGGTCGGTGCGGTAATAGGTGATGGAGCTTTCGGCGTAGAAGGGCAAAGCGTACAGCGAACCCTTGACCGACAAGCCTTCACGCACCGATGGGAACACGTCGTCGAGGGCATAACTGGCCGGCAAGTCCTTCATTGGCTCCAACCAGCCTTTGCCGCCCCAGAGTGCGGCTTCGTACATGCCAATGGTCAGAACATCGAACTGTCCGCCCTGGGTTGCGATGTCGGTGGTCAGGCGTTGGCGCAGCACGTTTTCTTCCAGCACTACCCAATTGAGCTTGATGTCCGGATGCTCGGCCTCGAAGGTTTTCGAGAGTTTTTGCATGCGGATCATGTCGCTGTTGTTGACGGTGGCGATGGTCAGGGTCTGGGCGCCGAGGCTGACGCTGCTGAGGGTCATGCAGGTAAGGGCAAGCAGAGCTTTTACAGAAGGTTGCATCGTGCACTCCTTTTCTGCACCCGGCGGGTTACAGAAGGACAGTTATTGTTTTTGTGTCTTCCTGCGGGGGGAAGAATGTGCACTGATTACAGCCTTCAATTGATGACGTGACAAATCATCCATCGCACTTGAATCGATACTATTTTGCACTGGACTTTGAGGGGGGAGGTGCAGGGAACGGGTTTTCAGCAGTTAACGCCTATTGAATCCGTACAGGTTTCAGTGTGAAAACAGGTCTTAACCTGTGGGAGCGAGCCTGCTCGCGATGACTTCGTGTCAGTCAACATCACTGTTGAATGATCCACCCTTTCGCGAGCAGGCTCGCTCCCTCAGGGATTTGTATTTACCCAAGGTTTTGTTCGGTCAACCGCTGCACCGCCAACCGCCGATAATGCGAGGGCGTCATGCCCTTGAGTTGCTGAAAGCGCCGATTGAAGTTGGAAATATTGTTGAAGCCCGACTCGAAGCACACATCGGTCACCGGTTTGTTGCCATCGGCCAGCAACTCGCAGGATTTGCTGATCCGCAGGCGATTGACGAATTCGATGAAGCAGCGGCCGGTGGCTTGTTTAAACACTCGACTGAAATAGGTCGGCTTCATGCCCAAGTGCTCGGCGACTTCTTCCAGCGGCAGTTCCCGGGCGTAATGCGCGAAGATGTAATCCACCGCCCGGTTGGTGCGATCGATATTGTGCTCGTCGGCCAATTGCGGTGTCGTGGCTCCGGACAGCAACTGAAAATCGTCAGAGGCGGCCAGCAACTCCAGCAGAATGAAAAAGTGCCCGAGACGCGTCACGCCTTGGGTATCGGCGATACGCTGCATCAAGGTCATGGCCTGGCGGATGGTGCGCTTGCAGCGAAACTCGATGCCGTACTGGGCGCGCTCCAACAGTGGCGCCAGTGCCTTGAGCTCGGCAAACACCAAGTGGCCGCTGTCGAACAACTCGTCCGTGAAATTGACCAGCATGTCGCGCTTGGGCACCACTTCGTCTTCGGCCACCTGGCTGATCCAGTTGTGGGGCAGGTTGGGGCCGGTGAGGAACAGCGATTCCGGATAGAAATTACCGATGTAGTCACCGATGAACACTTTGCCGGAACTGGCGACGATCAGGTGCAGTTCGTATTCCTTGTGAAAATGCCAACGCACCAGCGGGCAAGGGAATCCGTGCTGACGGTAGATGATGGACAACCCGTTGTGGTCGTCCATCAATTCGTAGGAGGGGTCTGTCACGCGGGCTGTTCGAGTCATGTCAGGATGCTTTTCTTGTTATCGCTGCTCGATCATGCCTCTTTTGGCGCCTGCTGTGCCAGCCTGCCACGACTTTGCCTAACGGGGGACCCGATCGCGCGCTTTCATCAGGTTTACCGTTCGGCAATAAGAGACGATGTTGGACTCTTCAATAAAATCGACGTTGATGATGTTGCATTTTGACGCCCAGTCGCTGTTATTCGGATCGAACCAGGAATTAAGCTCGTCATGAATATCCACGGGGCCACCGAGCGCGCTGTAACTGGTGGCGGAAAGTGACCACGGTGCCCCTGTGCCTGGCGGGTATTTCAGTACATTAATAATGTGCTGCTTCAAATCAGCGACATTGGTGATGCCGCTGCCAGACCATTTGTGCCTGATCTGTTCGTGAAATACAGTTCGATCAAGAGCACTGTGCCATGGGGTCGCGATCAGTATTCTTTGCAGTGGGCTGATTTGCTTGAGTCTCTCAAGGCTCAGGCTCTGGTTTTGGACAGGAATCATCCGATGGTCGATAAATCTCAACATCATGTCGTTGAAGTATTTGAAGTCAAATGGATGCTCGCCATTCTTGAGTTGGTGAAAGTCCACAATGACAAACTCATCCGGATTTTCCGTAAGAAATCTATTTAGGTCGGTTATCAGTTCGCCCAGCGTGCGGTTAGAGCGATGACTGTCATGTGTAAATATGAATTTTCCTAACCCTGGGGCAGCGGCGTCATAAATCAGACGGGCGTCAAGTGCTCGGGACCCATGACACAGTTGGCTATAGAACGACTTATGCTGACAAGCCACCCAGTGCGGGGGAGGGCCGAACAAAGGCCAGGGCGCTTTCCAGTCGCAGCCAGCGTTATGAGTGCCAGGCAGAGTCAGTTCGCTGAGCGATAAAGTGTTAATGGCTGGCGTGGCGGACATCCAGTTGTTATTGGCGTAGTTGCTCATTTAATGCATCCTTGCATTAATTTATAAGAAGAGTTGAGGGTGCCGAACTTAAACAAGTCTGGCTGAATATTTATAAGGTTGAGTGCTGGATTTGGTCAATAACAGTGATAATGCAAAATATTTGTTGTTGGTATAAGTTCTATAATGGGTTCCGATTCTTTGCTTCAATCCATTGCGCCATGTATTGCGTACTTCTGTGGTGATGATGGCGCAACATACTTCCCGTAAAGTTGTCATTTCTAAGTTGTGCCAGATGTTGTTGGCAATACAACAACTTTTCAATCAGCGCCGGACCATGCTCCGATTGTCGATAACGCGCGACGAGCAACGATTGCCCAAGGGATTGAGCGTCCGTCCACAGAGCTTCATCCTTGTACAGCTGAACCGCGCACTCGGCGAACGCCTGTGCTGTTCGGGTCACAGCCCCCGGCCAGCGTTGTTCGCCATGCATTGCTTCTGCGCCGATTGGCGTGGTGATCGTGGGCGTACCGCATAACATGGCGTCGACAATTTTGCCTTTGATGCCGGCACCAAAGCGTAGGGGCGCAAGACAAATCCGTGCGCCAGACATGACTTTTAACGCATCTTGCGCCCAGTTCATCACATGAAAGCCCTGGCCGGGGTTGTGCAATGCAGTCGCTTTGGGCGGCGTGTAAGCACCGTAAATGTGCAATTGAGCCTTGGGCAGTTGTTCGCGAATCAGCGGCCAGATAGTGGTTTTCATCCAGAGCACCGCATCCCAGTTCGGCGCATGACGGAAGTTGCCGATGCTGAGAAAGTGCGCGCGGTCGCCAAAAGAAACCGACGGCACGCTCGGTAGATCGACCATCAGCGGACACCAGTGCAGCAAGTGGCGCGGCAGTTTGAATTGCTCGACCAGCAATTCGATCTCCACTTCGGAAACCATCAGGTTCAAGTCGCAACGATAAATCGCTGCGATTTCCCGTTTGGCCAGATCGGTCTCGGCCATGAGCTCAAACTCTTCCCGTAACGCTGGCGCGAACAGTTCACTGAAGTCATTGGTGTCGTCATTCGCCTTCAAACGCTCCTTGAGGCGTTGATGGCGGGCATCTCGCAGGCTTTGCAGGTCAGAAGTCTCAAGCACACGCAAGGCATCGGGGCAGTGCTTCTCAACTCGCCAGCCGAACTGTTCTTCCATCATGAACCGATCGAACAAAACGATATCCGGAGCCAGTTCGCTGATGAACCTGTCGAAACTGCTGTTGTTCAATTCGATCGGGATTTCGCGAATGCCCAACACCGTCAGGTCTGCCCGATGCTCACCGGAGCTGGCCGGACTACTGAAAGTAATGTCCCAGCCTTGCTGCAAGAAGGTCTCGAGAATTTGCATCATGTGTCCACCCGCCGCTGAAGAGCGGGGCTCGGGCCAGACGTAACCGATGACCAGGACTTTGGTTGCGTGGGGCTGGGTCATGAACAGTGATCCTTTGCAGCAAGCGAGGGGGCAAAAAAGGGCGCAATTAAACCACAGTACAGTAGTGGTCGCATGCGCCCGGTATCGTTAACTCGGTCTGTCTGAAACTCAGAGAATGTTGATTTTTACCAGTGTCTGCCCATTGATGCATCCATGGTTGGCATTTTTGAGTGCCGCTTTCATGGTCGCTATATTCTGCTGATAGGCTTGCTTGTTGGTCTTTAATTGGCTTAGCAGCGATGTCGTCAATGCAAATGAGTCGGCATTTTTAAACGCCATCCCGCTGTTGTAGTTGGTATTTGGAAAACTCGGCAGGCCCATGGACATCTTGCCGTTGGCGAGATTCAGGAGTGGACTCACGTCCAATTGTTGAGAGCCACGCTGAAATATTCCGGTGTCTTCAGCGTAGGCGAAATCTTTGGTTTTCGGCGCGCCGTGGAACATTTCATGAACGAAAGTATCGGCAGTAATGCCCGGGTTGAAATGATCCCTGCGATAAGCCTCGTTGAAGTTGTCACTGTAGACCCGGATAAATTCGTTGTTGGCATTTTGCGCCTTGTCGCCAGTTTTCCAGTCGTTGTACAGCCCCCAATGCAGCTCGGCTACTGAGTCGCTTTCTTGACTGCTGTCGAGGATAAAGTTGCCGGGTTTGATATTTGTAAGGTCCTCTTTTACTGCAATCAGGTAGTCACGGTAAGCACTTCGGGCTGCGGAAGAGTCATTCGCAAGCAGAAGGACGAGCGCCGCATTCGATTCCTGGATCAGCGTTGGGTCATTCAATACGTTGATGGCATCGTCTACTTTTCTGCTGGCGAGTGGTAAGCCTTCTTTGATCACTGTACGAGCGTAGCTTTTAGGCATGATTTTATGCCAGCGTGGGATGGGCAATTTAAGTTTGAGATCAAAACCCTTCAGTTTGGCTCCCCAGGGCTCACCAAATCGGTTCAGTGCGTACCATTCGTCATGGTGGCGTATACCCCATACCTGGAAGGCATCCTGGGAAGTTTGCGCAGGGCGCCAGGTTCCGAGACGAATGATGTCTGGATCGCCGGCTCTGGCCAATTGCTCGAATTGAGTCTGACCCGTCAACTGTCGAAGATCGGATACGGCGTTTTCCAAGGCCGCAACAGTCCCGCTAATACCTTTGCGCAACAGTTTCGCGCCACCTATAAGCAAATCCGGAACGCCATCCAGCGGGTTTAGCAAGCTGCTCACCAGGCCCAGGCCAGTTTTGGCCAGGGCGCTGGCTTTCGTTGCAAGGGTCATGCTTCGGGCGGCAATACTGGCTATCTTGCCAATGGCCCCGACCACCAACAGAAGCGTCATCGCAGCTTCCAGGGTGCAGGCACCTACGCCTTGGAACTGTCGATCCAGATCGTCTGAACTGATGTCTTCGATGCATGATTTGAACGGTACGACAATATTGAGAAACGTGTTCAATGCCTCTTCACGTTCTGCACGCAATGCCTCCAGCCGGGTTTGCCCCCAACATTCTTTCACCAACTCATCGTAGGTTGCGATTGGCTGGTGCTTGAGCACGAAGTTTACGAGTGACTCGAATTCACTTGAATAGAAACTTTGGTAATAGCCTTTGCTTTCAATGTCCGAAGCCAGTGGGGGTGCGGATAGTTCACCGATCTTTTCAATGACGCCACGACTGGTATTGACGAGGCCAGGTGTGACCCCATGGGTGTAGCACTCGATGTCCGTGGGCAGTTGATGCACCGGTGCCGGATGGGTGTGGTTCTTTTCACTGCCGCGGGGGCTTGTACGTAACAGGTTCTCCCTTTCGATCAGCTCGGCCAGTTCCGTGTTTTCACGGCAGACTCCGTGCAAGGTGAACAGCTCATAACAGCTCAATCGTCCTTCGAAGTAGGTACACATCACCACGCCGTAACGACCGGTGGCCTGCTCTTTGTCTTTATGACTCTCCATGGGAACCCGATTCGGCACTTTAAGTATGACGTCAAGGGTTGACGCTAATGGATTCATGGGGAAGCGGGTGATTGGGTGAATAGTCGCGACTGAAGGCCGTACAGAGAATATCGTCAATTGTCCGCGCAGCAGCCGCACTCGATCAACAAGCGGCAAGGATGAAAGGGCTAGTTTCAAATGCGTATACATAGCCTGCGCATGTGACAGGTAGTTCCGATTGAATTGGCGGTAAAACTCTCCCTGCGCAGAGATCAGATTGGGGAGCATCTTTGGAAACGCAGTATAAATACTTGCTCCATGCTTCAAGTCCCAATCGCCTGTCTGCAGGTCGTTGGACATGTGCAGGTCTACAGGGGACATGAGAAACGGGTCGGCATAGGCGTCTTCCAGTGATCGATTGCTCTTTTGGTGAAGGACGTCATCTTCAAGATAGGTGCATCCTTTGGCGACTTGCTTGAGGATATCCAGGGCGACGCTCTTGCGGGTCGGCAAGGGGCGAGACAGCGTTTCAGCCGTTTCAGCAAGGGTTTTCGCATGGCGGGCGTAAGCGGCCACGGCCACTTCAAGCGAATCCTTGGTCGAGCGGTTCACTTCATCATGGGTGACGATACTGTTGAGCAACGCCCAGTTGATCACTGGATCTACAGCAGCCAAGGCATTGAGTGCCTGTTGCGACTCTGTGACTGACTCGGACTTCATCAGGTGTTGTATTTGCGCATGGGTCATTACGCGCGACGATCCCGGTGAGATAGCTTCCTGCACCGCGATGGTCCGGCAGTAATCAACCCATTGCGGGGTGCCTAATAGCAAAGTAGGTGGCAAGTCCTGGACCAGGAACTCCGGCGCGGTGCCGGCCAGCAATAAATGCGAGGCCAGTGCCACGTTCTGTTCAGTGACCCGGTGGTGATTGATCAAATGTCTTTCGAATTCCGTTTGAACACTGGTGAAAGACTTCTCTATATGTTGGGCTGCATAGAGATCGAACCCGGCCACTTGATTGCGCGGCTCTTGCTCCCCGACCTTCGGATGAAGATCCAACAGTAGCGCAGTGAAAAGTATTTGCTGGAGAGATTCGTCCGATAAGGGCTGATCATCTTGCGCACCATACCAATCCAGGTCTCGTACAAAGCTTTTTGCCCAGATTAGAGCAATGGAACTGGAAACAAGCATGTTCAGAAAATACTCCGCTTCCGATCGTTTGATGGGAGTGGATCGTCCACCCAGAATAGTGTCTGAAAGCAGTTCCAATAATGACTCGCCCTTGGTGTATTCCTTGATCAGTGTTCGAAGCCGGTCCCGCTGTGCTGATGACATAGTGAGCGGATTATTTTCGCCGGCGATTACCATTTCCCAATAGTTGCCGAATGGCGGATTTTCCGGATATGACTGCTCCAGGAAGGCAATCAGGTTCTGAGCATCGACTACCGTTCGAGGAAGGAGGTAACGATGGAATCTCAACCATTGAATCATGCCGACCTGGTCGTCAAGGGTGACGACGCCACCCGTCAATTGCGCCATTTCAACCAATACAACAAGATCATCGTTCAGATCCGGAGCCAGTTTGAATGCACTCTCGAAACTCAGGGTTTTACCAGCGTAGTGTGCCTTGACCTGACCTGTGGCGGTTACTTCAAACAGTGAGTCTTCGGGCAGCTGGAGTTTCAATAAAAGATTTTTGAAAGAGGTTTTTTCGACCATGTTTCGCAAAATGGCTCTTGCGGGCTGGAGAGTTTCTTCTAGCGATGAGCCAGGTTCCAGGGAGATAAAATAACCTTCCAGGCTGACTTTCCTGGAGTGACTGCTGTCTTGCACTCGACGCTTTAATTTGTCGAGAAATTCCCGGCGCTCGATATTGTCTTTATGACTGTTGTGATCTTGAGGCGGGCTATAAGTCAAAGGTCTTGATAAGTGTCTTTGAAATGTATTGGTTGCATTAGTAAGGCTCATGGTAAATCCAGTTGTTTCAGGGCTGTATGTTTGAGGTATCCTCTTTTAATATTTAATTGATGGCAAGTCGACGTATGTAAGTGTGTATTGCATTTGTTTGCGTAGTTGGTGGGTTGTCATGTTGTTCGGCGGCAAATGACTCTTTTCTATAACAGGCAAGAAGGTCAGGTGATTTGTTGTAGTTTTAAATAGAGCATTTGACTGCATTCCGCTACTGATTAATGGGAAACGGTTTGCCAGTCACGTGTAGTCAAGGAAACACGACAACTGCAAAACGCATCATCGGCGGGTAATGCCTGATTCGGATACGTATCCCGGAAGAATCTTGACCATCGTCGTTTCGACAACGCCGTCTGCGTACTCAGCCTCGAAGAACTCAGCGCTCGCGTTTCGACGCGCCGGTGGCAAGAAAACTCACCACCCGGCCTGGCTGCGTTTCTTTTTGGGTCAGGTCCATGGCCTTGACCAGCGCTTCCATCATCGGCACATGCAGCGACATAAAGGGCTGTTGTTCCGGGGCCTGCATGAATAGTTTCCAGCTGCGGGCAACGCTGTCATCTTCTGTGCATGGCAAAAATACAGCCTTGCGTCGGTTTATGCAGAAGTGGAGGGGCCACAGCCCCAAACAACTCTCAGGCCAGCATGCCTTTGACCTTGTCGCGCAACTGATCAATGGAAAACGGTTTGCCGATCACGTGCATGCCTTCGGGCACATCCATGCTTTCGGCATAACCGCTGGCAAACAGGATGGGCAGCTCGGGGCGCAGCATCCGGGCCTGGGTGGCCAGTTCACGGCCGTCCATCACTGGCAATCCAACGTCGGTCATCATCAAATCGATGTGCTGGTCTTCATCGTTGAGAAACTCCAGCGCCTGTTCGCTGCCATCGGCTTCGAGCACCTTGAACTCGAGTTCCTCCAGCACATCGACAATCAGCATGCGCACGATGGCGTCGTCTTCGACTACAAGGATGATGGACGCGGTGGCGGACATAGTGGGTTCTCAGAGGTTGAATTCGCGGGTGGTCGGTCGATCGAAATCGCCGGGCTCTTGCTTCAGTAAGTGACGGAACCCGACAAGTTCCCACGCGGTAGAAAAAAGATTAGTCACACAAGCGTTGGCAAGGATAACCGCTCCTTGGCAGTGGAGCAGTTGAATGTGGGATTTTGCGCGAAAAGGTGTCAGAAAATTGGATCAAGCCGGCGCTTTTGGGGCAAACTCCTTGGTTTTCAACAGTTCGACAAGGTTTCCCCCATGACATCCGCGTCTTCGGTTGATGAGCAACGATTCCGTAAACTCCTGAGCCGTAACGTCAGCCTGCCATTAGGGGTCGGCGCGCTCAGTGCAGTGTTCTTTGTTTCGCTGATCACTTACCTGCTGTCGGTGACCCAGTGGGTCGAGCACACCGACCGGGTGATCAATAACGCCAATGAATCGATCAAGCTGACCGTCGATCTGGAAACCGGAATGCGCGGCTTCCTGCTGACTGGCGACGAGCACTTCCTTGAACCCTACGAAACGGCCAAGCCGCGAATAGCAGTGGCCCTCAAAACCTTGCTCGATCTGACCGCAGACAATCCGGTGCAGACCGACCGTCTGCACCGGCTCCAGGCCTTGCAGAATGAGTGGGCCGCTTACGCGCAGACCCTAATTGAATTGCAACGATCCAGCGGTGATTACCGCAGCGCGGTCAAGACCGGGCGCGGTAAGCGGCTGACTGATGAGATCCGCAGGCAATTCGAAGACGTGATCGACATGGAGCAACAGTTGCGCACCACGCGCAACGAGGATGTGCGCAGTACCACGATCTGGAGCATCAGCCTTTACCTGTTGTTCATTGCCGGGATCAGCGCCTTGCTGGCCTACATCGGTCGTCGGGATTTGCTCAACCTTTCGCAAAGTTACAGCGCCAACCTCGCCGGGCAACAGGCCAGTGCCCAGCGTCTGGAACAGCAGGCCTGGCTGCGCAATGGCCAGACTGAACTGGCCGAACAAGTGCTGGGGCAACTGTCGCTGAATCTGCTGGGCCGCAACATTCTGCAGTTCTGCGCGCAATACCTGGGCACCGCCGTAGCCGCCATTTATGTCCGCGAAGAACATGGCGGGCTCAAGCGCATTGCTTCTTACGGTTTCTCCCGCGAGCAGGAAGCGCGCGAACAGCAGATTTACAGCGATGAAGGCATTGTCGGCCAGGTCGCGCACCAGGCTCGCTTGATCCGTCTCGATAACGTACCGGACGGTTACTTCAAGGTTAGCTCCGGCCTGGGCGAAGGTTTGCCGCACAGTGTGCTGGTGGTGCCGACCAGTGACGATGATCGGGTCAACGGTGTGATCGAACTGGGTTTCCTGCGCCCGCTGATGGATCGCGATGTCGAATTGCTTGAACTGATTGCCGGCAACATAGGCACCTCCATCGAGGCCGCTCGCTATCGCCAGCGCCTGCAAGAAGTGCTGGCTGAAACCCAGCAGCTCAATGAGGAGCTGCAAGTCCAGCAGGAAGAACTCAAGACCGCCAACGAAGAGCTGGAAGAGCAGTCGCGGATTCTCAAGGAATCCCAGGCGCATCTGGAGACCCAGCAGGTCGAGCTTGAACAAACCAATGAGCAGCTCGCCGAACAGGCGTTGATCCTGGCGGACCAGCGCGACGCCATGGACAAGAAAAATACCGAGCTCAATCAGGCCCAGCACCTGCTCGAAGAGCGCGCCGAAGAGTTGCAGCGTTCGAGCAAGTACAAGTCTGAATTCCTCGCCAACATGTCCCACGAGTTGCGCACGCCGCTGAACAGCTCGTTGATCCTGGCCAAGTTGCTGGCGGAAAACCCCCAGGAAAACCTCAGCGCCGAACAGGTCAAGTTTGCCGAGTCGATCTATTCTGCCGGCAATGATTTGCTCAACTTGATCAACGACATTCTCGATATTTCCAAGGTCGAGGCCGGCAAGCTTGAAATGCGGCCGGAGAACACCAGCGTGGCGCGATTGGTGGATGGGTTACGCGAGATGTTCCAGCCCTTGGCCACCGATAAGAAGCTGCATTTCCAGGTGGAAGTGCAGGCCGGTGCGCCGATGATGATCTTCACCGACCGCCAGCGTCTGGAGCAGGTGATCAAGAACCTGTTGTCCAACGCGGTGAAATTCACTGAAAAAGGCGAGGTCAGCCTGACAGTTGCCAGTCAGCCCGCCGACGGTATTGCCTTTATCGTTCGCGATTCGGGGATTGGCATTGCCGCGGATCAGCAGGACAGTATTTTCGAAGCCTTCCGCCAGGCCGATGGCACCACCAATCGCCGTTATGGCGGCACCGGCCTTGGCTTGTCGATTTCCCGTGACCTGGCCGCCTTGCTCGGCGGCTCCATCAGTGTCACCAGCGAGCCGGGGCAGGGCAGTGTGTTCACCCTGGTGTTGCCGCAGCAATACGTTGAACCGGGCGAAGAACCTGTCGAACCGATGAGAGCCACCCCGGTTGCCATGACCCCGAGAGTAATGCCCGCTGCACGGGTACCGCTGATCGCCGAAGTCGATATCCCGCGCTTCGACGACGATCGCACCAAGGCGCCATTCACCACGCGTTGCATTCTGGTGGTGGAAGACGAGGCGAACTTCGCCAATATCCTGTACGACCTGGCCCATGAGCTGGGTTATCAGTGCCTGGTGGCGCACGGGGCGGACGAAGGCTACGACCTGGCCAGGGAATTCATCCCGGACGCCATTCTGCTGGACATGCGTCTGCCGGATCATTCCGGGTTGACTGTGTTGCAGCGTCTGAAGGAACACGCTGAAACCCGGCATATCCCGGTGCACGTGATTTCCGTGGAAGACCGGGTCGAAGCCGCAATGCATATGGGCGCTATCGGTTACGCGGTCAAGCCGACTACCCGAGAAGAACTCAAGGACGTGTTTGCCCGTCTTGAGGCCAAGCTGACCCAGAAAGTCAAACGCGTCCTGCTGGTCGAAGACGATGACCTGCAGCGCGACAGCATTGCCCGGCTGATCGGCGACGAGGACATCGAGATCACTGCCGTTGGCCTGGCACAAGATGCGCTGGACCTGCTGCGTACGACGATTTTCGATTGCATGATCATCGACCTGAAACTGCCGGACATGCTCGGCAACGACTTGCTCAAGCGCATGTCCACGGAAGATATCTGCTCGTTCCCCCCAGTGATTGTCTACACCGGACGCAACCTGACCCGGGACGAAGAGGCCGAGCTGCGCAAGTATTCGCGCTCGATCATCATCAAGGGTGCGCGCTCGCCAGAGCGTTTGCTGGATGAGGTCACACTCTTTCTGCACAAAGTCGAATCCAGGTTGTCCCATGAACGCCAGAGGATGCTCAAGACCGCGCGCAGTCGCGACAAGGTTTTCGAGGGTCGCAAGGTGCTGCTGGTGGACGACGATGTGCGCAACATCTTCGCCCTCACCAGTGCCCTGGAGCAAAAGGGTGCAGTCGTGGTCATCGGTCGCAACGGTCGTGAAGCGATTGAAAGACTGAATGAAGTCGAGGACATCGATCTGGTGTTGATGGACGTGATGATGCCGGAAATGGATGGTTTCGAAGCCACCATCGAGATCCGCAAGGACCCGCGCTGGCGCAAGCTGCCGATCATTGCGGTGACGGCCAAGGCCATGAAGGACGATCAAGAGCGGTGCTTGCAAGCGGGCTCCAACGATTACCTGGCCAAGCCCATCGACCTGGATCGCCTGTTCTCGCTGATTCGCGTGTGGTTGCCGAAGATGGAACGCATTTAGTGGAAAAGAACAGCGAAATCGAATTGCGCTTGTTGATCGAGGCGATCTACCTCAAATACAGCTATGACTTTCGCGATTACTCCGGCGCTTCGATCAAGCGCCGGGTCAATCACGCGTTGAGCCAGTTCGAGTGCACGACCATTTCAGCGTTGCAGGATAAGGTCCTGCACGACCCAACGGCATTCATGCAGTTGTTGCAACTGCTGACGATCCCGGTCAGCGAAATGTTCCGCGACCCTTCGCATTTCCTGGCGATCCGCAGGGAAGTGGTGCCGCTGCTCAAGACTTACCCCTCGATCAAGATCTGGATCGCCGGTTGCAGCACCGGTGAAGAGGTCTATTCGATGGCCATTCTGCTGCGCGAAGAAGGCTTGCTCGATCGCACCATCATTTACGCCACCGACATCAATCCGCGCTCGCTGGATAAAGCCAAGCAAGGGATATTCTCGATGGAGAATGTCCGCGCCTACACTCATAACTACCAGCAGGCAGGTGGCCAGCGTTCGTTCGCCGACTACTACACAGCGGCTTACGGTTACGCCATTTTCGACAAGACCCTGTGTGAGAACGTGACCTTCGCCGATCACAGCCTGGCGACTGACAGTGTCTTTTCAGAAACTCAATTGATTTCGTGCCGTAATGTTTTGATTTATTTCAATAAAAAGCTTCAAGATCGTGCTTTCGGTTTGTTCCATGATTCCCTTTGCCATCGAGGATTTCTGGTGCTGGGCAGCAAGGAAACCCCGGATTTCTCGTCTTACGGCAATCAGTTCGAACCGTTGGTCAAACAAGAACGGGTCTACCGAAAATCATGAACAGTGCAGCGGATCTGCCTTCCATAGAGGCTATTGTGATCGGCGCCTCGGCCGGCGGAGTGGAGGCGTTGCTGAGTATCCTCGGCCCACTGCGAGAAGGCTTCCAACTGCCGATCATTGTGGTTTTGCACTTGCCGGACGGACGCTGCAGTCATCTGGTCGAGGTGTTCGCACGGCGCGTGGCCATGCCAGTACGGGAAGCCTGCGACAAGACGCTGGTCGAAGCGGGAACGCTGTATTTCGCGGCTCCGGGTTATCACTTGTCGGTGGAGCAGGACCGCAGTTTTTCCTTGAGTCTGGAAGCCCGTGTGCATTATTCGCGACCTGCCATCGATTACCTGTTCGAGTCGGCCGCCGATGCCTACGGTTCAGCTCTGGCTGCGGTGTTGTTGACCGGCGCCAACCGTGATGGCGCTCGCGGCCTGGCCCAGGTCAAGCGCCATGGCGGCATGACCATCGTTCAGGACCCGGACGAAGCCCAGGTCGCGACCATGCCCCGGGCGGCGCTTGATATACACCAACCGGACCATATCCTCCCTATTCGCGGCATCGGCCGTCTGCTTGTCGAGCTGGAACGAATCGCATGCTAAGTACTATCCAGGCCAAATTACTGATCGTTGACGATCTACCGGAGAACTTGTTGGCGCTCGAAGCGCTGATCAAGCGCGAAGACCGTATCGTCTACAAAGCCTTGTCCGCCGACGAGGCCTTGTCGCTGTTGCTGCAACACGAGTTCGCCATGGCCATTCTCGACGTGCAGATGCCCGGCATGAACGGCTTCGAACTGGCCGAGCTGATGCGCGGCACGGAAAAGACCAAGAACATTCCGATCGTGTTCGTCAGTGCGGGCGGTCGCGAGCTGAACTACGCGTTCAAGGGCTATGAAAGCGGAGCCGTGGATTTCCTCTACAAGCCGCTGGATATCCATGCGGTCAAGAGCAAGGTCAACGTGTTCGTCGAACTGTTTCGCCAAAGCAAGGCGATGAAACAGCAGGTCGAAGAGCTGGAGCAAAGCCGCCGCGAGCAGGAAGCATTGCTCCAGCAGTTACAGAGTACCCAGCTGGAACTGGAGCAAGCAGTGCGCATGCGTGATGACTTCATGTCCATCGTCGCCCACGAAGTCCGCACGCCGCTCAATGGCCTGATCCTCGAAACCCAATTGCGCAAGATGCACCTGGCCCGGGACAACGCGGCAGCGTTCACCCTGGACAAAATGCACGCAATGGTCGACCGCGACGAGCGGCAGATCAAAAGCCTGATCCGCTTGATCGAGGACATGCTTGATGTGTCGCGCATTCGCACCGGCAAGTTGTCGATCCGACCAACGCGCTTCGATCTATCGGCGCTGGTCCGCGATTTGTTGCAGAACTTTGCCCCGCAGATCGATGCTGCCGAGTCCTCGGTCACCCTGGAAGCCGAGCAACCCGTGGTGGGCAGTTGGGACGAATTTCGCATTGAACAGGTGATTTCCAACCTGCTGACCAATGCGTTGCGCTACGGCGCCAAGAGCCCGATCACCGTTAGGGTGTACAGTGAGAGCGATCAGGCTTGGGTGGAAGTGCGCGATTCAGGGATCGGCATCGACGAAGAGAACCAGATGCGTATTTTCCAGCAGTTCGAACGCGTCACGGCCAAACACGCAGTCGCGGGGTTGGGCCTGGGGTTGTTTATTTCCGAGCAGATTGTGGCCGCCCATGGCGGTTCCATTACCGTCGAAAGCCAAATTGGCGAAGGCGCCTTGTTTCGCGTTTGTCTGCCGCTTTAGGAAACTGGCCAGATAAACGCAACCTCTGATCGGCCCCATGGTCGTATCAGCAGCTATTGACCGAACAAAGGCTTCCCATGAGTGAAGATGCACAAGACGTCGTATTGATCGTCGAAGATGACCCCTCGATTCTGATGGTGCTTTCGGCCTATCTGTCGGGTGAGGGCTACCGGGTATTGCAGGCCGAAAACGGCGAGCAGGCCTTCGAAATCCTGTCGAGCAAACCGCACCTGGACATGATGATCACCGATTTCCGCCTGCCGGGCGGCATCTCTGGCGTGCAGATTGCTGAACCTGCCGTGAAGCTGCGACCGGAGCTCAAGGTGATCTTTATCAGCGGTTATCCGCAGGAGATCCGCGAGACGGACAGCCCGATCACCCGTAAGGCGCCGATCCTGGCCAAGCCGTTCGATCTGGATGTGCTGCAAGAGCTCATGCGGGAAATGCTTTCCTGAGCGCCGCACGCTCTATGTAGCAGCTGCCGAAGGCTGCGTTCGGGCGCGTAGCGGCCGCTTATCGGGGCTATACAATCCCTTGGTGAGGACTTCGTCCTCGAACGCAGCCTTCGGCAGCTGCTACAAGGGGTGCGTCAGATCCTGATCATCTCCCGCACCTTCGCCGTCAACAGGTCGAAGGTGAACGGCTTGGTAATCATCTGCATGCCAGGATCCAGAAAACCACCGCGCACCGCCGCGTGTTCGGCATATCCGGTAATGAACAACACCTTCAGGTCCGGCCGGTATTGCCGGCCGATTTCCGCCAGTTGCCGGCCATTCATGCCGGGCAATCCAACGTCGCTGATCAATAGATCGATACGCTGCCCGGAATCGAGAATCGGCACCGCGCTGTCGGCATCGCCAGCCTCGACGAAGGCATAACCCAGGTCACTCAACACCGTACTGACCAACACCCGCACCGCCGGGTCGTCCTCGACGATCAGCACCGTTTCGCCATTGCGCGCGTATGGCGCGTGCTGGACGTTCACCGGGTTGTCCTGAGGCAGGTCACTGCCGCATCGCGGCAGAAACAGGCTCACCGTGGTGCCTTCGCCCACTTCACTTTGAATGGCGACGTGGCCGCGTGATTGTTTGCTGAAGCCATAGATCATCGACAATCCAAGGCCGGTGCCCTGACCGATGGGCTTGGTGGTAAAGAACGGGTCAAAGGCTCGGCTGATGGTACTTGGCGGCATGCCACAGCCGGTGTCCGTGACGCTCAGCACCACGTAATCGCCCGGCTGAAGGTTGCTTTGCGTCTTGGTGAACTCAAGGTCCAAATGCTGATTGCTGGTTTTTACCACCAGTTTGCCGCCATCGGGCATCGCATCCCGAGCATTGATCACCAGATTGAGCAGGGCGCTTTCCAGTTGATTGGGATCGGCCTCGGCCACCCAGAGTTGCTCGTTGAGCTGCATGTCCAGTTGAATCGTTTCGTTGATGCTGCGCTGTAGCAATTCGCCCATGGACACCACCAGGGTGTTCATCGCCACGGGTTTGGAGTCCAGCGACTGACGCCGGGAGAACGCCAGCAAACGGTGGGTCAGGCCTGCCGCGCGGTTGGCTGAGGTCACGCCCAGGTCGATCAGGCTGTCCAGATCTTCAGTGCGCCCACGGGCCAGGCGTCGACGCAGCAGCTCCAGGCTGCCGATGATGCCGGTCAGCATGTTGTTGAAGTCGTGGGCTATGCCGCCGGTGAGCTGGCCGACCGCTTCCATCTTCTGCGATTGACGCAGGGCTTCTTCATTGTGTCGTAGCTGGGCGGTGCGTTCCTCGACCTGCTGTTCGAGGGTTTCGAGGGTGTTCTGCAACCGCAGTTCGCTTTGACTCAAATCGATCAGCCGATCCCTGGCTTCGTACTGTCGTCGACGGCCGCGCAACGCGGTGGTCACCAGGCTGATCAACGTGACCGGGTGAAAAGGACGCTCAAGAAAGGTCACGTTCCCCAGCTGCGGGCCGTAGCGCGACGCCGGGTTTTGTTCCGGGCCGCCATGGTAGGTCATCAAGACAATCGGAAGATCGGACCAGGCCGGTTGTTGCTCGATCAGCAAGAGCAGTGGCTCAAGGTCACCGCCCAGCAAGGCTTCGGAGGAGATCAGCAGCAAGCCTGCCCCTTGCTCCAGTTCACTGCATAACGCCACCAGGTCCCGAGTGATGACCCCGTCGTAACCCGCTTCGTTGAGCATCATCAACGCAATCTGGCTGTCGCGACCCAGCGGCGCGAGAATGATCGCGCGCTCGGACATCGCTTCCTGGGCGATCACGGGCTTTGTTCCTCAAGCAAGGGGTTGCTGGCACCCAGATAAGTCGGGACGCCGCGCAATACCCCTTGGAAGGCATCCAGTGGTTCACCAATGGTCATGCCCTGAGCGCTGATGCGGTATTCGCGAATGGTCGATTCATGGCTGCCCGTACGTTTCTTGATGATTGAAATCGCCCGGCGCACCTTGCCCAGTGCCTCGAAGTAGCGCAGCAGGATGACCGTGTCGGCCAGATAGGTGATGTCCACGGGGGCCTGCATGTCGCCGACCAGTCCATGCTGGGCGACGGTCATGAAGGTCGCGGCACCCTGGCGATTGAGGTACAGCAGCAACTCGTGCATGTGCAGTACCAACGCGTTTTCCTCGGGCATCGCTGCCTGATAGCCGTTGATGCTGTCGATCACGACCGTCTTGATATCGCCGTCATCGACGCAGCGACGAACCCGGTAGGAAAACTCTCCGGGGGACAACTCGGCCGCGTCCACCTGCTCGATCAGCAGGTTGCCGGTGTCTTGCAGCGCCTTGAGGTCGATGCCGATGTTCTTCATGCGCTCGAACAGCAACCCGAGCTCTTCATCGAAAATGAACAGCGCAGCTTTTTCGCCACGGGCCACGGCGGCAGCGGCGAAGATCATCGAGATCAGCGATTTGCCGGTACCGGCAGGGCCGAGGATCAACGTGCTGGAACCGGTCTCGATCCCGCCACCGAGCAAGGCATCCATTTCCTTGATGCCGCTGGTTAACTGCTGGCGAATGTAGCGACCGCGATGCTCGGCGGCCACCAGGCGCGGAAACACATGAACGCCATCGCCCATGATGGTGAAGTCATGAAACCCGCCACGGTACTTCTGGCCACGGTACTTCACCACGCGGATTCGCCGACGCTCGGCGCCATAGTTGGGGGTCAGTTCCTCAAGGCGAATCACCCCGTGGGCCACACTGTGCACGGTTTTGTCGAGGGATTCGGTGGTCAGGTCGTCCAGCAACACCACTGTGGCGTCATAGCGCACGAAGTAGTGTTTGATCGCGAGGATCTGGCGACGGTAGCGCAAAGAACTCTGGGCCAGCAAACGGATCTCGGAAAGGCTGTCGAGCACTACACGAGTCGGCTTGACCCGTTCGACCACTTCAAAAATCTGCTTGGTGGCTTCGCCCAGTTCAAGGTCCGAGGAATACAGCAGGCTTTGCTGATGTTCGGCATTGAGTAGGCTTTCCGGGAAATTTTTGTTGTTGTTAAAGCCCTTGCTGCAGGGCAGGGTCGTCGGGGTTGAGTTGTTCAAGTTGCGCCAACAGAATCTGCACGTTCTGTAGCTGGCCGCTTTCTTTCCAATAGTTGATCAGCAATACCCGGGCTCTGCGGTCGGCCGGGTGGCGCTGGACGATCTCCTGCAACTGTTTCTGCGCCGCTTCCAGCTCCTGTTGATCGTGAAGCGTGGTGGCCAGGTCGTAGCGGTAATCCTTGTTATCCGGCTCCAGTTCCACGGCTTTGGAAAGGCCGAGCAGGGCGAACTCGCTTTGCCCGTGATGCAACAGCCAGAGTCCCAAGGCATGTTGCAGGTAGGCCGAGTCGGGCTGAGCCTTCAGTTGCTTGGCCAATAGCTGTCGGGCCGCATCGTTTTGGCCCAGGCGATCCAGCACGTCGATTTGCATCACCAGCGCGGGCAGGTTGCCGGGCGCAAGTCGCAAGGTGTTCTCCAGCGCCTGTTGCGCCTTTTTCAGTTCGGCATTGTGCAGATGCAACCGAGCCAGTTGATATTGGTTGTCGGCGCTTTGCGGCTGGCTCTTCAGGTCCCGTTCCCAGGCATCGATGGCTTGTTCCAGCGGCCCGAAGTACAAACCGAGGTCGTCCGGCGATAGCCCGAGCAGGGCGTTCACCGCGGCATAGCGCACGCGCTGTTCGCTGTCATCGAGTAACGGGCCCAACAGCAGGCTGCGCTGGCCGCTGGGCACCAGACCGCTGATGCTTTTGATCGCGGCGATGCGCACGTCCGGCGATTCATGCTGCAAGTCCGCATCCGCCAGTTTCAGGGCCACGGAGCTGGGGTAGTTGGGCAGTTCGGCATGCAACCAGACGCGACGCTTGGGCGATATATCGGGGCGGCCCAATTGCTGGTAGAGAACTCGCGCCGCGCCCGGTTGACCTGCGCGCGCCTGGTTCAGCGCCTCGCTGTAGCCACGCTTGATCGCCTCCGGCACGGCGGGGGTTGTACTGCGCAGGAAAAACCAGGCCAGACCAAGGGCAAACAGGACGCAGAGGCTGATGAGCAGGTAGCGGCGGGACTGGGGCATGCAGGAATCCGGGAGCTGGCAAGCTGTTGCAAAGTTGCCAGCTTCGGTCAGCCAAGGCTGTGAGTCAAACCCGGACTCAGTTCAATTCGCGTGTCAGGCAATTGGAGGCAGGCTGGCCTTTCAATGATTTTGCCTACAGATCGCGTCCCATCCCTTAATTCAGGCAAAAAAAAGCCCCGCGACCGAATGAGGCGCAGGGCAAAGGAATTGGTTGGTTGCGGCCAACCAAAGGAGCTCGTTAAAACTTTACTTGCTGGCGACAGACTCCGGTTGCCAGCCACCGCCCAGGGCTTTGTAGATCGCGACAATGCCGCGATACAGATCGACTTCGGCCTGGGCCTGAGTGTCTTCTGCCGCCAGACGCTCACGCTGGGCATCGAGCAGGACGAGGAAGTCCGCCGTACCTTCGCGGTAGCGAATTTCCGCCAGGTCGGCAGCGGCGCGGCTCGACTCACTCTGACGAATCAGTGAGATCAAGCGTTGTTGCCGTTTGCCGTAGTCGCTGAAGGCGTTTTCCGATTCTTCCAACGCCAACAAGACTTGCTGTTCGTAGGTTGCCAGGGCGCCTTCAGCATCCGCATCGGCGCCACGCAAACGTGCTCGCACGCTGCCCAGATCGAACGCGGCCCAGGTAATGCTTGGACCCAGAGCCCAGGCGTTGGCCGCCGAGGACCCGATCTGCGAACCGCGCCCGGCGGTGAAGCCAAGGAAACCGCTAAGGCTGACCCGTGGGAACAAATCAGCCTTGGCCACGCCGATACGGGCGGTGGCGGAGGCCAGTTTGCGCTCGGCGCTGAGAATGTCCGGGCGGCGCTGCAGCAGTTCACCCGGATCACCGATCGGCAGGGCCTTGGCGATCGCCGGCAAGTCTTTTGGACTCAGGTCGACGGTCAGCTTGTCTGGCCGCTCTCCCAGCAGAGTGGCGATGCGGTTTTTCTGCCGAACCTGTTCGGCCTGCAATTGCGGCAGGCTGGCTTCGACGGACGCCAGGCGTGCATCGGCGCGGACCACATCGAGCTGATCGCCGACGCCGGCATCACGCAGGCTGACGGTGATCTTGCTCGATTCCTGCTGGTTGTTCAGGTTGGCCAGGGCGATCTTTTCCCGCAGTTGCGCACCGCGCAGTTGACCGTAGGCATCCACCAGTTCAGCAATCATCGAGACTTGCAGTTGGTACAGATCGGCTTCGAGCGCTTGCTGTTCGGCGTCGGCGGATTCCAGGTTGCGCTGGATACGCCCAAACAGGTCGATCTCCCACGCCATGTCGAGGCCCAGGTCGTAGCGTTCGCTACTGACACGTTTGGTGGTCTGGCCCGGAATCTGACCCTTGGCCAGGTCACTGCTGGCCCGGCTGGTGATGGTTGGCATGGCGTCATTGCTGACGTCATCGCGAATCGCCCGGGCCGCTTTCCAGCGAGCGAAGGCCACGCGCAAATCACGGTTGCCTTGCAGCGATTGAGTCACCAACTGGTTGAGGGTCGGGTCTTCGAACTGCTGCCACCAGATGCCTTCGAAACGCGAGCGGTCGAAGTTTTTCTGACCGGCGCTGCCATCGGTGGCGGTGGTGATGTTGGCCGGCTCAGTGGCTGGGGTCTTGTAGTCCGGGCCGACGGCACAGGCACTCAGGGCCAGTACCAGAAGGCTCGGCAGGAAGGCTTTCAGACTCATTGTTGCGCCTCCAGTTTCAGGACCTTGGCCGCTTTGCGCTTTTCACCGCGCTCCACAAAATTACGAATCAATACGTAGAACACGGGCGTCAGCAACAGACCGAAGAAGGTCACCCCGAGCATCCCGGAGAACACCGCCACACCCATGGCATGACGCATTTCGGCACCGGCACCGCTGGAGAACACCAGAGGCACAACCCCCATGATGAACGCGAAGGAAGTCATCAGGATCGGCCGCAGACGCAGGCGGCAAGCTTCGAGCACCGCCGCGAGCGGGTTCATGCCTTCGTCCTCCTGTTTGTCCTTGGCAAACTCGACGATCAGAATCGCGTTCTTACAGGCAAGCCCCACCAGTACGATCAAACCGATCTGGGTGAAGATGTTGTTGTCGCCTCCCGAAGCAATCACACCAGTGATGGCCGACAGCAGGGTCATCGGTACGATCAGGATCACCGCCAATGGCAGGCTCCAGCTTTCGTATTGAGCCGCGAGTACCAGGAACGCCAGCAGTACGCAGAGTGGGAATACGAACAGTGCGGTGTTACCGGACAGAATCTGCTGGTAGGTCAGGTCGGTCCATTCGTAGGTCATGCCGTTCGGAAGTTCTTCCTTGAGCAGTTTCTCGATGGCTTTTTCGGCCTGGCCGGAGCTGTAGCCGGGAGCGGCTGCACCGTTGATTTCAGCGGTGATGAAGCCGTTGTAGTGCATCACGCGGTCCGGCCCCGAGGTGTCGCTGACCTTGATGAACGTCGCCAGCGGAATCATCTCGCCTCTATTGTTACGCACTTTCAACTGACCGATCTGGTCCGGTTCGAGACGGAACTGTTGTTCTGCCTGAACGTTGACCTGGTAGGTGCGACCGAAGCGGTTGAAGTCGTTGGCATACAGCGAACCCAGGTAGATCTGCAGGGTGTCAAAGATGTCGCTGACGGCCACGCCGTGGGTCTTGGCTTTTTCGCGGTCGATAGCGGCATCGACTTGCGGCACGTTCACGGTGTAGCTGGTGAACAGGGCGGCCAGTTCCGGCACGTTGTGGCTCTTGGTGATGATGTTCATGGTTTCTTTGTACAGCTCGTCGTAGCCCAGGTTGCCCCGGTCTTCGATCTGCAGGCGGAAACCACCAATGGTGCCCAGGCCTTGTACCGGCGGCGGCGGGAAGATCGCCATGTAGGCTTCCTGGATCCCGGCGAACTGGCCGTTCAATGCACCGGCAATCGCACCGGCGGACATGCTCGGGTCTTTACGCTCGTCGAACGGTTTCAGGGTGACGAACACGATGCCGGCGTTAGGGCTGTTGGTGAAACCGTTAATCGACAGGCCAGGGAAGGCCACCGCACTTTCCACGCCAGGCTGTTTCAGGGCCAGGTCGGACATGCGTTTGATCACGTCTTCGGTACGGTCCAGGCTCGAGGCGTCCGGCAGTTGCGCGAAGGCCACCAGGTATTGCTTGTCCTGGCCGGGTACGAAACCGGTCGGGGTGTTGGAGAAACCGAAGAACGTCAGCACCATCAGCCCGGCGTACACCAGCAAGGCGATACCGCTGCTGCGGATAACCCGGCCCACGGTGCCGACATAACCATGGCTGGCCTTGTCGAAGAAGCGGTTGAACGGACGGAACAGCCAGCCACCGAAGATCTTGTCGAGAACCTTGGAGAAACGGTCCTTCGGTGCGTCATGACTTTTGAGCAACACCGCAGCCAGGGCGGGCGACAGGGTCAGCGAGTTGAACGCCGAGATCACAGTCGAGATCGCAATGGTCAGGGCGAACTGCTTGTAGAACTGCCCGGTCAACCCGGAGATGAACGCGGCCGGGATAAACACCGCACACAGCACCAGCGCCGTTGCGATGATCGGGCCGGTCACTTCACGCATCGCACGTTTGGTGGCTTCTACAGGGGTTAATCCGAGCCCGATGTTTCGCTCGACGTTCTCCACCACCACAATCGCATCGTCGACCACGATACCGATAGCCAACACCAGGCCGAACAGTGACAGGGCGTTCAGCGAGAAGCCGAACAGGTGCATCACGGCAAACGTACCGATCAGCGAAACCGGCACCGCCACCAACGGAATGATCGAGGCGCGCCAGGTTTGCAGGAACAGGATCACCACCAGCACAACGAGGATCAGCGCTTCGAAGAGGGTGTGAACCACCGCCTCGATGGAGCCGCGCACGAAGATCGTCGGGTCATAGACGATGCTGAAGTCCATGCCTTCCGGGAAGTTTTTCTTCAGCTCGGCCATTTTCTCCCGGACATCGTTGGAGATCTGGATCGCGTTGGAGCCGGGGCGCTGGAAGATCGGGATTGCCACCGCCGGCTGGTTGTTCAGCAAGGAGCGCAGGGCGTATTGGCTGGAGCCGAGTTCGACACGAGCGATGTCTTTCAGGCGAGTGATTTCACCATTGTCGCCGGAGCGAATGATGATGTTCTCGAACTCTTCTTCGGAAACCAGACGACCTTGGGTGTTGACCGACAGCTGGAACGCAGTGGCATTCGGCGCAGGCGGAGCGCCCAGGGCACCGGCCGCTACTTGACGGTTTTGTTCACGAATGGCGGTCACGACGTCGGTGGCGGTCAGGTTGCGCGAAGCGGTCTTGTTCGGATCGAGCCAGACCCGCAGCGAGTAATCGCCCATGCCGAACAGCTGCACATCACCGACACCGCCCAGACGCGCCAGCTCATCCTTGATGTTGAGCAAGGCGTAGTTGGACAGGTAGAGCATGTCGTAGCGTTTGTCCGGCGAGGTCAAGTGCACAACCATGGTCAGGTCGGGCGACGCCTTGTCTACGGTGATACCGATACGCGTCACTTCTTCTGGAAGTTTGGGTTCGGTCCGGGTCACCCGGTTCTGCACCTGGACCTGAGCGTTGTCCAGGTCCGTGCCCAGCGCAAAGGTGATGGTCAGGGTGATCTTGCCGTCGGCGGTGGACTGCGAGGACATGTACAGCATGTTCTCGACGCCGGTGATGGCTTGCTCCAGTGGCGCGGCCACGGTTTCACCGATGACTTTAGGGTTGGCACCTGGGAAGTTCGCACGAACCACAACGGTCGGTGGAACCACTTCCGGGTATTCGCTGATCGGCAACTGGAACAGCGAGATGGCACCGGCGATCAGGATCAGCAGCGAAAGTACCGCGGCAAAGATCGGCCGTGAAATGAAGAATTGGGAAAAATTCATCGGAGTTGTCGTCCCTTAACCGCGTGGAGTCGCGGCAGCCAATTTCACAACCGAACCCGGCGCGACCTTGGCAGGTGCGACTTGGGGCAGGTTGCTGGCTTCCAGCGCTTGTCGTTGTTGTGCAAGTGCCGCGAGGGTTTGTTCACTGGCCATCGGGATCACTTCTGGCGTGACCGGCGAACCAGGGCGAACCCGTTGCAGACCCTTGACGATGATCGTGTCGTCCTTGTTCAGGCCGCTGCGCACGATGCGCAAACCTTCGATCTTCGGACCCAGCTCGACCGAGCGATACGCCGTCTTGTTGTCGGCATCCATCACCAGCACGAATTTTTTACCCAGATCGGTACCGACCGCTTCGTCGTTGATCAGCACGGCGGAATAGGTGCCGCTGCCGACCAGTTTCAGGCGGGCATACAGGCCTGGGGTGTAGGCGCCGTCGCTGTTGTCGAACACGGCACGACCGCGGATGGTGCCGGTTTTCGGGTTGACCTGGTTATCGACGAAGTTCATCACGCCCTGGTGGGGATTGCCGTCTTCGTTGGATAGGCCGAGGTACACCGGCGTGGTAGCACCGCGTTTGCCCTGGCGAGCGAGCTGGGTGTATTTGAGGAACACACGCTCGTCGGCGTCGAAGTAGGCGTAGACCTTGTCGGTGGACACCACGCTGGTCAGCGCGGTGGTATCGGCGGTCACCAGGTTGCCGGCAGTGATTTCTGCGCGGCTGACGCGGCCGCTGATCGGCGCGGTGACACGGGTGAAGCTCAGGTTCAGTTTGGCCAGGTCCAGTTGCGCCTGGAGGGCACCGACGGCGGCGCGGGCTTCTTGAGCAGCGCTGGTGCGCGAATCGGCCAGCTCGGCGGAGATCGCGTTGCTGGTGCGCAGACGTTCGCCACGCTGGGATTCGTTTTCGCTGCGGGTGGCGGTGGCGCGGGATTGGGCAACCAAGGCTTCGAGGCGGCGGACCTCGGCCTGGAATGGACGCGGGTCGATCTGGAACAGCAGGTCGCCTTTCTTGACCAAAGCACCTTCAGTGAAGGCCACTTCATCGATCTGGCCGGAGACCCGTGGACGAATCTCCACGGTTTCCGGGGCTTCGAGGCGCCCGGTGAATTCGTCCCACTCGTTCACCGGTTGTTCCAGCACCTTGGCCACGCTGACTTTGGCTGCGGGCATAGTGGCGGCCGTGTCCGGAGTCTTGCCGCAAGCGCTCATCACCAGCACGGCCAACAGGGCCAACGGGAAGCGTAAATGTTTGAGTGATTGTTCCATGGATGCATCCGCCAATGTATTGAGAATGGGCGGATGATGCTCGGGGAGGCTGTATCGCACGAATCGAATGAGGCAAAGATAACTATCATTCGGAATGATATAAGCGCCAGCCAAGCTCTCTAGCGTGCACCTTTCGTTAGGCGGCTATCAATTGGGATGATGACAATTCTGTGTTGCGGGGAGTGCAAAAGTTGGACGTAGAACCGAGTCGCGGCCATCGCGGGCAAGCCCGCTCCCACATTGAATCTATGGTGTTCACAAATCCCTGTGGGAGCGGGCTTGCCCGCGAAGAGGCCATCAGCCCTCATAACAATCAGGATCAGGCCAAACTATCCGGATCACCAAAAAACATCTGAATTCGCGAGCGTAACCAACGCTCACCCGGATCATTATCCTGCGACCCGCGCCAGGCCATGTGCAATTCAAAACTGCGCACCGGCAACGGCGGGTCTTCAGCCCGCACACCGCCGGCCGCCGTTAATGCTTCAGCCGTATAATCCGGCACGGTCGCGACAATATCGGTGCCGCTGATGAGAGTGCTGAGTCCGTTGAACTGCGGAACGGCAAGCACCACATGACGCTTGCGCCCGAGTTTCTCCAGCTCTTCATCTATAAAGCCGCTCAGGTCACCGGCGAACGACACCAGCGCATGAGGCCGCGCGCAGAAATCATCCAGGCTCAACGGCCCTGGCACTGTGTCGGCCCGCAACAGCTTCGGCATGCTGCGGCGCAGTACTTTGCGCTTGGCGTTGGCCGGCAGGTCGGCGGTGTAGCTGACGCCGATGGAAATCTCGCCCGAAGCCAGCAGGCTCGGCATCAGGATGTAGTTGGCCCGACGCACCACCAGCACGATCCCCGGGGATTCGGCACGCAGGCGCTTGAGCAGCATCGGCAGCAGGGCGAATTCGACATCGTCCGACAGACCGATGCGAAACACCGCGGTGCTGGTCGCCGGATCGAATTCCGCCGCACGACTGACCGCGGTGGAAATCGAATCCAGTGCAGGCGAGAGCAGGGCGAAGATTTCCACCGCCCGGGCGGACGGTTCCATGCTGCGACCGGTGCGCACGAACAACGGATCATCGAACAGCCCGCGCAAGCGCGAGAGCGCCGCACTGATGGCCGGCTGACCGAGGAACAGTTTCTCCGCAGCGCGGGTCACACTGCGTTCGTGCATCAATGTTTCGAAAACGATCAACAGGTTCAGGTCGACACGACGCAGGTCATTACGATTCATCTGGAGTCCTGGCAGAGTCATCAAGCTTGACGAGAGCGGCCATATGAGAACAATGGCCGGCATGAATATTAAGGGGAAAGGCTGCTACTCTGCACCGAGTAATTCAGTTTTCCTGAAATGGATGCTTCGGTTTTCACGGCATTTGATGATGTCACCGGCGCTGCGGAATCAATGACAGGCATGTCGACTATTAATAGCCACTGATAGTCTTGGGTAGAAAGCCCGGATAGAGTTCAGGGCATTAGAGGTTTCTTTGACGAGGTTTGCGATGTCCCGCACGATCCGTTTTCACAAGTTTGGTCCAGCCGAGGTGCTCAAATGCGAAGAGCATGCGGCCGCTCTCCCTGCACCGGGCGAAGTGCAGGTGCGCGTCGAGGCGATTGGCATCAGCTGGTACGACATTCTCTGGCGCCAGAACCTGGCCTCGTCTCACGCTCGTCTGCCTTCAGGCCTTGGCCATGAAATGTCCGGCGTCGTGACGGCGGTCGGCGAGGGCGTCGATGATCTGGCAATCGGCGACAAAGTCGCCAGCTTCCCGGCGGAAAGCCCCAACGATTATCCGGTCTACGGCGAACAGATCGTTCTGCCGCGCACGGCACTGACCCGTTACCCGGACGTACTCAGCCCGATCGAAGCCAGTGTGCATTACACGCCGCTGCTGATCGCTTACTTCGCTTATGTCGATCTGGCACGGGTCAAGCCCGGGCAATTCGCTCTGGTGACCGACGCCAGTCATTGTGCCGGTCCGTCCTTCGTACAATTGGGCAAGGCTTTGGGCATCCGGGTCATTGCCGCGACCAAGACCGCGGAAGAGCGTGAGAATCTGCTGTCCCTGGGCGCCGAGAAAGTCATCGTCACTGAGGAACAGGATCTGCTGATGCAGATCAACAAAATCACCGACAACCGTGGCGTGGACGTGGTGTTCGACGGTCTCGGCGGGCCACAGATGTCGTTGCTTGGCGATGTGCTGGCACCTCGCGGCAGCCTGGTACTGTACGGCCTGCAAGGTGGCAACCAGACGCCGTTCCCGGCCTGCGCAGCGTTCCAGAAGAACATCCAGTTCTTTGTGCACTGCATCGGCAACTTCACCGGCAAGCCGGAACTGGGCATCATCCAGGACCAGGTTGCACTGCAACGCGCCTTGCGCGACATCAACCAGATGACCGCCGACCGCGTGCTGCTACCGCTCAAGACTCGGGTCTTCCCCTTTGCCGAGTTTGTAGAAGCACACCGCTACATGGACGAATGCCCATGCCGCGAACGGGTCGCCCTTCAGGTCGCACCTGCATAAGCCCTTCATGTAAACCCCTCTGCAAGAGTCCGTGCCCGCCGCGGACTTTCTGTTTTCAGCTCCCGCTGAAATGAGACGTCACATTGCCTCGTCAATGGATCAGTCCAGCAACTGAACTGGTTTTTGCTCTCAATCTGTATCTTCTAATCATCATATAAGCCTTGATAATTGAATGATTACTTTCATCTCAAGGAATGAGTCATGGCTGGGTATCAGCTTGATACTTTTCAATACACACTGTTAATACATATCCGACCAATAGTTCGTCGTTGCGCCGTTACCAAAAAAACATGGGTGACTTCTTTCTCTATTTCTTGTGCTAATTGTCTGTGGGACGTTGTCGGATATTTCCTAGGACCTCGCGGTCGGCTGCAAGGGCCCGGCTCTACAGGGGTTGACGGTCACCTGCCTCTGGCGGGAGCAAGGGGGACTTCCAGTTATTTCAAATAATTACTAAAAGCTTAAGTGCTAGCATTTGGCAATAGCGTCCAGTACTTCAGTCGGGGCAAGCAACCCATTGCGCAATGCGTGTTGTGGTTGGCACGACATCGAACTTACAAGTATCAGGTAAATAAAGATGACCAATATCCATGACCAAGCGATGAACTATGTCTATCAGCAAGTGCTGCAGCGATTGTTGAGTTTCTTCTCGCGTGCCGAACGCACGGCATTGCAACTGATGATTCAGCGATTGGTGGTGGCCGCCGGAGGCATGGAGCATATTGGCGAATTCAAGGTCCTGGCCATTCAGTCGGGGTCCCGTGACAGTTGTTACACCCTGGCGCTGCTGCGCGCTGCGCAGCTGAGTATCGCCGGCCGGGCGCCAGCGACGTTCCAGTTGCGTGTGGCCTCCTTGCGCTTGAACGACGCAAGCCCGACGGCCCTGGAAAACATCCATCGCAGCTGCAGCGCCTTGTTCCTCTACGACGATCCTCGGGTCGAAGTGTTGATGGTTGATAACCGGGAGGTCCTGCCGTTCAACCACTTGACGCCGATTTCCGAAGGTGGCCGAGAGTCCAATCGGCTCAATCTTTTGATGGTGGGCCATTGTCGCGCCTGGAACGGGCCGCTTGAACTGTGGGACGACGGGTATTTGGCCACCGGAGAGTTCTATGGGCAAATAGCTCGCTGGGACCGCGGTGTCGATGCGTTGATCAGCAGCGACTCACCCCGTCAGCAGAAACAGTTTCTCGACGGCTTGAAGCGTGCGGCCGCCAAGGCCGGGCTCAAGACCTCGGATCATCACGAAACCGGCTACGAGGCGCTTTTCGCATTGCTCGATGAACTGGGCAGCGATTGCTACCGCGTTTTTTATGCCGACCATGGCCAGGTTGCGTGGCGCCCGGCCGAACGATTCGAGGCCTGTCGTCGCGCCACGTACATCGACATTCACGACTTGCTGGTCAGCAACCTGGAAGAGCGTTGGCCGCTGCTCACAGAGTTTCTCGGTTTTCAAGCCGACGAACTGGCGGCTCAGCTCAGCGACAACGAGTACGTCAGCCTTTCTATCTGCGCCCACATGCGGGGTTTGCAGTCGTGCTTCGTCCACGACCGCGGCTACGAAACAGGTGTCACCGAATACCTGCAGCGTGCATTGATCATGATGCGGCGCAAGCAACTGGCGGAACGGTTGTGCGAACAAGCAGTCGCGGCGTTCGGCAATCCGGCGATGTTGGCCGAACTGCGCGTGCTGGCGGCGGCCGAGGCACAAAAAAGCCTTGGCCTGAACGAGGCTCAACTGGTGTGTCTGCTTTTTTCACCTTTCGTCGACAATGGCGCGGCGCTTGAGCGTTTTCTGCGCCAGTGCCACCCCGGCATGCTCGTGGCGATGCCTGATTTGCACCGGGCAATGCAGGGCAAACCAGTGCCGGAGCAGGTTCTGCAATGGATGACCGACGTCAGCGGTTTGCCAGTCAACTTGATCGGCAAGATTTACCGCATGGCCCCACTGTCGGCAGATGGAAGCAGGGCAGGCGCGCTGGAAATCGACAGCGCTGGTGTGCAAGCGGCAACCGCGTGCGACGACGCGAAGGTGGCGGATGAATGGTCAGCGGGGCGCTGAAAGTGCGTGGCTTGACAGATTTTCTGACGATGCATGAGGACGTTCACACGGCATTTGGCTCTTGCCCATGAAAGGGCCACGAGAAACAGACTTCGCGTATCAGGCGGTGTACCGATATCTGACTAACCTGATCAACGAACCGGTCAGTGACACGCGGGTCCGCCTGCCTTCGTTGCGTCAGTTGGCGGAGCGTCTGAGCGTGTCGATCTCGACCATTCAGTACGCATATTCGCTGCTGGAGAAGGAAGGTCGCGTCTATTCGGTGGCCAAGTCCGGGTATTACGCATTGCCTGTATCCTCTATCAACACGCTCAGCAGTGGCAACGACCTGCTCGAAACCGTTTATGTCAATGCCAGACGTCCCGGCATGCTGGTGTTGAGCGCCGATGAACCGGCGCTGCTGCAACCCCTCGACAGTCCGTTGCTGCTACTTGAAAGAGAACTGCTGCGCCAGTATCCGCGTCAGCCGCAACCGACATCCCAACCTTGCGGCGAGCTGGAGTTGCGCATCGCCCTGGCCGCGCGCTACACCACTTCGCCGCTGCGCTGCTGGCATGCCGACGATGTCTATATTGGTGCCGACCTGCGTGGCGTACTGGAAATACTAATCGCGGTGTTGAATCTCAAGGACGCCACGGTGTTGGTCGAGTCGCCGTGCGACTGGGCGATTCTGCGGTTGCTCCAGGCTGCGCAGGTGCGAGTGATCGAGCTGGCGGTGCAATCCTGCGGTGGCCTGGACGTCGAATGGCTCAAAGAGCTGCTGGAGACCGAGCCGGTGCGGCTGGTGATGCTTTCATCCGGTCTGAATATGCCGCGAGGCAGCCTGGCACCCGACGACAACCGACAAATCGTCGCGCAGTTGCTGGAGCGACATGGCAGTTGGGTGCTGGAAAACGACTGCTACGGCGAACTAGGATTCGAACCGGACGGCCCGCGCTTTCGCGACCTGCTGGACCCCGATCGGCTGATCGTGTTTTCCACTTTCGAGAAAATCATCGGGCCGGAGGCGCCCTACGGCTACCTGCTGTCGCGGCACTTCAGTGCTGAATTGCAGCGGTACTTTCTGCTGCGTTCGTTCCGCTTGTCACCGATTCGCCAGAAAGCCATCGCGCGCTTGTACGGCAATGGACGTGTCGACCAGCATCTTCAGGTGTTACGGCGGATGCTCAAGGACCGCAAAGTGCAGATGACACAACTGTTGCAGGAGCGTCTGGGGGATGCCTTGCACTTTGTCGACCCTCAGGGCGGGGCGACCGTGTGGGTTCGTTCGCTGCGCCAGGTCGATGTACGTCGGGTGTTCCAGCGTCTGCTCAAGCATCAGGTGGTGTTCGCACCGGGAGAGCTGTTCAGCCTCCAGGGCTTGCATGCGCAACACTTGCGCCTGAGTCATACCTTCGGCGGTGATCACGACCTTGCCGCGGCGATGGGCTTGTTAGGAGACGCCTTGCGTCTGGAGTCGATCGATTGAACGGGGTCCCAGCCCCTGCGTGATACTGATGGATCGATCCCATCGCGCTGCGGTCAAACTGCCAGTAAACTGCGTTCCTATTCCTGAACCACTCTACTTCAGAGGTTTTGCATGACACTCAGTCCTTTTGCGGGCAAACCGGCACCGGTAGAACTGTTGGTCGACATCCCGCGACTGGTAACGGCCTATTACACCGGTCAGCCCGATGCCGCCATTTCGACCCAGCGCGTAGCGTTTGGCACGTCCGGGCACCGAGGCAGCTCGTTCGACTTGAGTTTCAATGAATGGCACGTTCTGGCAATCAGCCAGGCAATCTGCCTGTACCGCGAAGCCCAAGGCATTGACGGCCCGCTGTTCGTCGGCATCGACACCCACGCGTTGTCCACCCCGGCCGGCACCAGCGCCCTTGAAGTGCTGGCCGCCAACGGCGTGACGGTAATGATTGCCGAAGGTGACGAATACACCCCGACACCGGCCATTTCCCACGCGATTCTCTGCTACAACCGCGGACGCACGTCGGGGCTGGCGGACGGCATCGTCATCACGCCGTCGCACAACCCGCCGCAAAGCGGTGGTTATAAATACAACCCAACCAACGGTGGCCCGGCCGATACCCACATCACCAAGTGGATCGAAGCCAAGGCCAACGAACTGCTGAGCAACAAGCTCGCCGGCGTCAAACGCATCAGCTACGAGCAGGCGCTGAAGGCCAGCACGACCCATCGTCACGATTACCTCAACACTTACGTCGCCGACCTGATCAACGTGATCGACTTCGACGCCATCCGTGATGCCAAGCTGCGTCTGGGTGTCGATCCGCTGGGTGGAGCAGGGGTGCGCTACTGGTCGGCGATTGCCGAGCATTACCGTCTGGATATGGAAGTGGTCAACCAACAGGTCGATCCGACCTTCCGCTTCATGACGGTTGACTGGGATGGTCAGATCCGCATGGACCCATCGTCCACTCACGCCATGCAGGGCCTTATCGGTCTCAAAGAGCGCTTCGACGTAGCTTTCGCGTGCGACCCGGATCATGATCGCCATGGCATCGTGACCCCGTCCGGCGGTTTGCTCGCGCCGAACAACTACCTCGCCGTATCGATCGACTACCTGTTCCAGAACCGTCCGCAGTGGCGCGCCGATGCGGCCGTGGGTAAAACCGTGGTTAGCAGCGGCTTGATCGATCGCGTGGCAAAACGTCTGGGGCGTCGTCTGTACGAAGTGCCAGTCGGCTTCAAATGGTTTGCTGACGGCCTGTTCGACGGTTCCCTGGGCTTTGGCGGTGAAGAAAGCGCTGGCGCTTCGTTCCTGCGCAAGGATGGCAGCGTCTGGTGCACCGACAAGGATGGCTTGATCCCGGCCCTGCTGGCCGCAGAAATGACCGCCCGCACCGGCCGCGACCCAAGTCAGGCCTATCGCGCCTTGACCGAAGAACTGGGCGAACCGTTCTCGGTGCGCGTCGATGCCAAGGCCAACCCTGAGCAGAAGGCACTGCTGAGCAAATTGTCGCCGGACCAGGTCACCTCGACCCAATTGGCGGGCGAAGCAATCCAGAGCATCCTCAGCCACGCACCGGGTAACGATCAGGCGATCGGTGGTCTGAAAGTCATGACCGAGAACGGCTGGTTCGCGGCGCGTCCGTCGGGCACCGAAGACATCTACAAGATCTACGCTGAAAGCTTCGTCAGTGACGAACACCTCAAGCAATTGGTGGCAGAAGCGCAAACACTGGTGGACGGCGCGATCTCTGCGAAGTAATCCAGAATGTAAAAAAGGGCGGCCATCACGGTCGCCCTTTTTTTTGTCCCGCGTTTACCTGATCAAGCCAGGTCCACCAGGACGATTTCACTGTCTTCGATGGCGGTCACCCGCAACACTTGCTCATCGGCGGCCGCAACACCGTCTCGAGCTTGTGCGCGCAAGCCATTGACTTCAATGACGCCGGTGGCCGGTACCAGATAGGCGCGACGGCCATTGTCCAGGCGATACTCGGCGGATTCACCGGCCTTCAAGTTTGCGGCCACCAATCGCGCATCGGCTCGAATGCGCAGGCTTTGATCGTCGCCGGCTTTACCGCTCGCCAGCGTCACGAAACCTTCGCGTTGGCCTTTTGGAAACGGCTTGGCGCCCCAGGACGGTGCCAAACCGGTTTCGTTCGGGATGATCCAGATCTGGAAGATCCTGGTCTCGGTGGCTTCCAGGTTGTATTCACTGTGGGCGATCCCCGTGCCGGCGCTCATGACCTGAACGTCGCCGGCCTCGGTGCGACCCTTGTTACCCAGATTGTCTTCGTGAGTGATTGCGCCTTCACGGACGTAAGTGATGATTTCCATGTCCCGGTGCGGGTGTTTCGGGAACCCGGTGCCAGACGCAATCACGTCGTCGTTCCACACCCGCAGGTTGCCCCAGTTCATGCGTTTCGGGTCATGGTATTCGGCGAACGAAAAGTGGTGATGGGCATCCAACCAGCCATGGTGGGCGCCGCCCAGGGAGCTGAAAGGTCTGAGTTCAAGCATGATCGTCTCCTGAATAGGTTCGTCATGGGGCGCAGCGCCTGAGCCACGAAACGCGAACCGGTGGTTGATGGCGAGCATCATCTATCAGGAACTAATCGATAAAAAGCGTAAAAAATGCCTAAATACAATCGAATAACTTGATATCTAATCACCTCGAAAGATTCTCACCCAACCTTCACTTCATCGCATAAGCCAATGAGCTGTAAGCATTTCACTAGAACTGAATGGCAAATGCAGACACCATAGCCCGCAACAGCCTCACACCCTGGAGTCAGCCCGCGTGCCGCAACACACCCCCGATCTTCCTCCTGAGCTTCGTCCCCTGGCCGAGATGCCGCTGCTCAAGCGTCTGGCCGCCCGGTTCTTTGGTCACGGCCTCACGCGTCTGCGCGCACAACACCGGGCATCCTGGCTGCACGGTCAGGCCGACGGCTTTCGCAGCGGACACAGCGCCGGGGTGGACTACGGCTATAAGGAAGGCAAACTTGAAGGGTTGGAGGAAGGCCGACAGGTCTTATTGATCCGCGACTCGCGCTCGACCGAACACCGACCGCCCAATGTTGACGAGAATCTGTTCGACGATTGGCGTCTGCCGTTAAGCGCCGAGTTGAAGAAGCGCATGAAGACGGATGTCGCCCGACTGCTGCCACCGCACGCCCAGCCCAGCACCGCGCAATGGAAAATGATCTTCAGCGACACGCCCTCGACCTCAGTGATTGCCGGCGCGGGTGCGGGCAAATCGACCACGTTGGTGTTGCGTATTTTGCTGCTCACCCATTATCTGGGGTTCGAGCTGAGTTCGATGACGGTGGTGACCTTTACCCGTGAATCGCGCAAAGACTTCATCAACAAACTGATCGAGCTGTTTGCGCTCTGGGGCCGGTCGCTCAGCCTCAAGGAGGCGCGCGATCTGGTGCGCACCTTCCATTCGCGAATCCTGCCGATGGTTCGCAGCCTGCCCGGTTTCGAGCGGCTGCAAGCCTTCGAAAACCTCAGTCACCGTGCGCAAAGCGGCGATGAAGAGGTCGACAGCAATCCTTTCGACCTGCGCATCAATGACGCCCAGCGCCAGCAACTCAACGCTTGCTATCACAGCCTGCACACGCGTAATGAGCGCTTTCGCGAACTGATCAAGCCGTTGTCCCGTCATGCACTGCAACTCAAGGAGCTGGAGCGCGATCACCCAGACGTGCAGAAACGCATGGCCGTGACCGAACTGGCCGCCAAGCGTGATGAAGAGCTCTGCGACGCAATCGAAGATTTGTGGTTTCGCGCGGGTGCCTGGCCAATCAAAGGCATTGAACCGAAGCGCCAGACATTCGATATCAACGGCTCGACATTTCATTGTCATGGCTATATTCCCAGCCTGGACGCTTGGGTGGTGCTGGGATTCGATCCACGGGAAAACCCGCAGGTCAGCCGCCCGAATGCCAAATTGAGCGTGCGCGCGGAATGGGCGGTAAAGCGCACCCTGTTTCAAGCTTTCTGTCGTAAGCCATTGATATGGCTGGATAGTTATGAATTATCAAAACGTGTATTAGCGTCTTTTGCGGGCGATGCCAGCGCCGGGCCGGGCTTCGATTACAAGGTCAAGGGCGAGCTCAGTTCTGCGCCGTTGCTGGACTGTTTTGTCGCTGCCGCCGGATTTATCGAGAATCTTGGCCTGGATGTACCCAATGCCGTGGGCCAGATGAGTTTTGCCAAGGACGACCCCGACCGGTTTTTCTTCGAGGCCTTGAGCTTGTACTGGCGAGCGCTGGAAGATCATCTGCTCGATCAGAAGCCGCCGGTGATGACCTACAACCGGATGTTCGCCTTGTTCAGCGAACATTCGCCGGAAAACCTGAGGTTGCTGAGCGATGAGCTGCTCAGGCCGATGTCGCACCTGATGATCGACGAATTTCAGGACGTATCGCCGCAGATCGTTTCCTGGATTCGCGCGAGCCTCACGGAAATCCGCAGTCGCGGCCCGGCCATGCATGTGGGGCGCGGCGCACAACGTTCGTCGTTGCTGTGTGTCGGCGATGACTGGCAGTCCATCTACGGCTGGCGGGGCAGTTCGCCGACGTACTTCATGGAATTCAACAAGGAATTCCCTTCACCTGGCACGACCAAAGTCATGCTGAGCGACAACTACCGCAGTCACCAGCACATCATCGATGCCGCTGAACATATCGTTCGTGCGGCGCCGGCGATCGCAGGCAAGAAGGCCAAGGCCAGTGGCGAGCCGAAGGCATTGCTGCCGGTTAACGTTCTCGATCGTGACGATCAAGGCATGGCCAAACGCCTGATGGAGCACTACCAAAAGGGCGATTCAATCTTGATGCTTTATCGAAAAAGCAGCGATAAGTCATTGATAGAAGAACATATTCAGTCTGTAGTTAATGTGGATTCTAGCTTGCCGTACGAAGCGCGGAGGCTCAAGCAGCTGACTTATCACAGCGCCAAGGGACTTCAGGCTGACGCCGTGTTCCTGCTGGGTGACTGCCAACACCTCACCAGTTCGCCGTACAAGAATCAGGTCTACCGCATGGCGGGTCTCGGCAAACCAGGCGACAGCGAAGCTTATGACAGCGCACAGAAAGACGAGATCCTGCGACTGGCTTACGTCGGCATCACTCGGGCGGTGAGTCATTGCTATTGGTATGTCGATGGGCAAGATACCCAGGCGGCCAACGTACCTAAAGCGTCCGATCGGATCGGCAAGGGCAAGGCGTTCTTTGCCGATCACCGGCAGGGCAAGGCATCGGCGTAAACCGTAAAAAATCGTCGCGCACAAAAAAGCCCACTAAACGTGGGCTTGTTGTTTGAAGTTCAGCCTTCAGGCATAGCTCCTGAGGGCGGCTGGCGGAATGAAGGCCTCAAGCTCGTCTTCCACCGCTTCGATTATTCGTTCTACATCCGCAGCATTCATTACCGTCGCGCAAGGAATGCCGGCGATGGCGATCATGGTCTCGCCACTGGCACGGTCAAAAAGACGGGCAATCATGCTGCCCGGCGCATCCATGCTCGCCTCGAAACCCATGGGATGAAAATGCCAGCGCATCAGCTGGCAGGCATTGGGAAAGGTGACTTTACTGAAGCCTTTATTCATATGTAGCCCGCCTTATTCATCGAGCGCTTCCTTTAGCTCATGTTAGGAGGGAAGAGCCTTCAATGGCTCAACCGGTGACTGCCTTTAAAAGTAGCATCCGAATGTGAAAAGAATGTGGATTTTTCAGGCCGTTTAGCGATTGGTTCAGTTTTTTTGATGCAGGTCATAGAAATAGCCCGGGTCCGGCAATGGGCCATCACGGTTGGTCATTGAAGCCGAGACGGAATTTCGGCAAGCTCGGTTTTTTTTCGCCGAGTCCTCTATGCACGCCGATGATGATGGTCCGCTGCAAGCCCAGGCCACGGGCGACACGGTGATGCGCTATCACTTGCGTTGGAAACACCGGGATCTGGACGGGGTGATGGCGCTCTATCATCCAGAGATTCAGTACAGCGATTTCTTCCAGAACCGTGTGATGGGGCTGTCCGAGTTGCGTGAATACGTGCGCAGTAGCATGCCCCGCGATGCCGATGAAGCCCTGGAGCACTCGGACCGTATTCGTCTGGACGGCAACACGGCGTTCATTCAGTACCGTATTACCCTGCGCGGTGGTGGAGGCCTGGTGTCGTTCCGGGCCAGCGAGGCGATTACCGTCCGTGATGGCCTGATCTGGCGGGTCAATGAATATGCCTCGCTGGTGCATGAACAGCCCGTCAGCAAGGCCACCAGCAGCCAACGTCCGGCGGTCAGTCGACTCGGGCTGTCTGCACGCCAGCTGAGTTTCATGGCTGAAGACTTGCAGCAGTATTTTCAGGGCCAGCAACCTTATCTCGATCCCGAGCTCGACCTGCAACGGGTGGCGAAGGAGTGCGGGTACAGCCGCAATCAAATTTCCTACTTGCTGAATCAGGTGCTTGGCCAGAGCTTCTATCGATACGTCAACCACGCGCGCCTGCAGCATTTGCTCGCGGCACTGGATAGCGCCACGCCGCCACTGCGTATCGACGAACTGGCGTTTGCCGCCGGGTTCAATTCGCTGTCGGCGTTTTACAGTTGCTTCCGCCAGCACACCGGCCAGTCGCCCAAGGCCTACGTCAAACAAATTTCTTTGCGTGCACGCGCGCAAGACAGCCTCTGAGTCCAAGCACTAAAATCGACGCCATCGAAGTTTGAGTGGCGGAGTCTTGCATGTCGGCGTGGCGCACTATCAGTTTGTGGATGGATCAACTCGACGAGCCATTATTGGCGCGTGCAGCGCTGGATCAGGATCTGGACGTTGACGTCGCCATCATTGGCGCGGGGTACACCGGCCTCTGGACCGCGTACTACCTCAAACGCCAGGCGCCCGACCTGAGCATTGCCATCGTTGAAGCACAAACCGCCGGTTTTGGCGCCTCGGGGCGTAACGGCGGCTGGCTGATGGGCAATGTGCTGGGCGAAGACCGCTTGCTCGCCGATTTGCCGCCCGAACAGCGCCGGGCGTCTTTCGATTTGCTACACGGCATTCCTGACGAAGTCGGGGTTGTCCTCGAACGTGAAGGCATCGACTGCGATTACCGCAAAGGCGGGGCGCTGTATTGCGCGGCCCGCTATCCGGAACAAGAGGCCAGCCTTCGGCACTATCTCGACACGCTCTATAGCCAGGGATTGACCGAAAGCGATTACCGCTGGCTCGGCCCCGAGCAGTTGGCGCAACAGATCAGAATCGCCAAACCATATGGCGGCATCTATGCACCGCACGTCGCAACCATTCACCCGGCAAAGTTGGTGCGAGGCCTGGCCCGGACGGTGGAGAAAATGGGCGTCAGAATTTACGAAAACAGCCCGGTCACCCAATGGCAGTCGGGGGGGCTACGCACGGCGAAAGCCTCGGTTCGCAGCCGCTGGATCGTGCCGGCGGTCGAAGGTTACTCGGTCACCTTGCCACCGTTGGGGCGTTATCAGTTGCCGGTGCAAAGCTTGATAGTGGCCACCGAGCCGTTATCCGCCGCCACGTGGGATGAAATCGGCCTGAGTCGCGGCCAGGCTTTCAGCGAAAGCAGTCGCCAGGTCACTTACGGCCAGCGCACGGCTGACAACCGGTTAGTGTTCGGCGCGCGGGGCGGTTATCAGTTCGCTGCCAGGTTACGCCACAACTTCGACTTGACCACCAGCGAAGTGGAGCTGCGGCGTTATCTGTTTGGCGAACTCTTCCCGCAACTCAAGAACGTGCGGATTACCCATGCCTGGGGCGGCAATCTGGGAATGTCCCGGCGTTTCAAGCCGCACATGTTGTGTGATCAGGCCAGTGGCATCGCATTGTCGGGTGGCTATGGCGGGGAGGGCGTCGGCGCCAGCAACCTGGGCGGCCGGACGCTGGCCGACCTGATTCTGCAGCGCGACACCGAACTGGTTCGGCAGCCGTGGGTCATCCACGGAGGGCTCGACGCGCTCCGGGCCTGGGAACCGGAGCCCTGCCGCTGGCTTGGCTACAACGCGATCATCCGCAGCTTTGTCCACGAAGACCAGACCCTGGCCAACCCGACCACCGCACCCTGGCGCCGAAAACTGGCCACCGGTATTGCCGGCTTCATGGAAGGTTTCATGCGGTAAACGGCGCGTTATTCATCTATCGGCTCAATCGACAGGTACTCCCATGAGCATCACCCAATTCAAGAACACCGCAACCCTGAAGCTGGAACAGTCGAATCCGGTCGCCGTACCGCTGGGCTTGCCCGTGGCAGTGGCCTCGACCACCAGCGTTGAACGCGACGACGGCGTCGAAACCGGCGTCTGGGAATGCACGCCCGGCCGCTGGCGGCGGCAGATCGTCGCCCAGGAGTTCTGTCACTTTCTCCAGGGGCGCTGCACGTTTACCCCGGATGACGGTGAAACCCTGCACATAGAAGCCGGCGATGCACTGATGTTGCCAGCCAACAGCCTCGGTATCTGGGATATCCAGGAAACCGTGCGCAAGACCTACGTTTTGATTTTTTGATCCACTGATTGCCTGCCAGCTCCCCCAATAAAAAAAGACAAATCAAACAGGAATCGACTCATGATCCGAAAGACATTGACTCTGGCTCCCCTTGCGCTCTTCGCGACCCTCGGCCACGCGGCCGAGACCGTCAAGATTTACAACTGGTCGGAGTACATCGCCCCGGACACCACGAAAAACTTCCAGAAAGAAACCGGCATCGCATTCAGCTACGACGTCTTCGACAGCAATGAAACCCTCGACGGCAAATTGATGACCGGCAAATCCGGCTACGATGTGGTCTTCCCGTCCAACCACTTCATGGCGCGGCAGATTCAAGGCGTGGCGTTGAAGAAACTCGACAAGAGCCAACTGCCGAACTGGAAAAACCTCAACCCGACGCTGCTCAAAGCCCTGCAAACCAACGATCCGGGCAACGAACACGGCTTCCCGTATCTCTGGGGCAGCACCGGCATCGGCTACAACATCGCCAAGGTCAAGGCCGTGTTGGGTGATGACGCGCCAGTGGATTCCTGGGACCTGATTTTCAAACCCGAAAACATGCAAAAGCTGCAGAAGTGCGGCGTGGCCATCCTCGATAACGGCCCCGAGCTGTTGCCGGCGGCCCTGAACTACCTGGGCCTGCCGCATCACAGCAAGAACCCGGAAGACTACAAAAAGGCTGAAGCGCTGCTGATGAAAGTCCGTCCGTATGTCAGCTATTTCCACTCGTCCAAGTACACCAGCGACCTGGCCAACGGCGACATCTGCGTGGCCGTCGGCTTCTCCGGTGACATTCTGCAAGCCGAAAACCGCGCGAAAGAAGCGAAGAATGGCATCGACATCGGCTACGAGATTCCCAAGGAAGGCGCCGCCATCTGGTTCGACATGGTCGCCATGCCGGTAGACGCCCCGGACGAAAAGGCCGGCTACGCCTTCATGAACTACCTGCTGCGCCCGGACGTCATGGCCAGCATCAGCAACTACGTGCACTACGCCAACGGTAACGAGCAAGCCGACAGCCTGATCGACCCGGCGATCAAGAACGACACGAAGGTCTACCCGAGCCCGGACATGATGGGGAAACTGTTTGCGCTGGAGGCGATGCCGTTGAACATCGACCGGATTCGGACACGGGTCTGGAACAAGATTCGGACCGGGAGTTGAGGGTTCATACCTTGTAGTCATTGGGTGCTCATCGGGCTGACTGACACGCTGTAGATTCCAGGCCTCCTTTCGATGGATCAGGAGGCAATGGAATGCCTGTTTGTATAAATGCGGGACAGCTACGCGTTGGTCGCTTTTCTGAGTCAGGGCGCATTTATTTGCTAACGGTTGTCGTTGATCAGCGGCAGCCGTTTTTTGTTGATTGGCAATTGGGTAGGTTGGTCGTACGAGAGTTGCGTCAAGCACAGGAGGAGGGTTGGGCGATTTTCTGACGTGGGTTGTGATGCCGGATCACATGCACTGTTTGGTACAGCTGCGAGACAAAACGCTGGCGGAGCTGATGTGCCGAATCAAATCCCGCAGTAGCTTGGCGGTCAATCAGGCTCTAGGGCGGCGAGGGCGGATGTGGCAGAAGGGTTACCACGATCGTGCGGTTCGGAGGGAGGACGATGTGAAAGCGCTTGCGCGGTATGTCGTAGCTAATCCGATCCGGACGGGACTGGTGACGCGGGTTCATGATTATCCGCTGTGGGATGCGTGTTGGTTGTGAGTATCTGACGACTGCTGCGCAGCCGAACGCAGCCTTCGGCAGCTGCTACAGGTTTTGTGTACACCGCAATCCTCGTAGCAGCTGGCGCAGCCTGCGTTCGGCTGCGAAGCAGTCGCCAAAATCTTTAATCCAATGAAGATCCAACTGATATCAATGCGCTGGCACTTATATTAATAAGTTCAGCAAAGTGAGACCCCGTCGACAAAAAAGTAACTTACCTCTATTTAATAATTAAATAACAAATCGTCAGACGATTTGCGCAAACCGCCATCTAACAAACAATATTTCGACAGCGCAGGCATTGTTTCCGGGTACTTGCAGGAACAACTCAATTTGACGTCAAAAAAAATGTAGACGTTTGATTTCGAATTGTGTCAGTTTTCTTTCGCCTTCATTGGGCGAGTGATAGGACGATCTCGCCAGAGATTGTCGCTGTCTGACAAAAAACTGTTCCATAGCTAAACAAGGAAGTGTGTTTATGTCGAAAGTAAAAGACAACGCTATTGATACCGCCGAACAGGCATTCCAGCCACTGCAAGCATTGGCTGCATCCAGTTCTGCGTTCAACCAGATCAATAGCTTCAGCCATCAGTATGATCGGGGCGGTAACCTCATGGTCAATGGCAAACCCTCATTCTCCGTCGACCAGGCAGCCACCCAGTTGCTGCGCGATGGCGCTGCCTACCAGGACAAGGACGGCAGCGGCAAAATCGAACTCACCTACACGTTCCTGACCTCGGCGTCGTCGAGCACCATGAACAAGCACGGGATTACCGGGTTCAGCCAGTTCAGCGCTCAGCAGAAAGCCCAGGCCGTGCTGGCCATGCAATCCTGGGCCGATGTGGCCAATGTCACGTTCACCGACAAGGCCACGGGCGGCGACGCTCATATGACCTTCGGCAACTACAGCGGTGGCCAGGATGGCGCAGCGGCATTCGCTTATCTGCCGGGCACCGGTGCTGGTTATGACGGTACTTCGTGGTATCTGACGGGCAGTGGCTATAACGTCAACAAGATGCCGGACCTGAACAACTACGGGCGTCAGACCCTGACCCACGAAATCGGTCATTCCCTGGGCCTGGCCCACCCTGGCGACTACAACGCCGGCGAAGGTGCTCCGACCTACAACGACGCTTCCTACGGGCAAGACACCCGCGGTTACAGCGTCATGAGCTACTGGAGTGAAAGCAATACCAGCCAGAACTTCAGCAAGGGCGGCGTCGAAGCCTATTCGTCCGGCCCGCTGATGGACGATATCGCCGCCATCCAGAAGCTCTACGGCGCCAACACCACCACCCGTACCGGTGACACCACTTACGGCTTCAACTCCAACGCCGGACGGGACTTCCTGAGCGCGGCTTCGTCGTCGGACAAGGTTGTGTTTTCGGTATGGGATGCGGGCGGCAAGGACACCCTGGACTTCTCCGGTTTTACCCAAAACCAGAAGATCAACCTGAATGAGGCCTCGTTCTCCGACGTTGGCGGCATGGTGGGTAACGTGTCCATCGCCAAGGGCGTCACCGTCGAAAACGCTATCGGCGGTTCGGGCAGCGACCTGCTGATCGGCAACAGTGTGTCCAACGAACTGAAGGGCGGTGCCGGCAACGACATTCTCTTCGGCGCGGGCGGCGCGGACAAACTGTGGGGTGGCGCCGGTTCGGACACCTTCGTGTTCGCCGCCAGCAGCGATTCCAAACCCGGTGCTATCGACCAGATCCTCGATTTTGTCAGCGGCCTGGACAAGATCGACCTGACTGGCATCACCAACGGCGCGGGCCTGCATTTCGTGAACTCGTTCACCGGTGCGGCAGGCGATGCAGTGTTGACCTCTTCGGGCGGCAACAGCCTGTTGTCGGTGGACTTCTCTGGGCACGGCGTGGCTGATTTCATGGTCAGCACCGTGGGCCAGGCGGCTTACTCCGACATCGCTGCGTAATGTGAGGTGAAAAGGAGGGCGGCGCAGACGCGCTGCTCTCTGGGCCTTGATCGGAGTAAAGCGCCTTATGATCCACAACGGCTTCACTGACAGAACAACCGCGTGGCTATTGGCGACGTTCATGATGATTTTTGGAGATGTAGCCATGGCGAGCAGCCTGAAATTAGCAGACCCCTCGGAACTGGCCGGCAAATGGCAGGCGACCCTGAGCGCCAAAGATGACTCGCCAGAGTCCCTGGCGTTGCAGGACAAACCGTCCAATGTCTGCGTCATCGTCTTTCAACCGCAACAGACGCTGGGTGCGGGCGCCGATTGTCTCAGCGCCTGGCTGGACGGCGAATCTGCGATTGGCTGGTTCCCTGAGCCGGATGGCCTGGCAATCACCGGCAAAGAAGGTTCGAAGGTTCTATTTCTCAGCCGCCAACGTGATGGATCGTATAAAGCCACATTGAAGTCCGATCTGGTCATAACACTTGTGCGTCAGGTGCAATAACACGATTCAAACATAACGCTTGTCATGGTTGGCATAAGCACCACCCAACTAGTGGCAGCGTTCTGTCGCACACGGAAAGTTGTTATTAGTTTGTAAGCGCTACCGCAAGGCCTATATCCGCCCCAGTGCGGACAGTTAATGGAAACTTCGCCAGAAGAAGGCGAGGAAGAACACCTCAGGAATAACCCATGAAGATGGCAAAGAGTCCGGCCAGCGCTCCCTTGTTCAAAGCATTGGGCGACTACAAGAGCGTCCTGATCAGCATCGGTTGTTTTACCGCGTTAATAAACGTGCTGATGCTGGTTCCGTCGATTTACATGCTTCAGGTCTACGACCGCGTGCTGTCTTCGCAAAATGAAACCACCCTGGCGATGCTGTCGTTGATGGTGGTCGGGTTCTTTGCCTTCATCGGTCTGCTTGAGATCGTGCGCAGCTTTATCGTTATCCGCATCGGCAGCCAACTGGAGCGCCGCTTCAACCTGCGGGTTTATCAGGCCGCCTTCGAGCGCAACCTGTTTCGGGGCGAGGGCAACGCCGGGCAAGCGTTGGGGGACTTGACGCAAATTCGCCAATTCGTCACCGGTCCCGCGCTGTTTGCCTTCTTCGATGCGCCGTGGTTTCCGGTCTATCTGTTTGTGATCTACCTGTTCAATGTCTGGCTCGGCGTGTTTGCGACGGTGGGCACGGTGCTGTTGATCGGCCTGGCTTGCCTCAACGAGACAATGACCAAAAAGCCCTTGGGCGACGCCGCCGGTTTTTCCCAGAAGTCCAGCCAACTGGCCACCAGCCACCTGCACAACGCCGAAACCATTCAGGCCATGGGCATGCTCGGGGTATTGCGTAAACGCTGGTTCCAGGTCCACTCACGTTTCCTCGGCTTGCAGAACCAGGCCAGCGACACCGGTGCCGTCATCAGCTCCCTGAGCAAAACCTTGCGCCTGTGCCTGCAATCGCTGGTGCTGGGCCTTGGCGCCTTGCTGGTGATCAAGGGCGATATGACGGCCGGGATGATGATCGCCGGTTCCATTCTGATGGGCCGTGTCCTGAGCCCCATCGATCAGTTGATCGCCGTGTGGAAACAGTGGAGCGGCGCCAAGCTCGCTTACCGTCGTCTTGATTCATTGCTGCAAGCCTTTCCACCGAGTGACGAAGCCATGGCGCTGCCCGCGCCGAAGGGCCAGATCGCGTTTGAACAGGTCAGCGCCGCGCCGCCGGGGCAACGGGCCGCCACGTTGCATTTGGTCAATTTCAGCCTCGGTGCAGGGGAAGTGCTCGGCGTGCTCGGCGCCTCCGGCTCCGGGAAATCGACATTGGCCCGGGTACTCGTTGGCGTCTGGCCGACGCTGGGTGGCACGGTGCGGCTCGACGGCGCGGACATTCATCGCTGGAACCGCGACGATCTTGGCCCCTACATCGGTTATCTGCCGCAAGACATCGAGCTGTTCAGCGGCAGCATCGCCGAAAACATCGCCCGGTTCAGCGAGGCGGACCCGCAGAAAGTCGTTCAAGCCGCGCAGCAGGCCGGCGTTCACGAACTGATTCTGCGCATGCCGCAAGGCTATGACACCGTGCTCGGCGAGGACGGCAGCGGCTTGTCCGGGGGACAGAAGCAGCGCGTGGCCCTTGCGCGGGCGTTGTACGGCAACCCACGCCTGGTGGTGCTGGATGAACCCAATTCCAACCTCGACACCATGGGCGAAGCCGCATTGGCCAGTGCCATTGCGCAAATGAAAGCCCAAGGCACCAGCGTGATTCTGGTGACCCATCGCTCCTCGGCACTGGCCCAGGCCGACAAGCTGCTGGTGCTCAACGAAGGACGCCTGCAAGCCTTCGGTGCAAGCCAGGACGTGCTCAAGGCTCTCGCCGCCAATCAGGAGCAGCCGCGGGAGAAAACCGCGCCAGCACCGGGCGGGCTCAGCATGAGCCGGCAGTATCAGCCCTCGACAAGGAATTCGGGCGTATGAGCAACATCAGCGAAGCCACCATGGAACATGACTACATCGCCGAACGCCCTGAGCGCGACGCGCGTTTCTTTGTCCGCATGGGCTGGATTCTGGCGATCGTCGGCGCCGGCAGTTTCTTCACCTGGGCCAGTCTCGCGCCGCTTGACCAAGGCATTCCCGTGCAAGGCACGGTCGTGGTGTCGGGCAAGCGCAAAGCCGTGCAATCGATGAGCAGTGGCGTGGTCAGCCAGATTCTGGTGCGCGAGGGTCAAGTGGTGAAGCAGGGCCAGCCATTGTTCCAGCTCGACCAGACCCAAGTCGCCGCGGACGTGCAATCGCTGCAAGCGCAATACCGCATGGCCTGGGCCAGTCTGGCGCGGTGGCAGAGTGAACGGGACAACCTTAAGCAAGTGAGTTTCCCCTCCGAACTGAGCAACAATCCCGACCCGCGTCTGGCCTTGGTGCTGGAAGGTCAACGGCAGTTGTTCAGCAGCCGCCGTGAGGCGTTTTCCCGCGAGCAGGCTGCCTTGCGCGCCAGCATCGAAGGCGCCAGCGCGCAACTGGCCGGCATGCGCCGCGCCCGCACGGACCTGACGGCCCAGGCCAGCTCTCTGCAACAACAGCTGAGCAACCTTCAGCCCCTGGCGGACAACGGCTACATCCCGCGCAATCGGTTGATGGAGTACCAGCGTCAGCTGTCGCAGGTTCAGCAACAACTGGCGGAAAACAGCGGCGACAGCGGCCGTGTGGAGCAGGGCATCCTCGAATCGCGGCTGAAATTGCAACAGCACATCGAGGAATACCAGAAAGAAGTCCGCACCCAACTGGCCGATGCGCAATTGAAAAGCGTGACGCTGGAAGAGCAACTGACCTCCGCCGGGTTCGATCTGCAGCACAGCGAGATCATCGCCACCGCCGATGGCATTGCGGTCAACCTCGGGGTTCACACCGTGGGCGCGGTGGTGCGTCAGGGCGAAACCTTGCTGGAGATCGTGCCTCAGGGGACGAGCCTGGAGGTGGAAGGGCATCTGCCGGTCAACCTGGTCGACAAGGTTGGCACGCACTTGCCGGTGGACATCTTGTTCACCGCGTTCAACCAGAGCCGCACGCCGCGGGTGCCCGGCGAGGTCAGCCTGATCTCCGCCGACCAGATGATCGACGAGAAAACCGGTGCGCCGTATTACGTACTGCGCAGCAGCGTCAGTGACCGGGCCATGGAAAAACTCAACGGCCTGGTGATCAAGCCTGGCATGCCGGCGGAAATGTTCGTGCGCACCGGTGAGCGTTCACTCCTCAACTATTTGTTCAAACCGCTGCTCGACCGGGCAGGTTCCGCGTTGACTGAGGAATAAGGATGTTCCGCTGTATGAATAAGCTTTCCATGCTCGCAGCGACCCTGGCGTTGCTGACCTGCAACAGTGTGTTGGCGATGGGACCGTTCGACATTTACGAACAAGCATTGCGCAATGATCCGGTGTTTCTCGGCGCCATCAAGGAACGCGATGCCGGCCTTGAAAACCGCGCCATTGGCCGCGCCGGGCTGTTGCCCAGGATCGGTTACAACTACAACAAGGGGCGCAACTCCTCCAAGGCCACCGCCCTCAACGAGCGCGGGCAAAACCGCACCGATGACCGCAACTACAGCAGTTACGGTTCAACCCTGACCCTGCAACAACCGTTGCTCGACTACGAGGCCTACGCGTCGTACCGCAAAGGCGTGGCGCAATCGCTGTTTGCCGACGAAGCCTTTCGCGGCAAGAGCCAGGAATTGCTGGTTCGGGTGCTGGAGCATTACACCCAGGCGCTGTTCGCTCAGGATCAGATTGACATCGCGCAAGCCAAGAAAAAGGCTTTCGAGCAACAGTTCCAGCAGAACGAACACATGTTCCGCCAGGGCGAGGGCACGCGCACCGACATCCTTGAGGCCGAGTCCCGCTATGAACTGGCCACGGCCGAGGAAATAGAAGCCCGTGATGAGCAGGACGCGTCGTTACGAGAGCTGGGCGCGTTGATTGGCGTGCCGGCGATCAACATTGGGGATTTGGCGCCGCTGGATCAGAGTTTCCAGACGTTCACCCTGCAGCCGGCCAATTACGACACCTGGCACGAGATGGCCGTGGCCAACAACCCGAACCTGGCGTCGCAGCGCCATGCCGTGGAAGTCGCGCGTTATGAAGTCGAACGCAACCGCGCCGGGCACCTGCCCAAAGTCAGCGCCTACGCCTCGGTGCGCCAGAACGAGTCGGAAAGCGGCAACACCTACAACCAGCGTTACGACACCAACACCATCGGGATTGAAGTCAACGTGCCGCTGTATGCAGGCGGCGGGGTATCCGCATCGACTCGCCAGGCCAGCCGCACCATGGAACAGGCCGAGTACGAACTGGACGGCAAGACCCGGGAAACGTTGATTGAACTGCGTCGCCAGTTCAGCGCCTGCCTGTCGGGCGTGAACAAGTTGCGGGCTTATCAGAAAGCCCTGAAATCCGCCGAAGCGCTGGTGATTTCGACCAGGCAAAGCATTTTGGGCGGCGAGCGCGTCAACCTCGATGCATTGAATGCAGAACAACAACTATTTACCACCCGCCGCGATCTGGCACAGGCACGCTACGACTACTTGATGGCCTGGACCAAGTTGCATTACTACGCCGGGACGTTGAACGAGCAGGATTTGGCCAAGGTTGACGAGGCGTTCGGCCAAGGCCCGAGGAGTTAATAAGTTGAACCTGTAGCAGCTGGCGAAGCCTGCGTTCGGC
>NZ_JBOBDO010000035.1:0-51296 GCF_050586665.1 Pseudomonas sp. ES4 | reverse complement strand
GGGTTGGTTTTTTTTTTTTTTTTTTTTTTTTTCCCCCCCCCCCCCCCCCCCCCCCCAACACAGGTGCCACATGGACGTATACTGCCGCGCATGAATGTCGACTCCCCCTTAAACGCCTGGCAACACGCTATCGAACAGAAGGGCTTCGTCCAGGACGAAGCCCAGGAACATGCCGTGTGGGCGCTGCAGAAATGCTACGAGGCGCTGCATGAAGGGCGCACGCCGGTCACTGGCGTGTACCTCTGGGGTCCGGTCGGTCGCGGCAAGACCTGGTTGATGGACCAGTTTTACCAAAGCCTGAAGGTCCCGGCCCGCCGCCAACATTTCCACCACTTCATGGGCTGGGTGCATCAGCGTTCGTTTCAGCTGACCGGCACCGCCGACCCGTTGAAGGCGTTGGCTCGCGAACTGAGCGAGGAAGTGCGGGTCCTGTGCTTTGACGAATTGTTCGTCAACGACATCGGCGACGCGATCATTCTCGGGCGTTTGTTTCAGGTGATGTTCGAACAGGGCGTGGTGGTGGTCTGCACCTCCAATCAGCCACCGGATCAGCTGTACGCCGATGGCTTCAACCGCGACCGGTTCGTGCCCGCCATCGAAGCCATCAAGAAACATATGCAGGTGATTGCGGTGGATGGCGGCGAAGATCATCGCCTGCACCCCGGCAAAGGTTTGCAACGTTACTGGGTGGCGGCACCGGGGCAACCCAGCGCTCTGGGTGAAGTGTTCAAGGCACTGACCGTCGGCCAGTCGGTGTCCAGTGACCCGATCAAGGTCGGCTACCGCTCACTCAATGTCGTGCAGGCCAGTCAAACCGTACTCTGGACTCGTTACGCCGATCTCTGTGAGCAGCCGTTTGCCGCCATGGATTTCATCGTCCTGTGCGACACCTTCAGCGCTATTCTTTTGAGTGAGGTGCCCAACCTCAGCGCGCAAAAGCGCGAAGGGCGCATCGCCCGAGGCACTGAAGACGGCGTCGAACGGGTGGTAGCGGGCGATCGCGAGTTGCCGCAATTGTCGGTGCATGACGACGGTGTACGGCGTTTCATCGCCATGGTGGACGAGTGCTACGACCGCAAGGTGCCGCTGTGCCTCGAAGCGCAGGTGCCCATGGAATCGTTGTACACCGAGGGTTATCTGGAGTTTCCGTTCCGCCGCACCCTCAGCCGTTTACAGGAAATGCAGCTGCAACGTTTCGCCGAAGCTTGAACAAGGAGCCGCGAACATGAATCAGCCTCTGTCGCACCATTTGCTGACGATGGCCTATCAGAATGCCTGGGCCAATCATCGACTCGCCAAGGCCTGGAGCCAGTTGAGCCCGACCGAGCTGACGGCGCCCCGGGTCAGCTTCTTTCCCAGTCTGCGCGCTACCCTCAACCACATCCTGACCTGCGACTGGTTTTATGTGGATGCGCTGGAGCGGGAGTTGCGCGGCGATGACCCGCATCCTGACTGCTCTGTGTTTTTCAACCAGGACGAGCCGTTTACGCACGCCGCAGACCTCAAGCGCGAACAAGCGCTGGTGGACCGTCGACTGATTGCCTATTGCGAGCAAATGCGCGACGCAGACCTTGGCAAGATCGTGACCATCGCCCGGGACACGCCGCAACATGACAGCCGCTTGCGCCTGCTGTCGCATCTGTTCGAGCACCAGATTCATCATCGCGGGCAGGTTCACGCCATGCTCAGCGGCACCTCGGTCAAACCACCGCAACTGGACGAGTTTTTCTGTGCCGGTGAGTCAGACTTGAGGGCTGAGGATTTTGCTGAACTGGGGTGGACCGAAGCGTTGATCTGGGGCGCTTGAGTGAAAAATTAGCGCAGGGTCGGGTTGTCGACACGGCGGTGCCCGCGATATTGTCGGTCGGCCTTTCAGTTCGAAATGCGCTGGGGCAACTTAATGTGTGAACGAGGGTGGAAATGGAATCCGCAGAAATTCTTGTGCTTCAGGCCAGTTACACCAATTCGGTGCATGCCGAGGCAATTGGGCTGGTGCTGAATGCTTACGCCGAAGACCCGATGGGGGGCGGCCACTCATTGCCCGCCGACTTGTTGAAGCAAATCCCGGCGGAACTGGCCAAACGTCCCCATGCGTTCAGTGTTCTGGCGTTTGTCGGTGGCGAGCCGGCCGGGTTGGTCAATTGCTTTGAAGGTTTCTCGACCTTCGCCTGTCGACCGCTGGTCAACGTGCACGATGTGGCGGTGGTGAAGAAGTTTCGCGGCTTGGGGTTAAGCCAGAAAATGCTGCAAAAGGTCGAAGACATCGCCCGCCAGCGCGGCTGCTGCAAAATCACGCTGGAAGTGCTGGAAGGTAATGCAGTCGCCCAGGCGTCCTATGGCAAGTTCGGTTTTGCCGCAGGCATGTTCGACCCAGCGCACGGCCGGATGCTGTTCTGGACCAAGGCGCTTTAAGGTAATACGAGCAATGAAAAAGGGCGTCCATCAGGACGCCCTTTGTCGTTACGGTTTGTAGTGCTCTGTCACTTGCGCGGTTTGATCATTCGGAACCCTGATTTCAGCGGTGCTGGCGTGACTTTGATTCGCCGTTTGGCTCAGACGCAGACTCTCAAAGTAATACCGCATGCGTTCAGCGCCACCTTCGGCGAATACAGCGGTTGAACTGATTAGCATCAGGCCGGCGAGGATCATGGTTGTACGTTTCATGGTATGCCCCACTACGAGTTGTCGGGTCCTTTCGTCCATGAAGCAATGTCGAAGGGACATTATCCGCCGATTCCGTCAAATGGGAATTGCCTGCGCTAGAGCTTCCAGTCCAGGCTCAGGGTCACCGTACGCGGGTCACCCCAAAACACACCGTTATAGAACCCGACGTTGTCGTAATACTTCTTGTCGAACAGGTTATCGACGTTCAGCGAAGCCGACAGGTGCTTGTCGAACTCATACCGCGACATCAGTTTGACCACGGTATAAGCCTCTTGGCGGATGTTGGTTTTTTCAGTGATCACCGCACCGTTGGCATCACGTCCCACTGGGCGACTGGCGGCGCGGAACACATCGCTTTGCCAGTTCACCGCGCCACCGACGGTCAGTGCCTGCCAGTCGCCGGGCAAACGATAGGCCGTGGAGAGCCGGAACATGTTCAGCGGCTGGTTGGTATTGGCGCGTTTCTTTTCGCCATTGGCCGCGTGGGTGTAGGTGTAGCCGGCCGTCATGTTCCAACCGGCCATGACTTCGCCCGAGACCTCGGCTTCGAAGCCCTGAACCTTGTTGCCTTTACCACCCGACTTGTAGAACTCGTCACCGGTCACCGGGTCCGGTGGCACCGAATCGTCGAGTTCGGCAACGTTGTCCTGTTTGCTCCAGAACAGCGCGGTCGCCAGGTTGAGGCGTTCTTCCAGCAGGCTGCCCTTGAGCCCCAGTTCATAGTTGCTGCCCACCACCGGCTCGAGGTATTTGCGGTCGCTGTCGCGGTTGTCTTGCGGCTTGAAAATGTCGGTGTAGCTGACGTACGCGGTGTATTCGGGGGTGAGGTCGTAGAGGAGCCCGGCGTAGGGCGTCCACATGTCGTTGTGTTCCTGGCTGCTGGCATCGACGCTGCTCAGTTGCAGGTTGTTGTCGTACTTGTTGGTCCTGGTCGACACCTTCCAGCTGCCATAACGACTGCCGAGTACGGCGTGCAGCTCATCCGTCAGACTCAGGCGAGTGGCCAGGTAACCGGCCTTCTGGCGGGTACTGTCTTTTGAACCTGAAAGGCTGGTGACCGTGTCGGGAAACTTGGCGATATCACCCATGTACTTCCAGTCGCGGATGCTTTCGTAATCCGCCGCCCTGGGGCCGTCCACCATGTAGGGCGAATCTTCCCGGCGCTCGGCCTCGCCGTAGCCGATCATCATTTCGTGTTCCCTTCCGAATAGCGAGTAAGGGCCGGCTATGTTGAAGTCATACGCCTTCATTTTTTGCGTACTGAGCATGTGGCTGACGTTAGCGCTCATGCCACTGCGATCAGCCTCAGGGAAACCCCCGCCGCCGTAGTAGATCTTGCCGTCGGTATCGCTCTCGCGATGGGTGTAGGCGGCCTTGGCGCGCCACCCGGCACCCAATTGGTGTTCCAGCGTGGCGAACGCGGTTTTGTCCTTGAGCGGCCAGGAACTCCACGAGGTGGCCATGTTGGTGGAGCGTCCGAGGTTGGCCTTGCCACCGTCAGCGTTCCAGTACGGCACCGTGCCCCAGGATGTGCCCTGGACGTGTTTGTTCTGATAGTCGTAACCCACGGCCAACACAGTGTCATCGGTCAAATCGGCTTCAAGAATCCCGTAGCCGACTTCACGTTGTTGCTGGTACTTGTCGCGGAACGAATCGCTGTCGCGATAGGCCAGCACGCTGCGTCCGCGCAAGCGGCCGTCGAACGCCAGCGGGCCACCGACATCCAGATAACTGTAGTAGTCGTCATAACTGCCGCCGCTGACACCGGTCTGGACTTGCCACTGCGACGTCGGCCGTTTACGCACCATGTTGATGGTGGCCGAAGGGTCGCCCGCGCCAGTGGTCAGGCCGGTGGCACCACGAACCACTTCGATGCGGTCGTAGATGATGGTGTCGGAATCGGACTTCATGAAGGTGAAGGTGTTCAGCATGCCGTCGATCTGGAAATTGCTGATCGAGTAACCCCGGGACGAATAGCTGACCCGGTCCGAATCGTTGTGCTGAACCACCACGCCGGTGGTCTGGCTCATGGCTTCGGACAGCGTGCCGAGTTTGAAGTCGTCCATTTGTTGGCGCGTGACCACGGACACCGATTGCGGCGTTTCCTTGATCGACAGGTTCAGGCGCGTCGCCGTGCTCATGGCGCCCGTGGTGTACGACTCGGTGTTTTCGGTGGTGCTGCCCAAGCCCTGGGCGGTGACATTGGTGGCGCCCAGTTCGAGGGTGCGGGCGGGTTCTTTATCTGGGCTGGTGTCAGCCAGCAAGTCGGGGCACAGGGCGACACTGCACAGGCCCAGGGTAAAGGTCATGGAACGGGTGATAGGCGCGAACATCGCGACCGACTCCTTGTCTTCGAGGGAAAATTTCCGTTTGTTCAAAGACGAAGGGGAGAGGCGGGATTTAGCTATAAACGAGAATAATTATTATCTTTGCAGCGTTTCGGGCAGCGCCGCCGCGCAAAGGCACAGGAAAAAGGGGCCGGAACCGGCCCCTGAAAGGATTACTTCTGAACGGCTGCCGTAGCGCCTGGCAGGGCCTTGGGTTTCATCAGGCTAAAGTCGATCAATGCCTTTTGCTCGCGCTCATAAGGATTGCCGATCATCAATGGCCGTGGCTTGAAACTGTCGCTGACCAGGCTCTTGCTGCGATCCAGTTCATCGAAGCTCAGACCCGCCAGATCAGCCCAGGTATGGATCAGGTGCGAGCTGCTGTAAGGCCGCCCCAGATCACCGGCAAAGCTCCAGTCATGGTTTTCGCGCCATTTCGGCGAGGCCCAGGCCATGAACGGAATGGTGTACATCGGCGCCGTCGGTTTGCTTTCGTTGCGGCCAAGGGTGCTGTGACCAGGAGAATCGAAAACGTCTTCACCGTGGTCGGAAAGGTACAGCAGGAAGCCGTTCGGATCAGACTTGGCGTAGTCCTTGATCAGGCTCGAAACCACGAAGTCGTTGTACAGCACCGCGTTGTCATAGCTGTTGTACGTCGGCACCTGATCGTCACGCACACCGTCGGGAACGCCTTTGCGGTCCTTGAACTTGTCGAAGGACGACGGATAGCGGTATTGATAGCTCATGTGCGTGCCGAGCAAATGCACGACGATCAGCTTGCGCGGCGCAGCGTCGGCCAAGGCCTTGTTGAACGGCTCGATCACGTCGCCATCGTACTGGGCGGCATTCTGGTTACGGTTGTTGTTCAGGTACACCTGCTCGTCGGCCTGCTCGGAGAAGGTCGTCAGCATGGTGTTGCGCTTGGTCATGGTCTGCTGGTTGGTGATCCAGAAGGTCTTGTAGCCTGCCTGTTTCATCATGCTGACCAGCGACGGGGTCGACAGGTACAGGTCCGGGTTTTCTTCATCGGCGAAGGTCAGAACCTGCTGCAACGCCTCGATGGTGTAAGGGCGTGGGGTGATGACGTTATCGAAGACCGCCAGTTGATCCTTGAGCTTGTCCAGCTCCGGGGTGGTTTCCCGAGGGTAGCCGTACAGGCTCATGCGCTGACGGTTGGTGGACTCACCGATCACCAGCACCAGGGTCGCCGGCTGACTGGCCGCCGAATCCTTGAGATTGTGCAGGGGAGGGATCTTGCTCGCGCTATGGAGCATGTCTTGCATACCCGCCAGGGTATCGAGGTAACGGTGATAAGCCACGGCCATCTGCCAAGGCACGGCGGGCTCGATACGGGTTTCAAACTTCTCGAAACCGCTGGCAAGGCTGCCGGTACGCGCGGTTTGCTTTATCAGCGGATAACCGACCACGGCCACCACAATCGCCGTTGCAGCCACCAGTGCCCGACCGCGGGGCATGTACACCGGGCGCAAGCGAGTCCAGAGGAAGTAAGCGAAAGCGGTGTGGGCGAGGAATGCCGCCACCATCCACCAGGCAAAATACTGAGTCATGTACTCGCCGGCTTCAGAGATGTTCGACTCGAACATGATGAAGATGACGCTTTGGGAAAACTCCTGCTGATAGATGAAGAAGTAGCCCAGGCTGGCCATTGAACAGGCCCACAGCACCACACCGATGACTGCCGCCATGACACGTGTCTGTTTGGGGAACAGCAACATCGGCGCAAGCCAGAGGGCGCTCATCACAAAGGCCTGGCGGAACCCGCTGAAACCAGAGGTGCCTGTCAGTTGGATCAGCAGTTGGGTAATGCCGGAAAAATACCAGAAGAACAGGAACAGCCAGAGAAATCCTGTCCAGTCGAAACCATTCGCAGACGTATTGCTGCGTTTAAACAAAGCCATTCAGCGCTCCAGCCAGTCATCACTTTCATCGTCGGGACATCGACGTCACCGACGAACAGGCACCGCGCGGATACCGAGCGGCCATAATGAGCCGGAGTATCAACAAACGGATGTGAAAACTTCGTGATGTTGCCGGGTTTGGCAAAGAGGGAATGGCAGGTCGGAAACAGCAATGGGCTGCTTCCGAATCAAGCGAGGGGATCAGGCGTGAGGCACACGGTGAGTGACGGGCAAAGGCTGGGCCTGATTGCTTTGTGTCAACAAGCGCAATTGCGCGAGCTCCTGCTTCAATTGGTCGCGCTCGTCTTTCAACTGGCGCAATTCATCGCGACGAATCGTGACGTAAAGGGTTTGTGCTGGCCGTGCTGCTTGTACTGTGCCCATTGCTCACCTCGCAAATGGCTGTCTCAACTGTAAACCTGCCCCCGACATCGGGTGCTTATTTACTATCGGCGCCGATTTTGATTTCTTTTGCCCTTGAAGGGAACTTTTTTATTTTTCATGGTCGTTGTGTCTTCGGCTCGATTACCGACGTTATCAATCTGAATCGGGCACAATGCCCGGAAACTATGTGCCAGCGCTCTGGACTAACCCTCATTAGTCACGTTGGGCTATAACCTTTGACACACTTTATTTGTAGTAAGGAGCATCAGCACATGCAACTCGGGATTATTGGACTGGGCCGCATGGGCGGTAATATTGCGCGGCGCCTGATGCTCAACGGGCATACCACCGTTGTTTACGACCGCAATACCGCCTTTGTCGACACCCTGGCCGCAGAAGGCGCCGCTGGCGTCATCGACCTGCCAGCGTTGGTCGCTGGCCTGGCCAAGCCACGTGCGGTGTGGGTGATGCTGCCGGCCGGCGCACCGACCGAAGACACCATCGACACCCTGAGCACCCTGCTCGAAGCTGGCGATACCATCATCGACGGCGGCAACACCTTCTATAAGGACGACATCCGCCGGGCGAAAACCCTCTCGCAGAAAGGCCTGCACTACGTCGACGTCGGCACCTCCGGCGGCGTCTGGGGCCTTGAGCGTGGTTACTGCATGATGATCGGTGGCGAAGCCGAGGTGGTTAAGCGCCTTGATCCGCTGTTCGACAGCCTTGCACCGGGCCTGGGTGACATCCCTCGGACCAAGGACCGCAAGTCCGAAGACGACCGTGCCGAGCGCGGTTACATCCACGCAGGCCCGGCCGGATCTGGCCATTTCGTGAAAATGATCCACAACGGCATCGAATACGGAATGATGCAGGCCTTCGCCGAAGGCTTCGACATCCTCAAGACCAAAGCCAGCACCAACCTGCCGGAAGACCAGCGTTTCGACCTGAACGTAGGCGACATCGCCGAAGTCTGGCGTCGTGGCAGCGTTGTGTCGTCCTGGTTGCTCGACCTGACCGCCGACGCGCTGGCCAGCGACCCGAAACTCGACGGGTACTCAGGCTCGGTAGCTGACAGCGGTGAAGGTCGCTGGACCATCGAAGCCGCCATGGAGCAATCGGTGCCCGTACCGGTGCTGTCGAACTCGCTGTTCTCCCGCTATCGGTCGCGCGGGCAAGGCACCTTTGGCGACAAAATTCTCTCGGCCCAACGTTTCGGCTTCGGTGGCCACGTGGAGACTTCGAAAAAATGACCCGCTTGATCCGCAATAAATCCAAGGCAGAAGTCGCACCACCGACCACGCTGTTTCTGTTCGGTGCCCACGGTGACCTGGTCAAGCGTCTGCTGATGCCGGCGCTGTACAACCTGAGTCGTGACGGTCTGCTTGGGGATGGACTGCGGATCATCGGCGTCGACCACAACGCCATCACCGATGAAGCCTTTGCGAAAAAACTCGAAGACTTCATTCGGGCCGAAGTGGCTGCCAAGGTCGGCAAGGGCGAGCATGCCCTTGACCCGGCCTTGTGGGCCAAGTTGGCCAAAGGCATCAGCTACGTCCAGGGCGACTTCCTGGACGACAGCACCTATCAAGCCCTGGCGGCGAAAATCGCCGACAGCGGCACCGGCAATGCCGTCTTCTACCTGGCCACTGCGCCACGTTTCTTCAGTGAGGTGGTGCGTCGTCTCGGCGCCTCCGGCTTGCTGCAAGAGTCGCCGGAAGCGTTCAGACGGGTCGTGATCGAAAAACCCTTCGGTTCCGATCTGCCAACGGCGGAAGCCTTGAACGCTTGTTTGCTCAAGGTAATGACGGAAAACCAGATCTACCGGATCGATCACTATCTTGGCAAGGAAACCGTGCAGAACATTCTGATCAGCCGGTTTTCCAACAGTCTGTTCGAAGCGTTCTGGAACAACCACTACATCGACCACGTACAAATCACCGCCGCCGAAACCGTCGGCGTGGAAACCCGTGGCAGTTTTTATGAGCACACCGGCGCCTTGCGGGACATGGTGCCCAATCACCTGTTCCAATTGCTGGCGATGGTCGCGATGGAGCCGCCGGCTGCCTTTGGCGCCGACGCAGTACGCGGCGAGAAGGCCAAGGTGGTCGGTGCGATTCGTCCTTGGTCGGTCGAGGAAGCGCTGGCCAATTCGGTACGCGGCCAATACACGCCCGGCGAAATCGACGGCAAGCCGTTGCCGGGGTATCGCCAGGAAAACAACGTGGCGCCCGACAGCAATACCGAAACCTATGTCGCGCTGAAAGTCATGATCGACAACTGGCGCTGGGTCGGCGTGCCGTTTTATCTGCGCACCGGCAAGCGCATGAGCGTGCGTGACACCGAGATTGTCATCTGCTTCAAACCGGCGCCGTATGCGCAGTTTCGCGATACCGAGGTCGATGAACTGCAACCGACCTATCTGCGAATCCAGATTCAACCCAACGAAGGCATGTGGTTCGATCTGCTGGCCAAGCGGCCTGGCCCAGCCTTGAAAATGGCCAATATCGAACTGGGCTTTGCCTACAAGGATTTCTTTGAAATGCAGCCGTCCACCGGCTATGAAACCCTGATCTACGATTGCCTGACTGGCGATCAGACGCTGTTCCAGCGCGCCGACAACATCGAGAATGGCTGGCGCGCCGTGCAGCCGTTCCTCGACGCCTGGCAGCAGGACGCGAGCGTGCAGAGCTATGCCGCTGGCGAAGACGGCCCGCAGGCTGCAGAAGATCTGCTGACTCGCGATGGTCGCGTCTGGCACGGCCTCGGATGAGTGATACAGCGCAACCCATTCGTTTTCTGCTCAGTGACATGGACGGCACCTTGTTGCTGCCCGATCACAGCCTCAGCCAACGCACGATTGAAGCCGTCCGTTCATTGCGCGAGGCGGGCGTGTTGTTCAGCCTCGCCACCGGCCGCCCACCCAAAGCCATGTTGCAGCAGATCGAAGCCCTGGGCGTCGACTTGCCAACGGCAGCCTTCAATGGCGGCACCATCGTTAATCCGGACGGCAGTTTGCTGGTCGCACATTTCTTGCCGGCGACGGTTGCGCTGACGGCATTAGCGCTGTTTGCCGACCGGCCGGACATCGAAATCTGGGTGTTCAGTGGTGGCGACTGGTTGCTCAAAGATCCGAACGGCCCAATGGTGCCTCGTGAACAGCACGGCCTGGGTTATCCGCCAGTGGTGGTCGAGAGTTTTGAACCGTACCTGGAACGTATCGACAAGATCGTCGCCACCAGCAACAACACGCAGTTGTTGATTGAACTGGAAGCGCTGCTGCTGCCCAAAGTGGAAGGCCAGGCACAGGTTTCCCGTTCACAGCCGATTTATCTGGACGTGACCGCCATGCAAGCCAACAAGGGTGCAGCGCTGGTGACACTGGCTGAATTTCTCGGTGTACCGCTGGAGCAGACCGCGGCGCTGGGCGATGGCGGCAATGACCCGGCGATGTTTCACCGCGCAGGCTTGTCGATCGCCATGGGGCAGTCGGAAGAGGCGGTGAAGCGCCAGGCGGACGTGGTGACGGGCGCCAATACCGAAGAGGGTGCGGCCCAGGCAATCGAGCGCTACATCCTCCCTCGATAACTCATGCAAAAAACCTGTGGGAGCGGGCTTGTGTGGCGAGGGGGCTTGCCCCGTTGGGTCGCGGAGCGGCCCCAAAAAATGGGACTGCTGCGCAGTCCAACGGGGGCAAGCCCCCTCGCCACATAAGCCCGCTCCCATATTTTTTGGTCGGTGTTACAACCAATAACTCACGGCATACCAGCCAAGAACACCCATCACCACGGTGTACGGCAACGCCATCCACACCATCCGCCCGTACGACAGGCGAATCAGCGGTGCGATCGCTGAAGTCAGCAAGAACAAAAACGCAGCCTGACCATTGGGTGTCGCCACGCTCGGCAGGTTGGTGCCGGTGTTGATCGCAATCGCCAGCGTCTCGAAATGCTCTCGGCTCATGTGGCCGGAGATGAAGGCCTGTTTGACTTCGGTGATGTAAATGGTCGCGACGAACACGTTATCGCTGATGGCCGACAGCAAGCCGTTGGCGATAAACAGCATGCCCGGTTGTTGATCCGCTGGCAGCGCCAGCACCCAATGGATCAACGGGGTGAACAGCTGCTGATCGTGAATCACCGCCACCACCGCGAAAAACACCACCAACAGCGCTGTAAACGGCATGGCGTCCTTGAACGCGTTGCCGATTCGGTGCTCGTCGGTGATGCCAGTGAATGCGGTGATCAGCACAATCACCATCAAGCCGATCAGGCCGACCTCGGCAATGTGGAGCGCCAGCCCGACAATCAGAATCAGCGCTGCCAATCCCTGCACGATGAGCGCTGCACGTTGGCGCGAGGTGCGTTCGGCATCGTCTTCTGCCGCGTAGTTGGCCAGAATCGCGCGCACGTTGTCCGGCAACAGCGTGCCGTAACCGAACCAGCGAAGTTTCTCCAGCAGGACGCAGGTCACCAGGCCCGCCACCAGGACCGGCAATGAAACCGGGGCGACTTTCAGAAAGAACTCAGAAAAGTGCCAGCCCATCTCGTGGCCGATCAGCAGGTTCTGCGGCTCACCTACCAATGTGCAAACACCGCCCAGTGCGGTACCCACGGCTCCATGCATCAGCAGGCTGCGCAGAAAGGCGCGGAATTGTTCGAGGTCGGCGTGATGGAGGGTGGGCAGGTGCTGGTCATCGCCAAACTCACTGTCCTGACGCGGATCGTTGCCTGAGGCGACGCGGTGATACACCGAGTAAAACCCGACGGCTGCACTGATGATCACGGCGGTCACGGTCAAGGCGTCAAGAAACGCCGACAGGAACGCCGAGAGGAAGCAGAACATCAATGCCAGCAGCGCCTTGGAGCGAACCCCGAGCAGCAGCCGTGAGAACAGAAACAGCAGCAGGTCTTTCATGAAGTAGATGCCGGCCACCATGAACATCAGCAGCAGGATCACCGGGAAGTTGTGCACCAGCTCGTCGTAGAGTGCCTGGGGCGTGGTCATCTTCAGCAGCAGTGCTTCGATCACCAGCAGGCCGCCGGGCATTAACGGATAACACTTGAGCGCCATCGCCAGGGTAAAGATGAACTCCAGCACCAGCAGCCAACCGGCCACTACCGGGCTGACGGTCCAAAACACCAATGCGTTGAGAATCAGGAAGCCGACAATGCTTGCCTTGTACCAACGGGGTGAATGCCCGAGAAAATTGTGCGCGAACGCCTGAGCCATTGAACCGGGCATCGGCTACTCCTTGTATTAAGAAGCGCGCAACTTGCCGTAAGAGCAAGGGAAGATCAAGTGCAAGAATATTGTGCGGGCCTATCCCAGATAGCGCGCGACAACCGCCCGATAATTGCCATCGAGTGAATAACCGCCTACGACAATGTTTCCATCGGCCTGCATGACCACTGAAGTCGCGGTATCCAGGCTGCGGCCAAGGCGGGTGCGAACCCAACCGGTGCCATTGCCGAAGCTGCGATCGAGATGCCCGTCGGGTAGATGTCGCGCCAGAATGAAATCCGCCTCGACGCCGCCGATCGTGGCTCCGACCGTCACCACGCTGCCGTCCGGCAGTGCCGTTGCGTCGGTCCACTGGCAGCCACTGTGGCCGATTTCCAGCAATTGGGCCTGGCCTCCATTGCAATGAATGTCCGGGCGCCCGTTGCTGTGTATTTTCAGTGCCAGGCAGTGCATCGGGTCGCGGCTGCTGCCAAAGCACTGCACATCACCGTTTTCGTGTTGGACGATCTGGCTGACCTGAGCGCTATAGCCACGTGCCTTGAAGGTCATGAAACCATCCACGGCGAAACAATCGTCGAGCCTGCCGTCGATGTGATAGCGGGCCAACAGACCTTCTTCAGGAAAGTTGATCGAGCCGCCCACCAGGATCCGGCCGTCTCGTTGCACTATCAGGCTGCTGAGCCAGGTGTTCATCAACAAGTGCCTGGCAATCACGAAGCCACGACCGTTGAAGGTGTTGTCCAGCGAGCCGTCGGTGTTGAGCCGTATCAGCATGCCGACATGATCGGACAGTTCGAAGTGATGATTGGCCAGTAGCAGGATCCGACCATCCTCCTGCACGCAGACATCACAGGCTTCTGCGCCCGGTACGCCGGGGGGTAGCCAGGTGTCACGCACGCCTTGGGAAAGATCGCCCGGCAGACGCACGACGCAGCGGCCATTGTCGCCAAAACATTGTGCCGGCCGCCCATGCTGATCAAACAGGGCGAGGGCGGGCACTGTCCGGTGAGCATTTTCGTAATGCAGGCCGGCTACCAGTATGTGCCCATCGGCCAGTACCTGGACTTTGCCGGCCATGGCTTCAAAGCCGTGTTGAAATTGCCCGATGACGCTGCCTTGGTTGCCGAACGCCAGATCCGCCGAGCCGTCCTCGAGTAAGCGAGCCAGGCCGAAGCGGCTGCCGCCTGGCGTTCCGACCTTCGCTGCGACTAACAATCTGCCGCTTGAATCAATCGCAACTCCGTTGGCCATGCTTGAAAGGCTGCCAGCGAAATACACTTGGGTTTTGCCGGACGAGGCGAAGGCTGTATCAAGTTTGCCGGCGTCACTCAGGGTTGCCGGTAATGCAAACGCGGTCTGGATTGACATGCACGCAGCTCCTTGCGAGTCGTCCTGAACCGGGAGTTTGGGTGGCGACTGTATAAGGAAACATTCAATCCCTGAACGGCTGAATGCACAACTGTCATAACTAACAGGCGGAGGGTCGCTGTGTGCCAGAACAGTGTCTTTTCGACCCACTGAGAAGCCTGCCAAGTAGTTAGGCGTGTGCGGTTTCGAAAAGTAATCGGGGGAGGGCGCGGGCTACCCTTTGGTAACCCGCAAAAACGCTTAGTGTGGCATTGACCACGATTGGAGTTTGTAACCCTCCTCGCTCAATTCCGCACGTGCCGCTTCAAGCAGGCATTCAAGTTGCGCAGGATCGGTATAGGCGCTGCTTGGGATCTGCTTGCGGCCGATGCTGCGGGTATTGGTGCGGTCGATAACGGTCAGGCAGAGTTCGCCATTACCATCTTGTGGGGCCCAGGCCACGCACTGGAACGGTTGGAATGCGCGGTCGGCAATCAAAAGAGCTTCGTTGATGCGGAGCGGGGCGTTCATGGGGTTTTCTCTCTGTATGCCCAATCAAGTGATGTGCCGTCGGTTGGGCTTACCGTTCGGCTGGTTACTTGTACTGATGCCCGCAACCGGGGGGCGGGTCACATACAATTAAAAGAAATATCAACTTTCTTTGATGGGTTCAAGATTTGGACAGGCGTTGAAAGCTGAATGAAAGGAATGACTCGTTAGGTAACTAACCAAGTCGCTTCTTATAACTAATAACGCAACCGCTCTATAGTCAAACGATACAAGGTCACGTCAAATTATTGCTAACGTTACAGCCAGATCCGCCAAACGACTGTTTTTAATAATATTTCATAAATTTGGCGCCAAGGAACAGTCATGATCGAAGTGCCTGCCTTACGACGTCTGTTAGTAGTGGACCCTTGCGACGATTGTTATCGTCTGCTGCCGGGTTTGCGCTCTGTGGGTTGGGATGTTGACAGCTGTACCCTGGAAAATGTTGCCGATAAAACCTGTGATGTCGGCCTGTTGCGTTTGCAACCTTTTCACCTCGAACACCCGGAAGCCGTCAAAGAGCTGATCAGCCGTAGCGGTACCGAATGGATCGCCGTCCTCAACCAGGAAGTCCTGCGCTTGCAGAATGTCGGAGACTTTGTCTGCGAATGGTTCTTCGATTTCCATACCTTGCCATTCGATGTATCCCGGGTTCAGGTGACGCTGGGCCGGGCATTCGGGATGGCACGCCTGCGTGGGCAAGGCACGGTTCACATTGATTCGCCTGAACACGAACTGCTTGGCGACAGCAAACCCATTCGCGAACTGCGCAAGTTGCTGAGCAAGCTGGCGCCCACCGAGTCTCCGGTATTGATCCGAGGTGAAAGCGGTACCGGTAAAGAACTGGTCGCACGCACGCTCCATCGACAATCCCAACGTCACAGCAAACCCTTTGTCGCGATCAATTGCGGCGCAATTCCCGAACACTTGATCCAGTCCGAACTGTTTGGCCATGAGAAGGGGGCCTTTACGGGCGCCCATCAACGCAAGATCGGGCGGATCGAAGCGGCTAACGGCGGCACGCTGTTTCTCGACGAAATCGGTGATCTGCCCCTGGAACTGCAGGCGAACCTGTTGCGTTTCCTCCAGGAAAAGCACATCGAGCGGGTAGGCGGCAGTCAGCCGATTCCCGTGGATGTACGGGTGTTGGCCGCGACCCATGTCGATCTTGAGGCTGCGATCGAGAAGAAGCTCTTTCGCGAAGATCTGTATTACCGCCTCAACGTGTTGCAGGTCGCGACCGCGCCCTTGCGTGAGCGCAATGGCGATCTGTCGATGCTGGCCAACCACTTTTCCCATTTCTACAGCCATGAAACCGGCCGCCGTCCGCGCAGCTTCAGTGAAGACGCGTTGATTGCCATGGGCAAGCATGACTGGCCGGGCAATGTGCGCGAGCTGGCCAACCGGGTACGTCGCGGGTTGGTACTGGCCGAAGGCCGGCAGATCGAAGCGCGAGACCTGGGCCTGATCAGCCAGCATGTCATTGCCGCGCCGATGGGCACGCTGGAAAATTACAAGCACCGGGCAGAGCGCCAGGCCCTGTGCGATGTGCTTAACCGCCACAGCGATAATCTGAGCATCGCCGCCAAGGTGCTGGGGATCTCCAGGCCTACCTTCTACCGGTTGTTGCACAAGCATCAGATACGTTGAGCGATTGCAGGATCAACAAAAAACCCGCTGAAAAAGCGGGTTTTTTGTGGGTGCCGAATCAGAAGTAATACGGGAATTTCAGGCTGAAGGAAAAGTCTGGCGAGTCGTCGGTCAGGCCGATGGCCAGGTTGGGAACAATCGTGAGGTTATCGGTTGCTGCCAACGTCATGCCGATGTTGAAGTTGGCCGAGTTGTAATCACTGTTGGTAATCGATTGCCAATCGCCACCGTCCGGCTTGATCTTGCTCTTGCGGGCGAACTGGTCGGTGAACGAGAACGACATGCTCATCTTCTCGTTCAAGGCGAAAGCGATGCCGGCGCCGACCTGCCAGGAATTGCCCAGTTTCACGTCACCGGGCACCTTGGCGTTGACCTGAGGGCTGATGTCGCTGAAAGAGTCTTCAATGTTGTAGGTGTAGGCCAGGCTGCCAAACAGCACGGCCGGGTCGAAGGTCTTGACCAGCGAGATACCCGGGGTGATCGACCAGACACCGTTACCGGTAGGCAAGTCCTCGGGAACCGAAAGGTTATCGTTGCCCGGGTCATTAACCAGCTTGATGCCGTAAGGGTCATCACCGGTTGGTGCTTTGACGCGCAGTGTAACGACCGCATCGGGCAGGTTGGCCGACTCATCCAGAAACTTGTAGGCAACGCCAACGTTCACGTCGCCGATGGTCGGATCGCGGGTAACGGTGGCGTCCGTCGTCACCGGGCCTGCGCCGCCGGCGCCACCAGAGGAATACGTTGATTCGCGATAAACCACGGGGACGTTAATGTCGAACTGCCAGCGTTGTCCGGTGTTGTAGCGGGCGGTCAGGTCCAGGGTCCAGTTATCTGCCTTGATACGGTCGATGTTGATGTTGCCGAGGAAAATCGAGTCCAGGGCCAGAAAGCCGTTAAGTACCAATGCGCGGGTATCGTAATGCGTGTAGGTCAGGCCGGTTTCGAAGCTGAACTTGCCGCCACCGAAGAAGCCGCTGGCTTCGTCGTACAGGTTGGAAACGCTTTGCGCAGGCTCCGAATCATCCTTGAGCGACTGGCCATATGAACTGCCTGTGGTTCCCGGCGCACCAGCGGCCAGCGTCTGGCCACCCTTTGGCGTTTCGGCGGGGGATTTGGTCAGGCGTTTGGGAGCCGGTGTTGCAGGTGTTTCTTCGACTTGGCGAACGCGTTGCTCCAGTACCATCAATGCGTTCTGCTGTGCTTCGTAACGCTGTTTCAACTCCATGAGTTCTTGTTTTAATAATTCGACCTGGGGGTCCGGTGCTGCGTATAGCAGTGTCGCCGGGGCCAGGCTACTCAAACAAACGATAGCTCTGAACGTAAACGATCGGTGCATGGGTTAGCCGTCCCTTCTGACTTCATCTGATGAGACTGAGCGTAGATCAGAATCCCTGGGTGCGAAGACCTTTGAGCTGGTCCAGATTGCCGTTCAGCGAGCCGGCTGTCGCCATGTTGTCACGCAGCACGACATTGAGAGACGTGATGTTTCGGACCTGGTTATCAGCGCCGAGCAAAGTCGTGTTCTGCATCAGCCCACCCTGGCCCAGGCGTTGTACGGTATTGCCCTGGTTGTTGTTGGCCACGATGTTGAGTTGCATACCCGTACCGTTCGAAGAAACGCTCAGCGAGCCCGCGCCATTGGCGTCGGTCAGCGTCGAGCCTGCGGCTAATGCCTGACCCTGCTGTTGCGTTGTTGGCGCCTGATTAGACCTTGTGACGTTGATATCAACGTTGTTGTAGGCAGTGTTGTGGTCGCCGGCAGCACGTACGACTTGAGTGACGCCTTCGGTGGTATTGAGGCCGCCGCCGCCGGTCACGGTGCCGGTGCCTTGCGAGCTCGCTGAGCCATAACCTTTTTCATTGATTATCGACACATAGAATTGTGGCTTGATGGTCGATTGTTGGATTTGCATCGAGGACGTTGCCCCGATCACTTCACCGTTGGCATTTTGCCAAGTACTGGTCATGACGATGCCGAAACTGATGATCCGTCCCGGCATGACATAGCGGCCGCGCAGGGATGCCAATTCGTGATCGTTGAGTTCAATGGGTTTGAGCGTTTGTGCCTGGGTCGGCAGGCTGGCGGCCAGGCAAACCACGGCCAGCCAGATCGGAGTCTTCATTGGAATGCTCCCGGAGCGTCGTGCTCCCTTGTTATTAGAAGAAGTCGCTTTGGATGAATCCGAAGTCCATCAACTCTGCGTCTTGCACCGGGCTGAAGGTGTTGATGCGGTTCTTGGCGGTCAGGGGCAGGGGTGGGTCGAGCAGTGCATTGGTTTTGTCGTAGCCCTGGCCGATGACGGCAAAGATGATGCCGTTCCAGCCTTTTACAAAGTCTTCGACTTTGTAACGTTTATGACCGAGTACCGGATCTCCGATGTATACCCAGCCGTTATGAACCCGTTGCATGACTACAAAATGTTTGTAGCCACGGATATCCATGAGTACCACGACCGGAATTTTGATTTCGCTCAACGTTTCCGTCGCTACCCGGTAACCACGGGCCCGCATGCCGAGACTTTCCACGTAACGCTTCATGTCGAGCATTGAAAAGCCCTGGACGCGGACAAGATCCTGATCGGAATGTGCCAGCATGCCTTCGATGATTTGTTCTTCGTCTACATCCAGCCAATAGGCCTGGCGCAATATCGTCGCCAGCGCCGCTGCGCCGCAACTGAAGTCGGTTTTCTGCTGTACCAGGTCGGAAAACTTGCGCTCACGAATGCTTTGGATCGGCTTATATACCAACCCGCCACCCGGCAGGACGGAAAGCGGCAGTTGTGCAGCCTCGATAACACTGGCCACGCAAAGCAGGAACGCCAAGGCGATAATGCGCATAGCGGGATGCCTTCTGGTGGTGTTGAAAAAGGCCCCCGTAAGGGGGCCTCCAGAGACAGCAATCAGAACGACTGGTTGGAAATGGCCAGCGAGTTGCTTTGTTGGTTGCCCACACCGGCAGCTACGTTGACGCCCAGGTTGCCACTGCCGCCATTCACCGAACCGCTCAGGGTTGCAGTGTTGGTCACAGGGTTGGCCCAGCCAGTTGGAGTCAGCACTTGATAGGAGTAGGTGTTGCTCAAATCATATGAGCTGCTTTCACTCCAGCTTCCCGCTTTGGCGTACTCAGATTCGGACGACTTGCTGCCCGATTTATCGTACGAGGACGCGGTCGATTTCTCGAACGAAGCATCGAACGCTTTCTCGAACGACGATTCGCGCGATTTGTCGTACGAGGATTCATGCGATTTGTCGTACGAGGAGTCACGGGAATGGTCGTACGAGGAGTCGCGTGAACGGTCGAACGAGGAATCGCGCGAACGGTCGTACGATCTGTCTACCGCTACATCAAGTGTTGCGTCAACCGATGCGCTAAGCGATGCCTCGGAACTGCTGCTGCGGGTGCGATCGCCAAAGCCATTATTGTAGGTAGTGGACCTGGACGCCGCCGCCTCTGCGTCCAAAGTAGCGCCCAAGGAAGCGCTCAAGGATGCACTCGAAGAACCGCTAGCACTGCTGCTGTTGGAACCGCTAGCACTGCTGCTGCTGGATCCGCTCGCAGAACTGCTGTTGGAACCGCTTGCAGCGCTGCTGTTGGAACCACTTGCAGCGCTGGCGGATGAACCGCTTACATCAATGCTAAGCGAACCGCTGGCTTCGGAGCTTTTGGAACCGGCCGCAGCCCAGCTCGAAGAAGCGCTTTGACTGCCGCTAGCCTCGAAGGACTTCTCGCGAGAGGCACTACCACTAGCAGTTTTGGTAACCGTAATGGTATCCACGCGGTAGGTCCGGTCAGCGGTGTTGTTCACTATCAGGCCAGGACCGTCTTGATTGGCGGAGGCGGTGGCTCTTGCGCTACCGAGTGGAGCATTGGTATTGGCAATTGCCATGGTGTTTTTCTGTTGGTTCAGATCGCCGCCAGCAATGTTGACACCCACGTTGCCGCTGCTGCCGTCGGCGGATCCACTCATCACGGCAGAGTTGGTTACGCCGAAGTTGTCGACGCGGTTACGGTTGCTGGTTTGCCTGACGTCAGCGGTGGCATTGGCAGTGCCGAACACGAAGCTGTTATCGATCGCGGCGTTGTCGGAGGCTGCGTTAGCGATCGCGGCGGCGTTGTCTTGCTGGTTGCCGGAACCTGCCGCCACGTTGACGCCGACGTTGCCGCTCGCGCCTGCGGCCGAACTACTCATCTCGGCTGAGTTTTCTACCCCTTCATTCCAGATGCGGTTGCCGGTACTGCTTTGTCTGTCGTTAGCATTGGCAGTCGCGCTGATAGGGATCATTTTTGCAGGAGGGGTGTGATGGCCACCGTTGTGATGGTGACCACGCCGATCGTTTTGCCCAGCTTGTGCAGCAACAGCCAAGACCGCAGCGATTGCAAAAACCAGAGGTTTTATTGCCATCGAAGGTTTCATGGTGGTTCTCCGTACTTATTTTAGGTTAAGTGTTGTACCTACCTGTTTGGGTCAATCCATGACCCGTACGCTCAGGGTGTTGGCCGTTCGGTTTCCCACCCCTGCGCTCTGATTCAACTGGATCACCCCACGGCTACCGGTGAAGGCCTGATCGCTGGTAGCGACCTGGCGATAGCCTGGTGCAGAGTCAGTTGGATCGGAGTTGATGATCAGCGCCACGTTCTGTTGCCTGAGGACGCTGTCGTCGATGCTTTGCGGCTGTGTGCCGATGCTTATACGCAGGGCATTGGCCTGCTGGTTGCTGGCGCCCGCGCTCTGGTTGACGCCCAGAACACCGTTGCCCTGGCTGAAGGAGTCGCCTTGAATGCTGGATCGCGCATCGATCCTGGGGTCGACCACCGTACGCAGTCGTTGGCGAATCTGCGTGGTCGCATTGGCTCCATGGCCAGCGGCGATGGCCCGGGCGTTAGCCTGTTGCTGTAGATCGCCGGCAGCCTGGTTGACCGCGAGGTTGCCCTGGTACTGCGTGCCCGAGCCGTCGATGGTGGCGTTATTGATGACGGGAGATTGGGCGAAGGTCGATGCACTGCAAAACATGGCAATAATCAGCAGCGTACGATTCATCTTAACGGTCTCCCGTTATGACTTTCAGAGCACCCAGGCCTTGCTGGACGCTTGAATTGACCATGTTGGCAATACCGTTTCCGGCATTTCCAGAGCGCCCGGCGGGGAGGTTGGAAAGCTGGGTCTGGTTGCTGATATTGCCGCCCAGGTTGTTGGTGTTTTGAGTGACCAGGCGGGAGATGCCTGCACCACTGGCAACACCGGCAAAGTCGCCATCGCTCAACTCGTTCGTTTGACTGATGATTTGTTTGGACGGGTTGGCGTTGGCGGTCGTGGGGCTAGGATCGGGAATTATCGGAGCACGCGTTGCCATGCGCGGTTGGACATCACGTTTGATAATAATGATGCCGTTGTCAGCTTGTACGGGCATGCAGACACTTGAGCCCAGTGCGCATCCGATCAGCAGGAGGCCATAAATGCTGTTATCAAATTTCCCCACGACGGCAATTCCTTCTGTAAGTGGAACGCTGGCCCTTATCAGCGTTGCGAGGGAGAGAGCAGAAGGTGTGCCGGTTTTGGTTTTTCTTTTGAAAACAGTTAGTTGGCTTTATTTGTTGATAGAGTCAAAAAAGTTTGTAACGCCGCCGAGACATCGCTACGTGAAAATGCCGTCCAGGCTGGCGGCATTTGCTCGCTAACGGCGCAGAAGGCAGGTTGTATCGGTGGCTTAACATGTTCTTGCGGGAATGCTTGAACCGCTTTAGTACGCGGGTTTGCTCGGGGGAGGGTGTTTCAGTAATGGACATTTGCGGCAGAGCGGTGGGGGGCGCTCAGGTGTTGAGCAAGTGCGTCACAGCCTCGAATGCTGCGTCCTTGCGTTGTTGCCAGTCACCTTGCAGCACCTGGAAAGGTTGATGGTGCAGGTCAAGCCATTGGCGGCTGGCCTGGAAAAATGCCAGACGTTCCGCCAGTTGCGGCTGGCAACGTTGTCCGTCGTCATGCCAGTCCACGGTTTCAGGACTCAACAGCAAATGTAGGTCATAGTGCCGTGCCAGCAAGGCTTGTTCGATCCACGTCGGGCAATCGCCAAACAAGGTCTGGCTCCAGAGAATGTTGCTCAACAAGTGAGTGTCGAGAATCAGCAAATGCGGCTGCCCAGCGCGTGCCTCGTCTTCCCATTTCAGCTGTCCGCGAGCGATTTGCGCAATGTCGGCGAGGCAGGTGTCTCGTGGGTTTTGTTCGATGAACCAGCGTACATATTCGTCTACCAGAATCCCGCCGAAATGCTGTTGCAACTCGGCTGCCAGCCAACTCTTGCCGCTGGACTCGGGGCCTGTGAGTACCAGGACTTTCATGTGCGCAACGCCGGATCGGCCCGCCATTCCCGCCAGCCTTGCACGGCAATCACGGCGAACAGCGCGTAGAGCCCGGCAGTCAGGTACAGGCCTTTGTAGATAAACAGCCCGACGAAAATTATGTCCAGGGTGAACCACAACGGCCAGCATTGAACGCGTTTTTGCGCCATCCATAACTGCGCCACCAGGCTGAAGCCAGTGAGTGCCGCATCGAGCCAGGGTTGTGCAGCATCGGTCCAGTTCGCCATTGCAGCGCCGAGCAACAGACTGCCGACCGCGCCAATGGCCAGACTGATAGCAACTGATTTACCGTCGAGCAGGCTGACCTGCCGACCATGTCGCGCGCCACCCGCATGTGTCCACTGCCACCAGCCATAGAGCTGCAATGCGGCATAGATCACTTGCAGGAGCATGTCCGAGTAGAGCTTTACCTCAAAAAAGATCCAGCTATAAAGCAGCACCATGACCAGACCGATCGGCCAGCACCAAGGGTTCTGTTTGACCGTTAACCAGACGGCAATGACACCGAGGGCAGCGGCAAACAGTTCAAGCCCGGACATGGAGGTTCCTTGGGGAAAGTCGAAGAGGGGGGCGATTGTAACGGCAGGCGTGGCCAAGTAGAACCGGCATCCTCTGTAGCAGCTGACGAGCAGCGCGAGGCTGCGTTCGGCTGCGAAGCAGTCGTGAAATCAGACACCGCGGTGCATCAGAAAAAACTCGCAGGCAGGATTGACGACTGCTCTGCAGCCGAACGCAGCCTCGCGCTGCTCGTCAGCTGCTACACCGCCGAACGCAGGCTCGCGCTGCTCGACAGTTGCTACACCGCCGAACGCAGGCTCGGCGTCGTTACACCCGGAACTGCTTGAGCAGCCCGTTCAATTGCTCACTCAATTCCTTCAGGTGGACGCTGGCCACGCTCGACTGTTCGGCGGCCAGCGCAGTGCTGTGGGACAAACCGGCGGCCTGGGTGACGTTCTGGTTGATGTCCTCGACCACATGCGCCTGTTGCAAGGTCGCGCTGGCGATGGAGGCGTTCAACCCGTTGAGGTTGCGCAGCGCCTGGGCAATGGCATTCAGGCTGGCGCCGGCCAGGCCGGCCTGCTCGATGGTCAACTGCGATGCACGGCTGCTGTCGCCGATCACTTTGACCGCCGCTTCGGAGTGACTTTGCAGGCGTTCGATCATCGACTGGATCTCGGCCGTGGACTTTTGGGTACGCTGGGCCAGCAGTCGCACCTCATCGGCCACCACCGCAAAACCGCGACCTTGCTCGCCGGCGCGAGCAGCTTCAATGGCTGCGTTGAGGGCCAGCAGGTTGGTTTGCTCGGCGATGGAACGGATCACTTCGAGAACGCTGCCGATCTGCGTACTTTCAGCGGCCAGGGTACGAATCACGTCCACTGCCTGATCGATGGTCGACGACAGTTTGTCGATCTGTTGCAGGCTGCCATCGATGTTGACCTGGCCTTGCTGCGCCTGAGACTCGGCATCGCGCATTTCGCTGGCGGCGTGCTCGGCGTTTTTCGCAACGTCGTGGACGCCATACGTCACTTCATTAATGGCTGTGGCCACCAGTTCCATTTGCTGGGATTGTTGTTGACTGCGTTGCTGGGCCTGGGCGGCGTCGTTGCCCAGTTCGCTGGAAGACTGGCCCAAGGCACTGGCGGACACTTGCAGCTCTCTGATCACCAGCCGCAGCTTGGCGGTGAAGGCGTTGAAGTGGCGTGCCAGTTGCGTGACTTCATCCTGGCCATGGGTGTCGAGGCTGCGGGTCAGGTCGCTTTCGCCGCTGGCGATGTTGGCCATGGCGTTCACGGTTTCCTGCAAGGGACGCACGATGCTGCGGGCGATCAGGATGACCAGCAGCGCCATGATCAGCGCAATCACCAGTCCCACGAATGTGGCTTTCCAGACCTGGCCATAGAACTCGGCCTGCATGTCATCGATATACACGCCGGAACCGATTATCCAACCCCAGGGCTCGAAGAGTTTGATGTAGGACGTTTTTTCTACCGGAGCGCTGGCGCCCGGTTTCGGCCAGCGATAGTCGACGGTACCGGCACCCTTGGACTTGGCGACGGCGACCATTTCATTAAACAGGGCAAAACCGTCCGGGTCGCGGATCGCCGAGAGGTTCTGGCCGTCGAGTTTCGGGTTGGCCGGGTGCATGATCATCACCGGCGTCAGGTCATTGATCCAGAAGTAGTCATTCTGGTCATAACGCAGACCGCGAACGGCGCTCAGTGCCTGCTTCTGCGCCGCATCGCGAGTGAGGGTGCCGGCAGTTTCGAGGCCATGGTAATAAGTCAGAATGCCGCTGGCGGTTTGCACCACATGCTGGGTTTTCTGGGCCTTGGCCTGGTACAGGTCATCGTGAATCTGCTTGAGCATCAAGACGCCCAACGTCATTAGCATCAGGACGGCCACGATCAAGATGAGCCACAAGCGTCGGCTGATCGACATACTGCGCAAGCTGTTCATAACGCTGTCACTCCGGTTTCTTTTTCTTGTAAAAAATGATCGCCAGCATCCAACCACACTTTGCCAATCGGTCATATCCGACCCAAGTCCAACAACGCGGCAGCGTTAATCAGACTTGTCTGATAGGATTTCGGCCCCGCGCGGAAAAACCTGAATCCAAGTCGATTTTTCACGGAATTTTTATGGTTTCGTCCGGATTCTATGCGTGCGGCGCAGCAGCGACGCTGACCGCAGTCAACGTTGTGAAAAAATATTAATGGGGCATGCCGTAGCGCATTGCTTCTTGGGGGATTGATGGATCTTTGGACTGCCTTTTCGGCGTTGATACTTGGGGTGGTAGAAGGGCTGACGGAGTTTTTACCGATTTCCAGTACCGGTCACCAAATCATCGTGGCGGACTTGCTCAATTTCGGTGGCGAACGGGCCATCGCTTTCAACATCATCATTCAGCTGGGGGCGATTCTGGCGGTGGTGTGGGAGTTCCGCCGCAAGATCTTCGATGTGGTCATCGGTTTGCCGACCCAGCCGAGCGCTCGACGCTTTACCGCGAACCTGTTGATTGCGTTCATGCCGGCCGTGGTACTTGGGGTGATTTTTTCCGATTTGATCCACGAGTACCTGTTCAACCCGATCACTGTCGCGACGGCGTTGGTTGTGGGCGGGATCGTCATGTTGTGGGCCGAAAAGCGTCAGCATGAAGTGCATGCCGAAACTGTTGACGACATCACTTGGAAAGATGCCCTGAAAGTCGGCTTCGCCCAGTGCCTGGCGATGATTCCCGGGACGTCACGCTCCGGCTCCACGATCATTGGTGGCTTGTTGTTCGGGCTGTCGCGCAAGACCGCTACCGAGTTCTCGTTCTTTCTGGCGATGCCGACCATGGTCGCTGCGGCGGTTTACTCGGGCTACAAGTATCGCGACCTGTTCGTTCCGTCTGATTTTCCGGTGTTCGCGATCGGTTTTGTCACGGCGTTCATCTTCGCGATGATTGCCGTCAGAGCCTTGCTGGTGTTCATCGGCAGTCACAGTTATGCGGCGTTCGCCTGGTATCGCATCGCGTTCGGCCTGGTCATCCTGGCCACCTGGCAGTTCGGCTGGGTCGACTGGACGGCGGTCAAGCCATGAATGATGGCAGCACGCGCAACAACCCCGGACGCAAGCCCTCAGGAGTGATTCGCAATCTCCAGCTGAAACTGTTGGTGTTTGCGGTCCTGTGCGCGTTGCCGCTGTTTGGCTCGATCTCGTTGTGGCTGCGTGGGGTTTCGGTGATTCCCCTGGTGGCTTACGGGGTCGTCAGCCTGCTGGCGTTCTTGCTGTACTGGAGCGACAAGCGCAAGGCACGCTCTGACCATTGGCGCACGCCGGAAAACGTGTTGCATGCGGTGGAGTTTGCCGGAGGCTGGCCGGGCGCCTTACTGGCGCAGCAGCTGTTCCGTCACAAGACGCGCAAGCTCTCGTATCAGTTGGTGTTCTGGATCATCCTGCTGATGCATCAGGTGTTCTGGATCGATCAATTGTTTCTGGGTGCAAATCTGCTGGCGCTGTTTTAAAGCAGCAGCCCGACCTGGGTGCGCTTGGGCAACTTGCTCACGACCAATTGATGGGAACGCTGCAACAAACCTTGCAGCTCTTCACGGCCCAGCGGGTAGGGCGTTTCCATGATGATCCACTGAGCCCGCGCCAGATACGGCGCCGGGCGAATTCCCGGGCGGTCGCAATGACCGAGAAACAAGTCCTTGTCGACCTTGAAGGCCAGGGATTCGCCCCGCAGATTCTGCAAGGCAAACATCTTGTTCCCGGCAATCGAAAACACCCTTACGCCACCCCACTTGTAGTCTTCCCGCGCACCCGGCAGCGCGAGACAGAATTGCGCGACATCTTCTTCGCTCATACGTCCAGCTTTCATATCAGTCGGTCCCCGCAGGCATTGAATGATTCGATCAAATGGTCGAGCCAGGCGCGTACGGCCGGCATCACTCCGCGCCGATGAGGGTAGACCGCTTGCAGCCAGCCGCCAGGCAACGACCAGTCGGGCAGCAACTGTACCAGCGAGCCGTCTTGCAGTTCCTGCTCGCAATACATCATCGGCAGCATGGTAAAGCCCTGGCCGGCGAGGGTGCAGGCCTTGCGCACGATAAAGTCATCGATGCCCAATCGCGCTTCGAGGGTGAGGTCGCAGCTTTTGCCCTGTTGGTCGAGCAGGCGGATATGCACCAGGCGATCGGCTTCCAGGGCGCCGAGTACGGGCAGCTTTCTCAAGTCTTCGGGGTGATTGATTTTACGTCCTTGCAAAAAGCCGGGGCTGGCAACCATCGCCATCTGCGCCTGGCGCAAACGTCGGGTGACCAACAGCGGATCCTCATCGCCCAAATCACGCACCCGCAATGCCACATCGACGCCCTCGGTCACCAGGTCGACGCGGCGGTTGAGCAACATGACTTCAAGCTGAACCTGAGGATACTTCTCAAGGAAATTGCTGATCACTGTCGGCAGAATTTCGTGGGCCAACCCGACGGGGCAGGACACCCGCAACCGCCCGCGAGGTTCGCTGGACATACTGGCCACGGCTTCGTCGGCCATTTCGGCTTCCAGCAGCATTGCCTGACAGTGCCGCAAGTAACGTTCACCGACGGCGGTCAGCTTCAGTTGTCGGGTGGTGCGTTGCAGCAGGCGCGCGCCGAGGCGCTCTTCCAGCTCGGCGATGCGCCGCGACAATCGCGACTTGGGAATGCCGAGCAAACGCCCGGCCGCGGCGAAACCTCCGGCTTCAACCACCTTGGCGAAGTAGTACAGATCATTGAGGTCTTGCATGGAGGGTGCTCGATTGTTCTATCAGTGGGACGAACTATCGCATTGTTGCAGTCTAATCAGCTATTGGTTTCGCCTGTAGGATTCTCCCCATCAGATCGCCACGTAGCGATCCTCACCTGGAGATCCCCCCATGAAACTGCTGCATATCGATTCGAGCATTCTTGGTGACAACTCGGCTTCCCGTCAGCTGAGTAGCGAAGTCGTTAAAGCCTGGCAAACCACCGAGCCGACGGCCGTGGTGACCTACCGCGACCTGGCCGCCGATGCCATCAGCCATTTCTCCGCCACGACCCTGGTCGCCGCCGGCACCACCGCTGAACTGCGCAATGCCGCCCAGCAGCACGAAGCCGAGTTGAGTGCCACCACCCTGGCCGAGTTCCTCGCCGCCGATGCCGTGGTGATTGCAGCTCCGATGTACAACTTCACCATCCCGACCCAACTCAAGGCCTGGATCGACCGCATCGCCGTCGCCGGTCAGACTTTCCGTTACACCGAAGCCGGTCCTGAAGGCCTGTGCGGTGGCAAGAAAGTCGTCATCGTATCGACTTCCGGTGGCCTGCATGCCGGTCAAGCGACTGGCGTGGCTCACGAAGAGTACTTGAAGGTGCTGTTCGGCTTCATCGGCATCACCGACCTCGAGTTCGTCCGTGCCCATGGCCTTGCCTACGGTGACGAAGTCCGCACCAAAGCCATGAGCGACGCGCACACGCAAATCAGCGAGCAGTTGTTCGCCGCCGCGTAAGGCCTTTGTAAAGAAAATCAAACAGCTCGAGCAGCACTCAAAAAACTCTGTATTCTGATCACGCAAGTGCCAGATACGGAGTTTTTTGTTTCTGGCTGTTTCTTGCTGTTTAGAGTTTCATTAAATAGTGGCCCGAGTCATGCAGTCGAGGGTTAACGTCCCCGGTCAGTAGCCAGGTGGAACCTTCCATGGTGCGTCTTTGTGCAACCTTGCTGATTTGCCTGCTCAGCAGCCTGAACTCGGTGCACGCCGCGCCTGCGCCGCATCCTCACTGGAGCGTCGGCTTCCATGAGATGAGTTTCCTTGACCCTCTGGATTTGCAGCCGATGCGCGCCATCGCCTTCTATCCTTCCAGCGACAAGGAACACTCCAGCCTCCTCGAGGGCTACACGGTCGAAGCGGGCGAAGACACCCGAGTCGCTATCGGCCGTTTCCCGATGCTGATGCTGTCCCACGGCAACACCGGAACCCCGCTGGCCTTGCACGACCTCGCCACGTCGCTGGCACGCAAAGGGTTTGTGGTGGTGGCGGTGATCCATCCCGGTGACAACTCCAAGGACCACAGCCGCCTCGGTACGTTGAGTAACCTTTACGGTCGGCCCATCCAGATTTCCGAAGCCATCACCGCGACGCTGGGCGACCGAATGCTCGCGCCCTTCGTCAATGCCGATCAGATCGGTGTAATCGGTTATTCGGCGGGCGGGGAGACGGCGCTGATTCTGTCCGGCGCGACACCCGACCTGGACCGTCTGCGCCGCTATTGTCAGGAGCGCCCGGACGACCGCGATGCCTGCAACACCCAAGGCGAATTGATTGCGGATCGTGATGACTTGCAACCGGTGGCAGACCCGCGGGTTCGCGCCTTGCTGCTCATGGCGCCGTTGAGCCTGAAGTTTGGCCGCCATACTCTGGCCGATGTGCATGTGCCGGTGCTGCTCTACAGCGGCGACGGCGACAAACTGGTGGCGTTCGACAAGAATGCCGCCGCCCTGGCGCGCAAACTGCCGATTGCACCGGACTTCAAGTTGCTGGCGGGGGCAGGGCACTTTGTGTTCCTGGCGCCGTGCAACGAAGAGCAGATCATCGCCATGCCGGCGCTGTGTACCGATGCCGATGGCGTCGATCGCAAAGACATCCATCGCAACATGATTTCCGAAGCCGGGCGTTTCTTCTCACATGCCCTGGCCAAGCCGACCCGCGCCGGAATGCAGACCGCCGATCAATAAGAAATCCTTGTAGGAGTGTCAGGCCATCGCGCGGCGTTTCAGTAACAACGTCAGTCCCAGACCAGTTACAGACAACATTGCCGCACTGAAGAAAATCCACGAATAGCCCAGGTTCAATGCCACGGCGCCCATCAACGGCCCGGCAATGGCCAGCGCCAGGTCGAAAAACACCGCGTAAGCACTCAACCCCGCCCCTCGACTGGAATTGGGCACTTGCTTGATCGCTTCGACCCCCAGCGCCGGATACACCAGCGACAGACCGAACCCGGTCAGGCCTGCGCCGATCAGCGCATAACCGGTCGAAGGCGCGAGCCACAGCAACACCAGGCCCACCGTTTCAATGCTCATGCAGGCAATGGCCGAGGTGAATCCACCAAAACGGCTGATGCTGGAGATGAACAACAGTCGCGCCAATATGAAACACACGCCGAACACCGTCAGGCAGTAAGCCGCGCCGGCCCAGCCACGGCTGACGTAATACAGGGTAATAAAAGTGGTTAACGTGCCGTAACCGATGGAGGCGAGGCTCAGGCTCGCGCCGAACGGCGCAATGCGCCCGAACACCGCCCAGAACGGCAGGCGCTCGCCGCGAATCACCGGCACCGAGGGTTTGTTTCGGATCAGCACCAACGCCGCGAGCGCCAGCACCGACAGCGCGATCCCAAGACTGGCGAATCCCAGTTCACCGACCATCACCACGCCCCCAGTGGCGCACCGATGGCAATGGCGCCGTAGGAGGCGATGCCGTTCCAGGAGATCGATCGCGCGGTATGTTCCGTGCCCACCTGACCCATGCACCAACTGATGGTGCCGACCCCGATCAGGCCCTGGGCAATCCCCAGCAACAAGCGGCCGGCGATCAGGATCAACAGGCTCAGCAACGGAAGACTTTGCAGCAGCGTTGAAATCAACGTCAGCACGCCGCTCAACACAATCCCCGATAACCCGTAAACAATCGCCCGCTTGGTGCCGATGCTGTCCGACAGACGCCCGGCCATCGGGCGGCTGAGCAGGGTGGCCAGGTATTGAGAGCCGATGGTCAGCCCCGCGATGATCGCGCTGAAACCCAACTGCTCGTGGACATACCCCGGCAACACCGCAATTGGCAGACCGATGCAGAGGAAGGCAATAAAGGTATAAAAGACGATGGAGACGATCTGCAGGGTGATCGCCAGGGAGCTTTGCGGTGGCAGCTGCTGCACAGACATGAGGGCTCGTTCGCGGGCGGCGGTAGGAGAACCGCATCATGGCGTGGGCGAAAAATAAAAGAAAGCAGGCTAACTACTTTCTCCTGAGCCAATCGTTCCCACGCTCTGCGTGGGAATGCAGCCCGGGACGCTCCGCGTCCCATCAGAAGCCGAACGCGGAGCGTCCGTTGAGGCATTTCCACGCAGAGCGTGGAACGATCAGACCCTGAAATGCAAAAAGCCCCGTCACCAGGACAGGGCTTTTCAGTTTCGGCAGCTTTTTAGAACACAACGCCCTGGCTACGCAGGTAGTCGTCATAGGTGCCGCTGAAGTCGATCACGCCGCTAGGGCTGAGTTCGATAATGCGAGTAGCCAACGACGATACGAACTCACGGTCGTGGCTGACGAAGATCAGCGTGCCCGGGTAGTTCTCCAGCGCCAGGTTCAGCGCCTCGATGGATTCCATGTCCAAGTGGTTGGTCGGTTCGTCCATGATCAGCACGTTCGGCTTTTGCAGGATCAGCTTGCCGAACAGCATGCGACCTTGCTCACCACCGGAGATGACCTTGACCGACTTGAGGATCTCGTCGTTGGAGAACAGCATACGGCCGAGGGTACCGCGAACGATTTGCTCGCCGCCCTGGGTCCACTGGCCCATCCAGTCGAACAGGTTGCAGTCGTCTTCGAAGTCGTGCGCGTGGTCCTGGGCGTAGTAGCCCAGTTCCGCGGCGTCAGTCCATTTCACGGTGCCGGCATCCGGGGTCAGTTCGTTGACCAGGGTGCGCAGCAAGGTGGTTTTGCCGATGCCGTTCGGGCCGATGATCGCCACGCGCTCGCCGGCTTCAACCTGGAAGCTGAAGTCCTTGAACAGGGTCTTGCCGTCGAAGCCTTTGGCCATGCGCTCGACGATGACCGCCTGACGGTGCAGCTTCTTGGTTTGTTCGAAACGGATGAACGGGCTCACGCGGCTCGAAGGCTTGACCTCAGCCAGCTGGATCTTGTCGATCGCCTTGGCGCGGGACGTGGCCTGCTTGGCTTTCGAGGCGTTGGCCGAGAAGCGGCTGACGAACGATTGCAGTTCGGAGATCTGCGCTTTCTTCTTGGCGTTGTCCGACAGTAGTTGCTCGCGGGACTGGGTCGCCACGGTCATGTACTCGTCGTAGTTGCCCGGGAACAGGCGCAACTCGCCGTAATCCAGGTCAGCCATGTGGGTGCACACGCTGTTCAGGAAGTGACGGTCGTGAGAGATGATGATCATCAGGCTGGAGCGCTGGGTCAGGATGTTTTCCAGCCAGCGGATGGTGTTGATGTCCAGGTGGTTGGTCGGTTCGTCGAGCAACAACACTTCAGGATCGGAGAACAGCGCCTGGGCCAGCAATACGCGCAGTTTCCAGCCTGGGGAGACTTCGCTCATCGGGCCGAAGTGTTGCTCGATGCCGATACCCAGGCCCAGCAACAGTTCGCCAGCACGGGATTCGGCAGTGTAGCCGTCCATTTCGGCGAATTCGGTTTCCAGCTCGGCAACGGCCATGCCATCTTCTTCGGTCATTTCCGGCAGCGAGTAGATACGGTCGCGCTCGGCCTTGACCTTCCACAGCTCTTCGTGACCCATGATCACGGTATCGATCACGGTGAATTCTTCGTAGGCGAACTGGTCCTGGCGCAATTTACCCAGACGCACGTTCGGCTCGAGCATGACCTGGCCGCCGGACGGCTCAAGATCGTTGCCGAGGATTTTCATGAAAGTCGACTTGCCGCAACCGTTAGCGCCGATCAGGCCGTAGCGGTTGCCCGCGGCGAATTTGACCGAAACGTTTTCGAATAGCGGCTTGGCGCCGAACTGCATCGTGATGTTAGCTGTAGAGATCAAAGGTTTTTCCTGCGAAGCATTCAGAGTAGCTAGGGGTGCGGCAGTACCGATTCAGTACCCGTTTCCGGTTTTCGAACCACAGGAAATGCATCCCGGTCAGAAGCGGAAGGTCCATCTGGCAATAAGTGGACAGCAGCATATGGAGCGCTTGGCCCGAGTCGAAGTGCGCTGAGACGGGGTTCATTCCCGTCATCAACCAAGGGGGGCGCGTAATGTTTGGCGGCGATTGTACTGGTCTGGCTCTTTAAACGATAGGGCGTTAAGGCCGCACGGCCACTTTGGCAGCATCAGTGGACAGTTTTTCACATCTGAAGGATAACTATTGGTTACAAACTGTGGCTAAAATGCCATCTGTCACCTGCTGCCGACAGACGGCGCAGGCTCAAGAACGGGCCATTCAGGACCGCTGTTGTTAATTCAGACGCTGCACAAGACCCTCGGGCCGATCGATCGGCAAGGGACGCAGTTTGTTCACTTCTGACGTGTGACGATTTTTGTGAAATTGATCATTGCCGCTATATATGTTGTATCCATCGCGTACGTCCACTTGCGCGGACGTGTGCGCCACAAGCTGGGGCGCCAACTGAGCGACCACTCGACGTTTCTGGCGCCGATCAACTGCTTCCTTTATATGTTCTCGAAAATCCCCAACAAGCCTTTTCTCAACCCGGCCGACTTTCCCGATCTCACTCCGTTGCAGGACCATTGGGAAGAAATTCGCGCCGAGGGCCAGAACCTGCTCAGGGCCGGGGAGATCAAGCGCTCGAATCAATACGACGATGTCGGCTTCAACTCGTTCTTCAAGACGGGCTGGAAGCGTTTCTACCTGAAGTGGTACGGCGACAGCCATCCATCGGCGATGAAACTTTGCCCGCGCACAACCGAATTGGTGCAAAGCATCGGCTCGATCAAGGCTGCGATGTTCGCCGAGCTGCCGCCGGGCTCGAAGCTGGTGCGTCACCGCGATCCGTACGCCGGTTCCTACCGCTATCACCTGGGCCTGGAAACCCCGAACGATGCCGGTTGCTACATCAACGTCGATGGCGAGAACTACCACTGGCGCGACGGTGAGGCGGTCATGTTCGACGAGACCTTCATTCATTACGCCGAAAACACCACCGGGCAGAACCGCATCATTCTGTTCTGCGATGTTGAGCGGCCGTTGAAGTATCGCTGGGCGGCGGCGTTCAATGGCTGGTTCAGCCGTCATGTGATGTCGGCGGCGGGCGCGCCGAACGATGCGGGTGACAAGACCGGCGGTCTCAACCGCTTGTTCGCCAAGGTCTACAAGATACGCCTGCGTGGCAAAGCGTTGAAGAAGCGTAACCGCAAGCTCTACTACCTCGAAAAGTGGGCGATTTTTGGCGGATTGCTGGCGATTTTTGTACTGATCTGAATGTTCTGTTGCGGCGTATAACGCCATCGCGAGCAGGCTCGCTCCCACAGTTAATCGCGATCACCTGTGGGAGCGAGGCTGCTCGCGATGGGGCAGTAATATTCACCGCAAACTTTCAATCAGCCACGAGAAGTCTTCGTGGCTTTTTTGTTTACGGCGGGTTTCGCAGCGGGCTTCGTTTTGCCCGTGCTCTTACCGCCGAGGCTGCGTTTAAGCAATTCGGTCAGATCGATAACATCCGCCGTCTTACGCTCCTCTTCACCAGTTGCCGTTTCGACAGCTTCGATTTTTCCTTCGTTGGCCTTTTTCTCCACCAGCGCCATGATCTTGTCTTCAAAACTGTCGCGATAATCCTCGGGGCTCCAGTCTGCGCTCATGTCCTCAACCAGTCGTTTGGCCATCTCTAGCTCACCCTTGGCCAGTTGGGGCTTGGTGACTTCACTGCCCAACTCAAGCGTATCCAGGCTTCGCACTTCGGCAGGCCAGCGCAGCATCACCAATACCATCGCCGACTCCAGCGGCATCAAAGCCGCAAGGTGCTGGCGCGTGTGCAGCACAACATGAGCCAGGGCGACTTTATTGGTTTGGCTTAACGTTTCGCGCAACAGCGCATAGACCTTGCCACCGCGTTTGTCCGGCGCGAGGTAGTAGGGCGTATCAATGTTTTGCAGGGGGATCTGCTCGCTGTCGACAAAAGAAAAGATGTCGATGGTCTGGGTGGACAGCGGGTGCGCCGACTTGATTTCCTCTTCGCTGAGGACCACATACCGGCCCTTTTCATACTGCACACCTTTAACGATATGTTCCTTGGTCACTTCCTTGCCGGTGACCTTGTTGATGCGCTTGTAACCCACCGGGTCCATGCTGCGGCTGTCGAGCCAGTCGAAATCGATCCCTTGCGAGGACGTCGCCGAGACCAGTGCCACAGGGATATGCACCAGACCGAAACTGATCGCGCCTTTCCAGATTGCCCGTGCCATGGTCGTCTTCTCGCGAGTGATGTTCAGGTGACCTGTGTCCTGGCGTAAAAGTTTCAGTGGCTTGCGGCCCAGTCCAGCGGGGGATGAACGGCGTCCTCAACTTCGTGTTACATCTTGCCCAGGAGGTTTTAGTTAACAAATCCGAACCCCGGGCGTAGCGTGATATCGAAGTTCCAATCCCCCTGATGTCGAGAGGCTCCCCCATGAACAGATTTGTGCTCGGCTGCACCGCGTTGGCACTGAGTGGCGTGCTGAGCAATCTGGTCCAGGCTGACACCACATCGCCACCTTTTTCATTGCTGTTGGCCCAGAGCCCGACGGGCAACTCCAGCAATCCTTACAACAGCCCGATTCGCCGGGCCAATCCCAACAGCATGCAAGGCACGCAACCCGGCGCGCCGGTCATTCGTGGGCCAAACACAGTGCCCGTGCCGCGCCCTCCGACGCTGGACAATGGTGGCATCGGCAACCGCTATCCCCAGGATCGCTCGCCTCCTTCCACTCCACCGAAATTCATTCCCAATCCACCTCATCGAGACGCAAACACCAGCAACCGTTGAACGGCACGACAGCGTTCTTGCCAGCCATTCGAACGACAAAAGGAATCGTGCATGTTGCGTACAACCCTTCTGGCCACTCTGTGTGCCAGCGCACTGATCACTGTCACCGCGCCGGTTTTCGCGGCGCCGACCCAGAACTTCAAAAGCGAACAGGGCACCCTTGAGGTGACGACCATGACCAAGGGGCTTGAACATCCCTGGGCCTTGGCGTTTCTTCCCGATCGCCAAGGAATGCTGGTGACCGAACGGCCCGGCAACCTGCGGGTGGTCAGCGCCGATGGCAAACTGTCCGCTCCGCTCAGTGGTGTGCCAAAGGTTTGGGCCAAGGGGCAGGGCGGTTTGCTGGATGTAGCGTTATCGCCCGACTTCAAGCAAGACCGCACGGTCTACTTGTCTTATGCCGAAGGTGGCGGTGAGGGCGACAGGGCCGGGACGGCAGTCGGGCGTGGGCGTCTCTCTGACGACCTCACCGCCATCAAGGATTTCAACGTGATCTTCCGCCAGGAACCCAAGCTTTCGGTCGGCAACCACTTTGGTTCGCGCCTGGTGTTTGACCGCGACGGCTATCTGTTCATCACCCTTGGCGAGAACAATGACCGTCCGACTGCTCAGGACCTCGACAAGCTGCAAGGCAAGGTCGTGCGGATCTACCCGGACGGCAAGGTGCCGGATGACAACCCTTTTGTCGGTCAGGCTGGCGTACGCCCGGAGATCTGGTCCTACGGCCAGCGCAATCCGCAAGGCGCGGCGCTCAACCCTTGGACCGGCACCCTCTGGGAAAACGAACACGGTCCCCAGGGAGGCGATGAAATCAACATCATCGAGCGTGGCAAGAATTACGGCTGGCCGATGGCAACCCATGGCATCAACTATTCCGGCCAACCGATTCCGGAAGCCACGGGCAAGACCGCCGAAGGCACCGTCGGCCCGCGCCACGTCTGGGAAAAGTCCCCCGGCCTCAGCGGTATGGCGTTCTATGACGCTGACCGTTTCAAAGCCTGGCAGCACAATGTGTTTATCGGCGCGCTGGTGAGCCAGGAGTTGATTCGCTTGCAGTTCGATGGCGACAAGGTCGTTCACGAAGAGCGATTGCTGAGCGAACTCAACAAGCGCATTCGCGATGTGCGGCAAGGCCCTGACGGGTATTTGTATGTGCTGACCGATGAGGACGACGGCGGCCTGTACAGGATCGGCCTGAAGTAACGCATCACTGTAGCCGCTCATGATCGGGTGTACAGAACCACTGCCGCGCGCAACTTGCCTCGTCCGAAGCTGCTCATCTTGTCGAATTCGCCATGGCTGACCGGCAGATGCTGGCAGTCCATGGGTTGGCGATGCTGGCTGTGATCGACATCCGGGTCATGCAGGTAGACGAACTCTTCATCGCAATCGGTGACGATCACCCAATGCGGCGATTTGGAACGGGTCAGTCGATAGCTGCTGATCAGCACCAGCGGTTGTCCGCCACCGTCCAGTAACCGTGCAAGGTTCAGTGGTCCGCCGATCACTCGCTCCACATCAGTTTCCTGTAGCTGCGTGGTGAATTCCTCGTGTACCAACCGCATTACCTCTTTTTTATGCGCATCGCGTACGCCATCAAGAAACAGGGCCCCGGCCATGCTCAATTGCAAACGCACCCCAAAACCCCGTCGCCATGCCGCCAGCGCCAAGCCTTGAGGGCTGCAGCCACCATGGCCGGAAGTCATGAACACGGTGGTCGCTTCGCGCCAGATCTGCAGTTCTTCGCGCCGCTCCAGCACGCGATCCGCTTGCAGTGCGCCCATGCCCATCAGCAGACAGGCCGGGCCGCAGGTGAAATCGGTGGTCTGCTGATACCAGGGCACCTTGATGTTGCGCGAGTCGCGGTGCTGGAGGATGCGCTTCTCCAGCCTCAGCGCGTCGGTATGGTCCTGGTAGTAGTCGTGAATCAGTGCGAAGCGTCGGTAACCATTGCGCTCGTACAAAGCGATGGCTGCCGGGTTGTCGATGCGCACTTCCAGTCGCAGGTAGGCGCAGTCGTGCTCAAGGGCGCAGGCCTCGATGCGTTGGAGCAATTGTTTGCCCAGGCCGCTGCCGCGCGCGTCGGTGGCGATCGCAATCGAGTAAAGGCGCGCCAGCGAAGTGCCCCGGTGAAACAGCACCACGGCGTAACCGACCAAGTGCTCGCCACGCTGGGCCACCAGCAGTTGCCCGTGGGCCCGGGTGATCATCCATTGAAAACTGCGACGATTAAGCCGATCCGTGGTGAAACAGTGTTGTTCGAGTTCCAGCAGTGCTGGCAAGTCTTCAACCATCGCCAAGCGAAAAACCAGATTCATATGACCACCGTAAAAGTTGCGTAACGAAACGGGACTTTCTAAAAAGTTCGTGCTTAATAGGAAAGGTCTTGTTCTCCAACGGATCAATCACTATGTCAGCGGTACAGGGTCATTGGCGCGAAGTATCCGAGCAAACTTTGCCGGCGGCAACTTATTTAAATGACGGTGTTAGAACTTCCAGCCAGTTGATTATCATCGTAGAACGCAAGGAAGACTGGGCATCCTACTTCCCCAGTGAAGACATCGTGACGGCACAGGAATACCTCGAAAAAACCCGTGATGACGAGCGGGGCAAGCGGGTCCAGGTGATCAACCTGTGCCGCAGCTACAAATACCTGGGGCACGGCTACTACTGCTCGTTGCTGGCCGAAGCCCGCGGACACAAGGTAATTCCGTCGGTGCGGACCATCAGCGAACTGACTCGAAAGTCCTTGTATGGCCTGGCCCTGGATGATCTGGATAAAACCTTGGAAAAAGCCCTCAGTCATCATCTTTACAGCGACACAGAAGGTTTTACCCTGACGCTGTACTTCGGCAAGACTCATATCGAGCCGTTACAGGATCTGGCGCGACAGTTGTTTGAAGTCTTTCCGTGTCCGATATTGTTAGTTGAGTTTCGTCGAACTAACGGCTGGCACATTGACGGGATAAAGTCCGGTGCCTTGCATAAGTTACGCGAAGATCAGGAAGATCAGTTCGCCCACTCACTCGACAGTTTCAGTCGCAAGATCTGGCGAGTACCGCGCTCCCGCCGTGTGGCCCGTTATGACCTGGCCATCCTGCACGATCCCCAGGAAGCGTTGCCGCCGTCGAATGCCAAGGCGCTGGACAACTTCGTCAGGGTTGGCAAAACGTTGGGCATCGACGTCGAGCTGATCGAACGCAAGGACTACGCACGTATTGCCGAATACGACGGTCTGTTGATCCGCGAGACGACCAGCGTCGACAACCACACCTACCGGTTTGCCAAGAAAGCCGAGAGCGAAGGGCTGGTCGTGATGGACGATCCGGCGTCGATTCTGCGTTGCACCAACAAGGTTTACCTGACCGATCTGCTCAAGAGTCATCAATTGGGCATGCCCGCCACCGAGATTCTCTACAAAGAGCGACCGGAAGACTTTGAGCGGGTCGGCGAGCGCCTTGGCTTCCCGTTGGTGTTGAAGATCCCCGACGGCTGTTTCTCTCGGGGTGTGATCAAGGTCGAAAGCCAGCAGGCCTTGCTCGAAGCCACGGCCGAACTGTTCGAGCATTCGGTGCTGTTGCTGGCCCAGGAATTCTTCTACACCGAATACGACTGGCGCATCGGCGTGCTCAACCGCAAACCCATTTTTGCCTGCCAGTACTTCATGTCCAAGGGCCATTGGCAGATCTACAACCATAAGGCCAAGGGTCAGGACATCAACGGTGAATGCCGTACCCTGGCGGTTCACGAAGCGCCGCGGGCGGTGGTGGAACTGGCGGTGAAGACCGCGAACCTGATTGGCGATGGCCTCTACGGTGTCGACCTCAAGCAATCCGGCGACAAAGTGGTGGTGATCGAGGTCAACGACAATCCGAACATGGACGCTGGCATCGAAGACGCTTACTTGCAGGACGATCTGTATTCACTGGTGCTGGAAGAGTTCGTCCGTCGCCTTGAACTCAAGCGCCGCGGCCAGGCCTGGTGAGCGGCCGATGATCAAGAGCTTTCAACTGATCCACGGCGCCCTGCACAAAGTCGAACGGCTGGACGCCGAAGTGATGCTCTTCAGCAACCCCGACGCCGCCGAGCGGGACTTGCTGCACAGCCATTTCAAGCTCGATGAACACGCCCTGGCCTCGGCCCTGGACCCCGACGAGGTGTCACGCATCGAGTTTCACCCCGACAACCTGTTCCTGATCTGGAAACGCCCGGAAAACTATTCCGGTGCCGGCAGCCTGGCTTTTGAAGTGTCGTCCTGCGGTTTGCTGTTTTCCGAGCACCGTTTGCTGGTGATCGCCACCGACGACTCGCCGCTCAGCGGCCTCGGCCTGCGCCAACCTCTGAACACGCCGCTGGATGTGTTGCTCGACCTGTTGTTCAACAACATCCATCACTACTTGGGCCACCTGAAGGTGATCAAACTGGTTGCCCGGGAGTTGCAGCAGAAATTCAACGCGTCGATGCAGAACCAGCACCTGATCCAGATGTTCAACCTCAGCGAAAGCCTGATCTATTACATCAACGCGATTCACAGCAACGGCGCCGTCCTGACCCGGCTGCGCAATCACGCCGCCAAGGAACATTTCAGTGCCGAAGCCATTGGCCTGATCGACGACCTGATCATCGAAAACAACCAGTGCTACAAACAGGCGGAAATCTACTCCACAGTGTTCTCCGGGCTGATCGACGCCCGGGGCAACCTGATGAACAACAGCATGAACAACCTGCTGCGCAAACTGACGTTGATCAATGTGGTGTTTCTGCCGCTGAACCTGATTGCAAGTATCGGCGGCATGTCCGAGTTCAGCATGATGACGGCGGGCGTGCCATGGTGGGTTTCGTATCCGCTGTTTCTGAGCGCGATGATAGTGGGGGCTGGAATGATGGTGCTGGGGCTCAGACGGTTGGCGAAGTGACGGCCGTTCTCCGATCCTGCAGGCCACGGACCACGAGGTATACCAGCGGCCCGATGGAGACGAAAACAGCGGTGATCAAAAGGTAGGGAACCACCGACCACCCCGACCATCCGCGCTTGCGCGCATCCGAGTACATCCAGATGCCCGCGAGCGTCGCCAGCAGGTACAAATCAATCACCACCTGCGCCGTGTCGGGGCGCGACATCAGGCCGATGCCGAAATCGATCAATGACTGTTCGGCTTGCAGCATCACCGAAACGGTGTAGCCGGCGAACGCGATCAAGGCAATGAGGGGCAGGGCGACAGACTTCATGTTTCCTTCCTTGGGATGATGAGTAGAGTCGCCAGCCTACAGAGGCCGAGTAAAATTGGCCATTGACTTGCCATCAACGCCCGGCTAATTTCCGGGCATGACTTCCACTGTATTGCGCTGCCAGCCAAGCATTATTACCGCCATTCCTTATTTGGCGGGCTAGCTCACGACTGCAGCACCCAACCCGCCCTAGAGGCGGGTTTTTACTTTCTGCCTCCTGGGTTTTCGATCAACGTCAGGAGACGACCATGAGCAGCAGCACAGCCCAGCAAACCTTGCTTGAGCATTACGTGAAAAAGATCCTCGCCGCGCCCGTGTATGAGCTCGCGGTGCGTACGCCGCTGCAACCGGCGCCAGCGTTGTCCGAGGCGCTCGGCAATCAGATCCTGCTCAAGCGCGAAGACCTGCAACCGACCTTTTCCTTCAAGATCCGCGGTGCCTACAACAAACTGGTGCAGTTGAGCGATGAGCAAAAGGCATGCGGCGTGATCACCGCTTCGGCGGGCAATCATGCCCAGGGCGTAGCGCTGGCAGCACGTGAATTGGGGATCGCCGCGACCATTGTGATGCCGCGCACGACACCGGAATTGAAGGTGCTCGGTGTTCGCAGTCGGGGGGCTGACGCCGTGCTGCACGGCGAGAGTTTTCCGTTTGCCCTGGACTATGCGCTGAACCTGGCACGACAAACCGGTCGCACCTTTGTCTCGCCTTTCGACGACCCGGATGTGATCGCCGGTCAGGGCACCGTCGCCATGGAAATCCTGCGTCAGCATCAAAGTCCGCTGGATGCAATCTTTGTCCCGGTGGGCGGAGGTGGCTTGATCGCGGGCATTGCAGCGTATGTCAAATACTTGCGACCTGAAGTCCGCATCATCGGTGTCGAGTCGGAGCATTCCGCGTGTTTATCCGCGGCATTACAGGCTGGCGAGCGAGTTGTCCTGCCGAGCGTAGGCACTTTCGCCGACGGTGTCGCCGTCGCCCAGATCGGTGCTTATGGTTTCGAGGTCTGCCAGTTTTGCGTCGATGAAGTGTTGACGGTCAGCAACGACGAACTCTGCGCCGCCATCAAGAATATCTACGACGATACCCGCTCGATCACCGAACCTTCCGGCGCCTTGGCCGTGGCCGGCATCAAGAAATACGTAGCGCAGACCGGCGCCCGTGGTCAGACGCTGGTCGCGATCGACTCGGGCGCCAATATCAATTTCGACAGTTTGCGTCATGTGGCCGAGCGCGCCGCATTGAGCGACGTCCCGGCGTGAGCAGTGTCAGGCCAGCAGCGGGCGCAGGAAGGTCCGCTCATAGCTGACGATAAACTTCTTTTCGACCAGCGAAGCTACGAGCGCGGCGCTTTCGGCGTCGGTCATCGCGATATGCCGGTAGCTTTCGTAATCTGCCAGCGAAGGAAAGCTGAACAGGCAGTAGGCGATATTGCTCGCGCCCTCGGAAGGCAGGAAGTACCCGTGGTGCGTACCACCCAAACGTTCGACGATGCCGAGCCAGGCTTTGGCGTAGGCTTCGAACTCGCTGAGTTGATACGGATCGATCACATATTTGACGTGGCAGGTAATCAAATTGGCGCTCCTGTAACGGGATAGAACGGTTATTCCTGGACGGCTTTCTCGACCTTGCTCGACGCCGACCAGATCCGGTAGCGGACTTCGACGTCTTTAGGCACGTAGAGCACGATCGGCAGTTTGCTGTTGTAGCGCAGCAGGAAACCGTCACCGACCACCGGTACAAAGTCCTTTTTGCTCTTGCCGTCCGGGCAGGCCATCTGCGTACTCATCGGGCCGATGACTTTTTCCAGTCGGTAGAACGGGTAGCCCCAGCCTTCGAGGTTTTTCTCCTCGAGAATGCCACCCAGGCGTTGGCGATTGCAGTCGACGGCCAGGGTTTTGCCGGCGAGGATTTCGACCTGGTAGTCGTCTTCCTGAGTCTGTGGGGCAAGGTGAATGACCTGGCGGGTGAAACCGCTGTCAGCTTTGGGGAATGGGGCGACCTCTTCGAGTTTCGCGGCGTGCGCAGCGAACGACAGGCCAGCAACTATTAGCCCAACGGTATTGATGTGGATCAACGAACCCATGATTGCCTCCTTGCTTGTGAGTGGTGTCAGCAGATACTGATTGCCAGGCCGCATTCTTACTGCCGTCAGCTGTGAATGCAAACTCAAGGAGGTGTGCCAATTCCAGCGGCACAATGGGCCGGCCTTGCAGGTCGCATGAGGCCGTTTGGCACTAGTTTCGCTAAATCGTTGATTTACCGATGAGCTGCAGTGCGAAATCCAAGGCGTATTTTATGCTGTAGCTGGTCTTAAGCTGATCGGGGGATTTCCTTGCGTCAGTTTCGATAGTGTCGTTTGGCAGTCTCACTTTAAGGAGAGGGGTCACCATGTTTCTTTCTGCCTTGGAACTTCGCAATATCATTGAAAGCAGTTTTTTGCCGAAACGTTGTCAATGCACGCTGTCGCCGGACCTGTCGATGACCGTGAAGGTGTATTCCGATCGGGAAACCGACCATCTCGATCTCATGGTGACCGGAATAAATGCCAAGAGGCTAAATGGTTGCCGCGAAATCAATGACCTGATCGCCGGGCTGCGCTCTGACATGCAGCACCAAACCATTGCCCAGGCTCTGCATCCAGACAGAAAAGCGCTTTAACCCGCGGCTTCGAATTCCACCGACGCACGCCAGGTCTGGAAAATCACCAGACCCAGCGCCAGTTCGATCAGACCGTTCAATCAGTTCTGATAACTGCAGGCGTCAGAAAGTTTACGGTATGAGATTTGAGCAGGTTTGCCCGAGGTGCTATCGATGTACTTCATGTCGGCTGTGACCACTTGGCAGTCCTGCGTCGACGGTTCGGTCAAGGCAATGACCTTGCCCACGTGCAGCGGCATACCATAGTGGTATGGCACCGCCTGGGAGCTCGAAGTGTCATTGGCCTGGGCCAGACCGGCAAACGCGGTGCAGGCGAGAGCGCTGGTAACCAGCAAGATGCGCATGTTCATGAACGATCTCCGATGCAGGCTTGAAGTAAGCTCGACGTTCAAGCGTCGAACCTGCCGCACTGGGCGTCAGAGAACTCTGAGGGCGTGCGGTCCAGTAAAGTTTTGGACCGCGAGGTTAAGCAATGGTTAACCCGACTGAATGCCGCCTGTCGTGAGGAGGCCATCAGCCTCAGCGAAGATCCAACTGATGGCGATACGGCAGATCCGGCCCGGTCTTACTGCAGGTCAGCGCTGCCGCCTGCACTGCAAATTTGAGCATGCCGTCGATCTGCTCACGGCTCAGTTGCTGCACGCCCTCAACCGAATCCAGCTGCTGCTCCGTCAGCCAGGCAATCAACGCCGCCTGGAACGTATCGCCAGCGCCCACGGTGTCGGCGATTTTCACTGAACTCGCCGGTACCGACCATGAACCATGGGCACTACTGAACACCGTCGCCCCCTCGCCACCACGGGTCAGAAATACCAACTGACAGCGATGCTGCAGCCAGCCTTGAATGACCCGTTGCGGATCCTGCTCGGGGTACAACAGGCTCAAATCCTCATCGCTGACTTTGATCAGGTCGGCCAACTCAACCAAGGTGGCAACCCGAGAGCGCCACAGATCGATACTTGGCTCAGGATTGAGCCGCACGTTGGGGTCCAGGCTGATCAAGCGTTTACCGCTTTCCCGTTGCACCAAGGCCAACAGCGTGTCGGCAATCGGTTGTACCACCAGCGAAAACGAACCGATGTGCAGGCCGCGCACTTCAGATCCCAGTTCTGGCAGATGCTCGGTTTTCAGCTGACGATCCGCGCAGCCTTCACCCCGGAAGCTGTAATGCGGCGAACCATTGGCCCCGACCGCCACCATCGCCAGAGTCGTAGGCGCTGCGAAATCCACCAGGTAATCCGGGCGCACACCTTCATCCTGCAGCACCTGCTGCAAGCGCCGACCGAGGTAGTCGGTGGACAGGCCGGCAAACAGCGCCGCATCCACCCCCAAACGACGCAAACCCACCGCCACGTTGAACGGCGAGCCGCCGGCAATCGCCTTGAAATTCACTTTTGACGCCAGGCCGCTGGCGTCCTCTTCACTGAAGAAATCGAACAGCGCTTCGCCACACACCAGGTACATAGTTATTTACTCTTTAAAGGGTTGCGACATGCTGTTGATAGCGTTCGTAGGCCTGCTGACAGGCCGCCACATTGTCGGCGATCGGCAAGGTTTCGCTGGCTGGATCGAGCTTCACGCAGCGTTTGCATAGATCCTCCAGGCTGTCTTCATGCCCGCTTTCCCAGGACTTGCACCACGCTGCCTGAATCGCGGCGCCAAGGGCCGCGGCTTCGCTTTGTTCGGTGCAGATGACTGGGGTGTTCATGATGTCGGCGACGATCTGCCGCCACACCGGGCTTTTCGAGCCGCCGCCGATCAGGCAAATGCTGCGGCTTTGTAAGCCATTCTGCCGCAGCAGGTCCAGCCCATAACGCAAACCGAAGGTCGTGCCTTCGACCACCGCGCGGCACAGGTTGGCCTGGGTCAGGTTGGTCATGGACAAGCCCAGCAGGCTGCCGGTGGCATGGGGCAGGGCGGGGACGCGCTCGCCGTTGAGGAATGGCAGCATGCACACGCCTTCGGCACCGATGGGGGCTTGCGCGACGAGGTCGTTGAACTGTTCGATATCCAGCTCGAACAGTTCGCGAATCACCCCGGTCGCGTTGGTCAGGTTCATCGTGCAGATCAGCGGCAGCCAGCCACCGCTGGAGGAACAGAACGTTGCGACGCAAGCGTCCGGACTGACTTTTGGCTGGTCGGCATAGGCGTACACCGTCCCCGAAGAACCGAGACTCATGGTGATAGCGCCTGGCTTGATGTTGCCGGTGCCGATGGCGCCCATCATGTTGTCGCCACCGCCGCTGGAGACCAGCGCCTGCGGGTTGATACCCAGGTGTTCAGCGATGCTCGGCAGGATCGTGCCGACGGCTTGATGAGCGTCTATCAACTCCGGCAGCGCAGCTTGCAGTCGTCCGGTGGCATCGATATCCCGCAGCAGCTGCAAGTCCCATTGGCGGGTACGCACGTTGAAATACCCGGTGCCCGAGGCGTCGCCGTATTCACTGCAACTGCGCCCGGTGAGCCAATAGTTGAGGTAGTCATGGGGCAGCAGGATGCGGGCGATCCGGGAAAAAACCAGCGGATGTTGTTCTTTGGTCCAGAGCAGTTTGGAGACGGTGTAGCCCGGCGCGATCACTACGCCGAGGCGTTCCAGCGAGCCTTTTTCGCCATCCAGATGGACCAGCAGACGGTCGTTTTCCGGGGTGGATTCGGTGTCACACCAGAGTTTGGCCGGGCGCAGCACCTGGCCCTGATCGTCGAGCAGCACCAGCCCGTGTTGCTGGCTGGAAACGCCGATGCCAAGGATGTCCTGGCCGTCGACCTTCGCCGCGAGCAATGCGCGGCGGGTGGCACTCGCGAAGGCTTCCAGCCATTGGGCGGTGTCTTGCTCGCGGCGGCCGTTGGCGCCACTGATCAGAGTGTGGGCGGCAGCACCCTGGCCCAGCACCTGACCGCTGACGGCGTCGAGGATGATGGCTTTGGTGCCTTGGGTGCCGCAGTCGATGCCGAGGAATAAATGTTGGTTTGTCATGAATACACCCTGCCGAAGATCGTTCCCACGCTCTGCGTGGGAATGCAGCCCGGGACGCTCCGCGTCCCTTTCGCGAATTGGAACGCGGAGCGTCCCTTGAGGCATTCCCACGCAGAGCGTGGGAATGATCAGTTGGCGAGTACTCGTTCGAGGGTTGTTGTCACGCCGGCATCGCGCAAGCTGTTACAGCACCACTCAAACGCTGCCACAAACTCGGGCGAATGCGGGATCGCCGTTCCAAAAATCTCCTCAACCGCCAGCAACCGCTGCGTGATCAACGCATCATCCGCCACCAGCGCCTGACAGAACGCCGCCCGCGGATCAGGAATGCTGTAGGTCTGGCCATTCTCGTCCACGCCCTTCAAATACAGCGCCCAAGCCGCTACTACCAACGCCGCCCGTTTGGTTTCCTGCCCATCGGCAATCAATCGATTGATCGTCGGCACCGTGAACTTGGGAAACTTCGACGAACCGTCCGAACACACGCGCTCCAGTTGATCGGCAATCGCCTGGTTGGAGAAGCGCGCCTCCAGGGTGTTCTTGTATTCGGTCAGGTCAATTCCCGGCACGGGTGACAGTTGCGGGGTCACGTCCAGGTCCATGTAGGCACGCATGTAGCGCACGAACAGCGGGTCGTTCATGGTTTCGTGAACGAAACGGTAACCCTTCAAGAACCCCAGGTAAGTGAGGGCGAGGTGACTGCCGTTGAGCAGTTTGATCTTCATCTCTTCATAAGGCGTGACGTCGTCAGTGAACTGCACGCCGACCTTTTCCCAGGCCGGCCGACCATTGACGAACTTGTCTTCCAGCACCCATTGCACAAACGGTTCGCAAACCACCGGCCAGGCATCGTCGATAGCGTGTTTATCGTGCAGTTGCAGCTTGTGTTCGGTGCTGGTCATCGGCGTGATGCGGTCGACCATCGCGTTCGGAAAACTGACATTGCTAGCGATCCAGTCCCGCAGATCGGCATCACGTAGGGCGGCGAACGCCAGTAACGCTTTGCGCGTGACTGAGCCGTTGTGCGGCAGGTTATCGCAGGACATCAAGGTGAACGCGGGCGTGCCGGCTGCACGGCGTTTAGCCAGCGCGGCACAGAGGAAACCGAACACGGTTTCCGGTGTGTTTGGGTGTGCCAGATCGTGCTGGATTTGCGGCAGCTGGGCCATGAACTCGCCGGTGCTGTCGTCGATGCAGTAGCCGCCTTCGGTAATGGTCAGCGAAACGATACGGATCTCGGGGCTGGCGAGTTTGTCGATCAGTGCTTGTGCGCCGTCTTCAGCCAACAGCATGTCGCGAATCGCACCGATCACTCGAACTTCGGTGTCGTCGGTATCGCCCAGCTCGAACAGGGTGAACAGGTAGTCCTGCTCTTTGAGATCGTCCCGGGCGCGGCGGTCTTCGGCGCGCAGGCCGACACCGCAAATCGCCCAGTCCAGACCTTCGCCGGCATTCATCAACGCATCGGTGTAATACGCCTGATGCGCCCGGTGGAAACCGCCGACGCCGATGTGCGCGATGCCTTGGCGAGTGTCGCTCAGGGTATAGGCCGGCAGGATCACCTCAGGGGCGAGGCGGTTGAGGTTGTGTTTATTGAGTTTCATCACAAGGTCTCGAAATCAGGCTGCAGCGCGCAACGGGCGGGTCAACGCCACGCCGTCGGCATCGAATAAATGGCAGTGTTCGGCGTCCAGATGCAGGCTCAGCGACTCGCCATAACGGCTGGCCAGGTCGCCGCGAACGCGCATGGTCAGGGCTTCGCCGGACGAGGTCACCACGTGGCAAAAGGTGTCGCTGCCCAGGCGTTCACTGACGTCGGCGGTGACCTGCAAGGTGCAGTCGCCGGTCTGCGCGAGATTCAGATGCTCCGGGCGAATGCCCAGGGTCACCGCACCGCCGACGCTCAGGTTGGCACCGCTCAGTGGCAAGGTGATGCGGGTGCCGGCGTCCAGCAGCACTTCGCAGCGCTGGCTTTCGACGCGGGTGACTTTGCCCTTGAGGAAGCCCATTTTCGGCGTGCCGAGGAACCCCGCGACAAACAGGTTGGCCGGTTGGTGATACAGGTCCAGTGGCGAGCCGACTTGTTCGACTTTGCCGCCATTGAGTACGACAACCTTGTCGGCCATGGTCATGGCTTCGACTTGGTCGTGGGTCACGTAGATCATTGTGGCTTTGAGTTCTTTGTGCAGGCGCAGCAGCTCCAGGCGCATCTGCACCCGCAGGGCGGCGTCGAGATTGGACAGTGGCTCATCGAACAGGAAGATCTTCGGATTGCGCACGATGGCTCGGCCGATGGCCACGCGCTGACGCTGACCGCCGGACAACTGTTTCGGTTTACGTTCGAGCATTGGCCCCAGTTCGAGGATGCGCGCCGCTTCGCCGACTTTCTTCTCGACCTCGGCTTTCGGTACGCCCGCCAGGTCGAGGGCAAACGACATGTTTTTGCGCACGCTCATGTGCGGGTACAGGGCGTAGGTCTGGAACACCATCGCCAGGTCGCGCTTGGCCGGGCTGACTTCGGTGATGTCGCGGCCATCGAGTTCGATGGTGCCGCCGCTGACTTCTTCCAGGCCAGCGATCAGGCGCAGCAAGGTGGATTTGCCGCAGCCCGACGGGCCGACGAACACCACGAACTCGCGGTCGTTCACTTCCAGGTCGATGCCTTTGATGATGGAAAAGCCTTCGAAGCCTTTTTGCAGATTCTTGATTTTCAGGTTGGCCATGATGGTGGGCCTCCACTTGTTGTTATTCAGTTGAGCCGTGCGGGCTTTTCTGTAGGAGTGAGCCTGTTCGCGATGAGGCCGTGTCAGTCGACATCACTGTTGAATGACATTCCGCTATCGCGAGCAGGCTCGCTCCTACAGTGGTCGCATTGAGTCGGCGATCTTCATTTCACGGCGCCGAACGACAGGCCGCGGACCAATTGTTTCTGGCTGATCCAGCCGAAGATCAGGATCGGTGCGCAAGCCAGGGTCGACACTGCCGACAACTTGGCCCAGAACAGACCTTCGGGACTTGAGTAGGAGGCGATCAACGCAGTGAGCGGCGCGGCTTTCGACGAGGTCAGGTTCAGCGACCAGAACGCCTCGTTCCAGCACAGGATCAGCGACAGCAACACTGTGGACGCCAACCCGCCCTTGGCGATCGGCAGCAGCACCCGGACCATCTCCTGCCACAACGTGGCACCGTCGAGGCGCGCGGCTTCGAGGATGTCCTTGGGGATGTCCTTGAAGTAGGTGTAAATCATCCAGACCACGATCGGCAGGTTGATCAGCGTGTAGATCACGATCAGCGCGATGCGCGTGTCGAGCAGGCCGAAACTCTTGGCCAGCAGGTAGATCGGCATCAGCACGCCCACCGGTGGCAGCATCTTGGTGGAGAGCATCCACAGCAGCGTACCCTTGGTGCGCTGGGTTTCGTAGAACGCCATCGAGTACGCCGCCGGCACCGCGATCAGCAGGCTTAGGGCCGTAGCGCTGAACGAAATCACCACCGAGTTCCAGGCGAAGCTGAAGTAATCGCTGCGCTCGTTGATGTGCAGGTAGTTCTCCAGCGTCGGCGTGAAGAGGAACTGCGGCGGCGTGGCGAACGCGTCGATTTCGGTTTTGAAACTGGTCATCACCATCCAGAAGATCGGGAAGAAGATCAGGATCGCGATGGCCCAGGCCAGGGTGCCGAGCAGCAGGCTTTGCAGACGGCGGGATTGTTGAAGGGTCATGGCGCAGGCCTCAGGCTTTGTCTGTCAGGTTTTTGCCGATCATGCGCACCAGCACGATGGCGGCGATGTTGGCGATCACCACTGCGATCAAGCCACCGGCGGACGCCATGCCGACGTCGAACTGCACCAGCGCCTGGTTGTAGATCAGGTACGCGAGGTTGGTCGAGGCGTAGCCGGGGCCGCCGTTGGTGGTGGTGAAGATTTCGGCGAACACCGAGAGCAGGAAGATGGTTTCGATCATCACCACCACGGCAATCGGCCGTGCCAGGTGCGGCAGGGTCAGGTGCCAGAAAATCGCGATCGGCCCGGCACCGTCGAGGCGCGCGGCTTCCTTTTGTTCCTGGTCGAGGGACTGCATGGCAGTCATCAAGATCAGGATCGCGAACGGCAGCCATTGCCAGGACACGATGATGATGATCGACAGCAGCGGGTAGTGCGCCAGCCAGTCCACCGGTTGCGCGCCGAACAGCTTCCAGACGTAGGCGAGGATCCCCGACACCGGATGGAAAATCAGGTTCTTCCAGATCAGCGCGCCGACGGTGGGCATGATGAAAAACGGCGAGATCAGCATCACCCGCACGATGCCGCGACCGAGAAACTCACTGGCCTCCAGCAGCGCACTGATCAACACGCCGAACACCACGCTGATCAGCAGCACGCTGCCGACCAGCAACAAGGTGTTGGTGGCGCCGGGTATGAAGCCCGAGTCGCTGAGGAAGTAGCTGAAGTTCTCAAGCCCGACGAACTCGTTTTCACCAGGGTAGAGCAGGTTGTAGCGGATCAGCGAAAAGTAAACGGTCATGCCCAGCGGCACGATCATCCACAGCAGCAACAACGCCACCGAGGGACTGACCAGGAACCAGCCGGGATTGGCCAACCGGCTTTTACGCACCGGTTGGGAAATGTCCATGTGAGCTTTGGCAGTTGAAATATTCATGGCGATAGAACCGATTAAGAACAGACAAATGAAGATCAACTATGGGAGCGGGCTTGTGGGCGAGGGGGATTGTTCCCGCCTGGGGGCGAAAAGGGACCCAAA
>NZ_JBOBDO010000034.1:0-51777 GCF_050586665.1 Pseudomonas sp. ES4 | reverse complement strand
TCTGCACTGGCATGTTGCCAGCGGTCCAGCCAAGTCTTGACTACACTGCTGTTCACCCATGGAGGTAGCCCTCGGCTGTGCACCGGCAAAGGAGTGCGCGATGTCTCCGCGTTTGCAGTTTCGCAGGCCGTCCCGGCAACGGGGGGCGATCGGTTTGATGGCGGCGCTGACATTGGGCTTGGCCCTGGTGTTCTTGCTGGTCGTGGTCGACAGCGGTCGTTTGTACCTGGAAAAGCGTGACTTGCAGCGTGTGGCGGACATGGCCGCACTTGAAGCCTCCACCCGAAATGGTGATTGCGCCGCTGGCAACACCGCCACCGTCTATGCCACCGCCAGCGCAAACCGTAACGACTTTACCCTTCCTGACCCCAGTCGCAATCTATTGGTCGCTTGCGGTGCCTTGACCCTGGATGCCGATAACCTTCGAGTATTTGGTGCCGACCCGAGCAAGAGCGAAGCCATTCGGGTGATCGCCAGCCATTCGGTCCCGCAGAGTGTCGCCGGTGGTGTCGGCGCGCTGTTCGGCGGCGCTCCACGCGCAGCGACCATCAACCTGACGGCCAGCGCTGTCGCCGCCTTACCGCCACCGCAGGCTTCGCTGACCCTGCGCAGCACGATGTTGAGCGTCGACACCAGCAAATCGGCCACGCTCAACGCGCTGTTCGGTGGTTTGCTCGGGGGCAATTTGAACATCGACGCGGCGGGCTGGAACGGACTGGTGAACACCAACATCAGCCTGCTCGGCTACCTCAATCGATTGAAGGTCGACCTTAACCTCAGCGCTGCGGGGTATGACCAGGTATTGGGCAATACGATTGCCGTCAGCCAACTGATCCAGACCGCCGTCAATGTACTGGACCCCGGCGGCACATTCGGCGCGACCGCAACCATTGCAAGTCTTCAAGCGCTGAAGGCCGCGGCAGGTGCAACCACCGTCGTACTCGGCAATGTGTTGCACGTCGAGGCGGGCAGCACTGTGACGGCGCTGGGGACCAACCTGAAAGTGTTTGACCTGATCGAAGCCGTCGTGCAACTGGCCAACAAGAAAAACGGTTTGGTGGCGACCGTGCCGATCAACCTCGCGGGGCTGGCGCAAATCACCGCTCGGGTGCAGATACTGGAGCCGCCACAACTCTCGGCCATCGGCAATCCGAAAAACGCCGCGCTTGCGCCGTTGGGGCCCAACCGGATCTACGTGAAAACCGCTCAGGTGCGTACCTTGCTGTCGGTCGACTTGCCTATTCTGAGTGCGATTCAACCCTTGCTCGAGGCGGCGGCTGATCTTGCCGGACCGTTGACCAATATCTTGAACGCCTTGCTGAATCTCAATCTGGTCGAAGTCATTGACTCACTGACCTGCGCGCTCGGCGCGGCCTGCGAAACACCCTCGATCGTGCCGCTTTCCGATACCTTAAGGCTCGATGTCGCCCTGGACGTTGCGAGTGCCAACAGTTACGTCACCGCCTACAGTTGCATCAGTGCCACCAACAAATCCCTGACCACCAATACCAGCACTTCACTGGTGACCCTGAAAATCGGCAAGATCGATCCGAACACGGCGTTCGGCAGCAACACCTCGCCGCCCGCCGTGGTGGTGCAACCGTTGAAGGTGATTGATATCGGGGTGAAAACCTGTCGCCGGATCCTGTTCCTTCCTGTCAGTTGCGACCCGCGGATTCCAGGCGTCGGCGGCGGTATCGACATCATGGCCGACACCACCGTGGCACAGAGCGCCAACATGCTGCACGTCTATTCCGCTCCGCCGGCCACCAGCCTGCCGGAGATGAGCCAGCCACCGTTCTACTATTCCTATTCCACCAGCAATATCGTCAGCAGCCTTACCGACACGCTGACCAATATTAAGGTCAACATGTACGGCCCGACGGGCAGTCTGGTCCCTGGTCTGGGGGCCGTCTTAAACACTGTCACCACATTGCTGGTGAACGTGATCAACAGCGTGCTCAGCCCGTTACTCGACACCTTGATCAACACATTGCTGCTCAGCCTGGGGATCGATCTGAACAAGGTCGAAGTCGGCGCCAACCTCAGCTGTCACTCAGGACGAGCGACGCTGGTGATCTGATCGTCGGCAATAATCGGTAGTTCGATACAAAACCGGGCGCCCTCGACCGAGTTTCTGACGCTCAGTTTTCCGCCCATGTTCTCGACGATGCCGTAACTCACCGACAACCCGAGCCCGGTGCCGACACCCACGGGTTTGGTGGTGAAGAATGGCTCGAAAATCCGTTCCAGCAACCGCGGATCGATACCGCCGCCGTTGTCCTCGACCCACAGCCGCACCGAATACGCATCACGTTCGGCGTACACCGAAATCCAAGGTTTTAACTCGCGGTCGGCCTCGCGTTTGCCGAGCAACGCATCCCGAGCGTTGACCATCAGATTGATCAACACCTGTTCGAGCTGATCGACGTAACCGCGCACTTGCACTTCAAACCCGATCTCGTTGACCCGCAGATCGACCCCTTTGCCGCGCATCCCTTCGGCCAGCAGCGACAACGTGCCTTCAATGGCTTGCGCCGGATTGAACGGCTGCTGCTCGATCTCCGAACGGCGGCCAAACACCCGCATGTGATCCACCACCCGCGCGGCGCGCTGGACCTGGGCATCGATGCGGTTGAGCTTGTCGGTCAGGTAGTCGATCTGCGCATCGCCATTGCTCAGACGCTTGAGCACGTTGACGATGGCCATGCGCATCACATTCAACGGCTGATTGATTTCATGGGCCAAGCCTGTGGCCATTTCACCGAGGGTGGCCATTTTTGCGCTTTGGGTGAGTTGCTGCTGGGCGCGGCGGACCTCGGTGTTGTCGCGCCCCACGGCCTGAATCTCCAGCAAATGGCCGTGCTCATCGAACACCCCGCGATCCGACCACACCCACCAGGCATGTTCCCGTCCCGGCAGTTGCAGGTTGATTTCCGCGGTGCTGACCGGGAATTCCGGGCTGAGTCGGCTGAGCCGCAGGAGAAACGCTTCGCGCTGTTCCTGCGACATCCAGCTGCCCAGGTTCACTCCGGGCAGTTGCTCGGGCTGGCACTCCAGGTAAGTCGCCAGCGGGCGGTTGCCGAAGCTCAGGGTCAGGTCCGGGCGGTAGCGGCAGATCATCGCCGGAGAGTCTTCCACCAGGATCCGGTAGCGTTCTTCACTCTGTTTCACCTGTTCGGCGGCCAGGGTTGCTTCGGTGACGTCCAGCCACAGGCCGACGGCTTCCACCGGCAAGCCAAGGTCGTCGCGCAAGAGCTTGGCTTCATCGAGTAGCCAATGGTATTCGCCGCGACTGTCGCGCAGCCGATAGCGGGCGCGCACCGAACCTTCACGCAGCAAATGTCGGGTACGTTCGAAATACCGATCGCGGTCCTCCGGGTGGACCCTTTCAACCAAGGTCCCCGTGGCGCAATCAGCCAGTGACCAGCCGAGCAACTGCAGCAGGCTGTCACTGAAAAACGTTGGTTGCAGCGCACCTTCGTCATAGCGTTGCACGTAGATCACCGCCGGTGAACTGGCGATCAGATTGTCCAGTCGGGCATGGGCCGCCGCGGCGCTTTGCTCCTGGTTCTTGATGTCGCTGATGTCGAGCATGAAACCCACTAACCGTCGGTTTTTACCGATGCCCAGGACTTGTCCTTGCAGGCGATACCAGTTCGGCGTTTGGGCCAAACGCACGCACAGCAGCAGCGGGGTGCCGTCGTCTTGCAAGGCTTGCAGACGACTGCTCAACTCTTCGCGGTCGGCGGGATGTACCCGATCCAGCCAGTCATGCAGCGGCAAGCGGTCGATCGTAAGGTTCAGGTTGCTGGCCAGCGACGGCGCCAATTGCACCTCGCGACTGTCGCTGAACATTTCCCACCATCCGGTGCCGAGCAAGGCTTGCAGCGACTCCAGCCGTTCCAGTTGCAGTTGGTGCCGGTGCTCGCGCAAGCGCTCAAGCAACTGGCCTGCCAGCGCGGCGGTCAGTTGTAACCAGTCGCGGTCATTCAAGTCAGGTGCCTGTTGCTGCACTGGATAAAGGCCACACAGCAACCAGGCGACCACCCCCTGGGCATCGTGATAGGGCACCGCGAACCCTTCGGCATTGCCGAAGATGCTTTGCAAACGGGGATATTCGGCGGGCGTCAGGCGTTGCGGCACAGAGCCGTTCAGGCTGTCGAGCCCGGTGCCCAGGCGCTGAGCGTTTTGCCACAGCTGGGGCGCGTCGAAGGCCGTGTAATGCTGGTGTATCTGCCAGCCTTCTTCCTGTTCATCGAGTAATGCCACTGCAATGCAGGGCATGTGGAAACGCTGGGCCAGGCCTTGCAGCTGTTCCACCAACACCTCGGGCAGGCGCGTCAGGTTGCAGCGGCGCAACTGTTCGCCGATCTGCGCTGCGAGTAATTGGCATTGCTCGCGGCTGCGTGATTGCTGGCGATCGAGCAACAAGTCGCCGATGTCCAGCAACTGCAACAGCCAGGTATCGGCCAATGGCTGGACCCAGCCACGCAAGTGCAGGGGTTGGCCGTTAAGGCTGTAGAAGTCCAGGTCCAGACTCTGTCCCAGCCAGTCGGCGGGCGAGCCTTCAACGGTGAGGCCGCTGTGAGGCATGAGGAAATCGAGCAGGTGCGGTGCTTGCGCCGTGGGTGTCTGTTGGGCCAGCACATGCCGCAGCGGGCCGGTCAGGTGAATCACTCGACCTTCGGCATCGAGGTGCATCTGCAAACCGACACTTTGCATGCTCTGGGTGTCTGGCACGGCCACTGGCGCAGGCGGATGGCGGTTGAGCAGGCGCCCGAAGAGTTTGTCTGCGGAACTCAAAATTGCAGGCTCGAACGGGCAGAAAGGTTTGCCGGCAGATTAGGCACCTGGCCAATTCCCGGCACGTTCAGAAACGGGATGACCTGCTGCAATTTGCTGGTGGGGTAGTTGATGCTGACTGTCAACACCCCGCCCACGTAGGTGGCGCTGGCGTCGGTGGCGACATTGAAATTCAGTGCGGCAGGAATCCAGGCCAATTGTCGGCTCAGTTCAGTGGTAGCAACGGTTTTTACCGCGGTGTCGTAGCCGGGGGTGCTGGGATCCAGCGCCACGCTTCGGCGCACCGCTTCGGCGGTCGACTGGGTGAACGATTGCATCAGCAACAGCGGCAAGCTGTAAGTGACGATTCCATAGAACACGGCGAAAAAGATGAGAAATACCAACGCGAATTCAATCGCTACAGCGCCTTTTTGCTTACGGGGGAGGCCTGTTTTCATGACTGCGTCTACCCTGATATTCATCACGTGATATCAGCATAGAATCATTCAGCCAAAACGGACGTTTTTTACCGGATGCAGAGCTTTGTATTACTGATCTGGCTGACGCTTTGCGCAGCACAGGATGCTCGAGAACGGCACATCGCCAATGGCCTGACCCTTGGCGCAGCGGTGTTGGCGCTGGCGTATCTGCTATGGACGGGCACTACCTGGCTGGGGGCCGAGGCGGTGCAGGGCGGCTGGGCTTTTTTGCTGGCGCTGGCCTTTACCTTGCCCGGTTATGCGCTGAGACGCCTGGGCGCAGGCGATGTGAAACTGATGACCGGCCTGGGGCTGGCGACTGACGGCATGCACCTGCTCGGCGTGTTCATCGGCGCCGGATTGGCCAGTGTCTTGTGGCTGCTGCTGGCGCCAAGAGTCTGGCTTCATATGGGCCAAGGGCTTAGAAATCATCTTCGATATCTGGAGCCTGGAATGTCAAAGAAACAACCCTTCGCACCCTTCGTGCTGGTGGGCCTGTTGCTCACACTCGCCTGGTTTCACTAGGGCCCGCTGTATGTACAGAGTCGGAATGTACGTCTACTTTCAATTCAGCAGTTGTACTGTCTGTGGCTGTTTGTAGAGGAACGGTCAACCTTGACCTTGCAGGGAGTCGCATGTGATCAAACTTCCTTCGGCAGTAAAAATCCTTGTGGTCGATGACCAGCCGTTGATTGCCGCAGAGCTCTGTGAGCTTCTTGAAGGCAGCGGTTACCGTTGCGTTTGCAGCGAGACGGGCAGTCAGGCCGTCGAGCGTTTCAATGAAGACGAAGCCATTGGCCTGGTGCTTTGCGATTTGCACATGCCCGGTCTGGACGGGATTCAACTGGTTCAGGAGCTGCAACGGTTATCCGGCAAGCACCGGGTGTTTGAAGCGATCATGCTCACTGGGCGTGCGGACAAGCAGGATGTGATCAAGGCTTTGCGGGCCGGGTTTGCCGATTACTACCAGAAGCCGGTCAATCCGGCTGAGTTGCTTGAAGGGATTGCCCGTCAGGCAGTGGTGTTGCAGGAACGGCAGAAGAGCCTGCAGCTCAAGCATCTGGATCAGAAGCTTCAATACCTTGCCGAGTCGATCGATGATCTGTATCAGGATCTGGATAAGGTCCGTCGTGGGCCGCGGTTATCGGTTTCCACCGATGAGGCTGGCATTGCTGTGGATCGGGTAGAGATTCCGGCGGTTTTCAGTCACCTGTCGCCAAGGCAGTTGGAGGTGGCGCGGTTGGTGGGGAAGGGGCAGACCAATTATCAGATTGCCTGCGAGCTGGGCATTACCGAGAACACGGTGAAGCTGTATGTGTCGCAGGTTTTGCGGTTGACGCATATGCATAACCGGACGCAGTTGGCGCTGGCTTTGTCGCCCGGTCATGGATTGCGTCAGGGGATGACAGCGCATTAGGTTGTTGTCTTTTTTACGAGTGCCCACACCGTTACTCGCGCAACCGCCTGACAACAGCCGACACAAGCCGGCCAGTCATTGCTTTCATTACGATCCCTCTAAGAACCAAAGGCACGGGACAGGGCGGTGAAGCCCGGGCCGGCCAGTACGATCAATAACGCCGGGAAGAGAAACAGCATCATCACGATGGACATTTTGGCGGACAGCTTGGAGATGTACTCCTGCAGGCGCGTCAGGCGCCGGTCGTCGAGCAATTGCTTGAGGGTCAGCAGGGATTTCATCGCACCGCCCCCCTGATGGATCAGCTGCTCAAGGATGACGCAGGTGTCGGTGAACTCGTCGACGGCCAGCAGTTGGGTGACTTTGTGCAGTTCTTCGCCCAGTTCCAGGCCGGAATCGACCCGGGCCAATACCAAGCGCAATTCATGGGTCAGGGCCGGTAATAATTGTTTGCCTTCATTGCTCAACACTCGCAGCGACTGCTCCACCGCCATGCCCGATTCGAACAGGATGCGCAGCAGCGGAATGAAGGTGGAAATCTCCAGCGCCAGTTGTTTTTGCCGACGCTGCGCGGCAGCGGCCAGCAACCGTTTGGGCAATAGATAGCCGATGCAGGTGGCGAGTACCGGGGCCATCCATTGATTGTCTGCGTGAGGGAAGAACACGCCCTGGATCAGCAAGGCCAGGGCCAGCGCCAGCACCGGAGCGCCTACCTGGAATGCCGCGAACAGTGAACGTCGCCGGGCGCTGCGCCAGCCCAGACGGTTAAGCAAGGCCTGGGTTTCGTTATCCAGGTTGACCGAACGCTGACCGATCCGGCTGCTGCCCAGCAGCTCAAGCCACTGATTTACCCGGTTGTCGCTCGCCAGTTTGCCGTCGAGTCGTTGTGCCACCTGGCGAGCCCGTCGACGGTGTTCCAGCAAACCGCTGAGCAGCAACAGGGTGGCCCCCAGCAACAGCAACGCGCAGATCAGCAAAGGCACTTTCATACGCTGCGCAACATATGCCAGAGGGCCAGGCTGCCGATCACCTGCAAGCCGAACGCGGACGCGAGCATGATTTGCCCCGAGCCGTCGTGCCACATGGCAAGCAAGTATTGAGGGTTGGTCGCGAGGAAATAACCCGCCAGGCCAATCGGCAAACAGCCCAGGACCCACGCGGTCACCCGGGTTTCACCGGTCATGGCCCTGAGCTGGCGTGCAGCCTGCTCGCGCTCGCGGATCATCTTGATCAGGTTTTCCAGCAGTTCGCTGGCGTTGCCGCCATAGCGGTGATTGACCTTCAACCCCAGCGCGAACAGGCGAAGTTCGTCTTTCTCATACAGCTCGGCAAAGTCCGCCGCGGCATCCGGCAGGCTGACCCCCAACACCACGTTGCGCTGAATCCGCCCCATGGCGTTTTTTAGCGGGTCTTCAGCGGTGTCGATGGCGCCCAGCACCGCATCGGCCAGGGTGCGCCCGGACTTCAGACTGCGCACGGTGTGATCGAGCATTTGTGGCAGTTGTTCGATCATGCGCTGGAGTCGGCGCTGATAACGCCAATTGACGTACAGACGCAGCATCAGCGGCGGCAGCAGTAACAGAACCAGCAAGCCGACCCAGCCACCGGTAGCAAATCCGAGCAAGATGCCAAAGGCCCAGAGCAGCAGCCACCCGCCCAGACGCTCGGAAGGACGCCTGAGGCCGGCCCGCAGAAACGCCCGGTCCAGACCCACCCAAGAGGCTTTCGTCGGCACCGGCTGCGCTTGTCCCTGGATCAGGCGACCCAGCACCCGCTCAGTGCCGGACTGGCGCAAACCGCGATAAAACAGGCGGATCGACAGTCCGAGCAAAACCAGGCAAAGGAGGATGAGCAGCACCGGTTTGAGCATGCCGTGGCCTTCAGTACACAGAGGGAGAGAGCGCCGACTCGCGGCGCAGTTTGTCGCCGGCGGGGTTGACCGCCTCACGGATGAATCCGAAGCCGGTACGCCGGTCGAACCGGAACAACGTGTTGGTGACATACACGTCATCACGCAAACCGATCACCTCCACCACTTCGCTGACGCAGCGGCGGCCGTCGGGCAGGCGCGTCAGCTGGATCACGACATCCAGTGCGGCGCAGATCATTTGCCGCAAGGTCCGCTCGGCGATGGTGCGGCCCGTCAGGCCCACCAGGGTCTCCAGGCGCAACAGCGCATCCTGGGCGTTGTTGGCGTGCACGGTACTCATGGAACCGTCGTGACCGGTGTTCATCGCGGTGAGTACATCCAGCACTTCGACGCCACGAATTTCGCCGAGGATGATTCGGTCCGGGCGCATCCGCAGGGCGTTGCGAATCAGGTCGCTGGCCTTCACTTCGCCGTGGCCTTCGGCATTCGGCGGTCGGGTTTCCAGGCGTACCACGTGAGGGTGGCCCAGTTGCAGTTCGGCCACGTCTTCGATGGTGACGATTCGCTCGTGAGGGTTGATCAACTGGCTGAGAATGTTCAGCAGAGTTGTCTTGCCGGTGCCGGTGCCGCCGCTGATCAGGATGTTGCAGCGTTGGCCCACGGCCTCCTGAATGAAGTCGAAGATCGCCTGATCGATGGTTTGCATCGCCACCAGATCTGAGCTTTTGAGCATGTCCTTGCGAAATTTGCGGATCGACAGGCAGGGACCATCGAGCGCAATCGGCGGAATGATCGCATTGACCCGACTACCGTCGGGCAGTCGTGCGTCGACCATTGGCGAGGACTCATCGAGCCGTCGGCCCAGGGGCGCGAGGATCCGTTGCATGACCCGTTCGACGTGATGCGCATCGATGAAACGCAGGTCGCTTAGATGCAGGATGCCGTCGCGTTCAATGAACACCCGGTGCGGGCCGTTGACCAGAATCTCCGTCACCGCCGGGTCCCGCAGCAACACTTCCAAGGGGCCGAAACCGGTGAGTTCATCGACGATTTCTTCGGCCAGACGCTCCATTTCATAGCGGGAAATCGCCAGGTGCAGCCGGGCGATGTACTCGGCAACCTTGTCGATGACGAACTGTGAGAGCAGCTGCCGCGAACCCTCCAGCAGGTTTTTGCCGGATTCCTCGATGGCGTCGATGATGTAGCGGTGCAGCACCAGTTTCAGACCTTCGTGGTCGGTGTTGCCGCTGGTGGTGCGTTCAGGTGCACCGAAAAGTTTTTCACCGCTCATTGCGCACCCCTCAACCGGTTGAACCAGCCAGGCCTGGGCTTGGCCAGGCCCTCGGAGCGCTTGGCCAACTGATCGCCGAGGGCGCGCAGGCTTTGAGTCAGGTTTTCGCGGGGGGCCAGTTCAAACAGCGTCACCCCTTGGTTCTTGGCATTGAGCCGCACTTCCGGGCTGTAGACGAGGGTCGCGATGATCTCCATGCCGAAGCTTTTGCTCAAGGTGTCGGCGTCCGGTGCGACGTTGCGCAGGTAGCGGTCCACCAGCAGTCTGGCGTGATCGAGCTTCATGCCTTTTTCACGCCACAGGCCGAGTACTGCCAGGTTGCGACGGCAGTCGAGGACGTTCTGATCGGTGTACCACAGCAACTTGTCGCAATGGGTGACGAAGGTGCGTAGCGCTTCGCTGTCCGGCTGGCCAGTCAGGTTCACCACGATGTGCTGGAAGTGTTGGCGCAGGGCGCTGAGCAGCATGTACAACTCGGCGGTGCTGGTGTGTTCCAGCGGCATATCGTGGCTGGCGTAGGCGAGGATCCGCAACCCGGCGGCGCAGGTGGTGAACGCGCTGTCGATCAGCGTCGCGTCGAGGCGCCGCAAGTGCCGGAGTGCATCGCCGAAGTGGAACGAACTCTCCAGCCCGAGCAAGGCCAGGCTGTCACCGCGTGGCAGGCCCAGGTCCAGCAACAGCGTTTGCTGCCCGCTCTTTTGCACCACTTGCGCCAGGTGCGTGGCGAGCAGCGCGCCGTCGGCGTTGATCTGCACACCGTAGAGCACCGTCAGGCTGCCCAGTTGGGTGTTCGGGGCCACGGGCGGCAGACGTTTGCCCAGCCGTCGCACCAACCCCGCGACTTCACTGGAACGCGAGCCATAAGCCACGAAATCCCGCGCACCGGCGCGCATGGCATTGAGCACGAGTTGGTTGTCCATGCCATCGCCCAGCGCGACGATCGCCAGCATCGGTTTAGCTTCCAGGGCACCTTCGATCAGTGCGCTTTGGGCCACCACGTGTTCACGGTCCAGGCCGATGAACACCAGGCTGGCGAAGGTCACATCCACCAGCGCCAGCAATTCGTCGAGGCTGCCACCACCGGCGCTGACCACTTGGCCCAACGGGGCGAGGGCGCCTTGCAGCCACTCAAGGTCGGTGCTGTTGCGCGTGATCGCGAGGAAGGTCTGGCTCAGGTTCTGGCTCTGGCTCATTGCGATAATCCGCTGCGTTTATCGAAGTTGCAGTTTTCGAAGAAGTACAAGCGATACCCGTTCGGATCTTTGTTGTGCTTGAAACAGCGGCATGGAACGACTGGGCATTTAGATGCGTCCTTGCTCGATTCAGGGAGTTTGTTGGGTAATTTCGTTGCCGCGAATAACTTCCACGCTTGGCTTGCGCGGTGCTGTGCCGCTGGGGATAGCGGCAGGTTTGGGTGGGGGCGTCATGGCCAGTTGGCTGAACTGCATCAACTCGCGGTTGGTGCTGGCAAGACTGGCCGATGAAACTCTTTCGCCGGCCCAGTAACGAGCCAGGCGTTTTTCATCGGCGCTGCGTACGGCCAGGCGCAACACGCCGGCCTGGGCCGCGAGCATCAACCGACTCAGTAATTGTTCGGGGACGGCAAGCAAGACGCTGCGGGCGTTGGCACGCAATTGTTCCTGCTTGAGTTTTTCTTCGTTACTGCGGGCCGGGCTTGCGGGTTGACCGTCGTTGGTCAACCCCATCTGTTCGCCTACGCCGAGCACCCGCAAGGCCGGCACCACCAGTTGCGCCGACGGTTGAGGGTTGTTGTTGTCCATGCGCAGAAACAGCAGCACATCGACATAGTCCCCCGGTGTCAGTTGCCCCCCGGCACTGATTACTTCATCCACGGCGACGGCGAGGGCGCGTTCATCGGGACGAATCATCCGCGCGAGTCTGCCGCCGGCTTCGAAGCTTTCATCACTGAGCCAGGTGCCGGCACTGAGGGCACGCCAGGGCGTTCGGCCAATGGCTTGATCGAGGCGGCTCAGGCTGCCGGCCGGGGCGGTACGGAGTTTTTCCAGGGTCACGTCGGCGGCGCTGATCGGTACGAACGGGGGCACATCATGCAGCAGCACCACCACGGGTTGGCGGGTGGGGTCGTCCATAGGAGCAGATGTCTGGGCGGTGGGTGCAGGCGTGACAATTCCGGGTTGCACGACAGGGTCGGGAACGGTTTGGCTGCTCAGCGTGAGACCCCAGTAACCGGCAATAATGGCGCCCACCAAAAACAAGCCGGCCAGCCCCAGAGTGATTCGACTGTTCATGACGGCTCTCCCTTTCCTGCTGCTTGAGACCTCGTCGCGCCCAACGAGACAACTTCGCAATCAGGCAGCTATGAACATGGAACTATTTCGCTATTTGACGGTAGCTCAGCTAGAGCAAAAAGCCATTACGGACCTGAAAATAACTAACGAAAGTAAGCAGCTAGGGCGAAAACAAGACTTTTCTGGCGTCAACGAAGCAACTAATACTTTAGTGATAATTCGTTCTTACAGTTGTGGGTAGGTGGAATGCCGACAATGCTGAGGATGGCAAAGGGGAATCATGTTGCGATCGTGCAACACCCGCGTCTTTCAGGAGAACTGCCATGTCCTTTTCCAAGATTGCTCAGAAGATCAAATCCGAAATCGCTTTTTACAAAGGCCTGGCTAAAGATACCGAGGGGGCTTCGGGTATTGAGTACGCAATTGTTGCCGCCATGATCGCGGTGGTGATTGCCGGCCTCAGTGCAGGGATGGGAACCTCGATAACAACCCTGTTCGGCACCATCAAGGCCGCCATCGATTGACGCGAGAAGACGCAGTGGCAACTTGCTAATGCTCCAAAGGGCTTCTAACGTCAACGCTTAGTCCATTGCAGGTGTTGCCCATGAACGCTCCCTCACTTCCGCGCCAACAGCTTCTTCTGGTCGATGATGAGGAGGATGCGTTGCTCGAATTGGCGGAGTTGCTGGAGGGCGAGGGCTTCAATTGCTTTACCGCCACCTCGGTCAAGCTCGCGCTGAACCACCTGACACGTCACCCTGATATTGCGTTGGTGATCACGGACCTGCGGATGCCGGAGGAGAGCGGCATGTCGTTGATCAAACGGTTGCGCGAACATACGTCCCGCCAGCATTTGCCGGTGATCGTGACATCGGGGCATGCCGACATGGAGGATGTCAGCGACATGTTGCGGTTGCAGGTGCTCGACCTGTTTCGCAAGCCGATTTATCACGTGCGATTGTTGGAGACGTTGAACAATCTGTTTCCGCAGCCTCGCATGGGTTTAGTGAGTCAGTGATTGATCGTTCCCACGCTCTGCGTGGGAATGCAGCCAGGGACGCTCCGCGTCCCAAGAGCCGAACACCGGGCACAGGAACGATCAAGGTCAGGCAACCGGCCGCCAATGCCCCGCCATATGCTCCAAATCCCCCGCACCCACCAACAGCAAATCCCCGCTCGACCCCGCCGCGCTGGCCAGCAATGTCACCTCACTGGGCAACCGCACCGGTTTCCTGAACTGCACCGCAATCTCGACATTCGCCGCCGGCAGATGATCGGCAAGCGCCGCAAGCGTTCGGGCCTTGTTCCACAACCCATGGGCGATGGCCGTCGGGAAACCGAAGAGTTTGGCGCTGACGGCACTCAGGTGAATCGGGTTGTAGTCACCGGACACTTTGGCATACTGCCGCCCAATGTCCGCGGGCGCTTTCCAGCGGGCCACTTCCGGCATTTCCAGCGTCGAAGCCAACACTTTCTCGACGGGCTCGCCTGCCAGTTTGACCCCACGGCACAACATCTGGCTTTCCGCTTCCCACAACGCCCCCAACTGATCGTCGAGAGTGGTCACCAGGTCGAACGTGGCGCCTTTTTCATGGGGTTGAAGGTTTTGCACCTGAACGCTGACCCGCACACGATTCACGCCGCCCATTGGGCGAAAGACACGAATGCGGTTGCTCAGGTGAATCAACCCCAGCAACGGGAATGGAAACTCCCTGGCCGTCAACAATTGCATCTGCAAAGCGAAGCCGAGGATGTGGGGGTAGGTTGGCGGCAACAAACCGTTCTCGGCAAAACCGCAGACCTTGCGATAGTCCGCCAGGCGCGTCGGATCGACATTGATCCAGCAGCGCAAACCCGAATCGGGCAGGGTGGTGCCGGTGATTCTGCGTCGCGTCGCAGCCCGCACGTACAGTCCCGACAGGCTGGGTTCGCAGTTGAGTGTGTGCCAATCGATGCTCATGCCTAAGCCCCCAATACACTTTGCCCGCACACTCGCAGCGCCTGCCCGGTGAACGCGCCGGTACCCGGTTGAGCCAGCCAGGCCACCGCTTCGGCGACGTCTTGCGGCAGGCCGCCCTGGCCCAGCGAACTCATGCGCCGCCCGGCCTCGCGCACGGCGAACGGCAGGTGCGCGGTCATCTGGGTTTCGATGAAACCGGGGGCTACCGCGTTGATGCTGATGCCGCGTTCATTCAACAAGGGCGCCCAGGCTTGGGCCAGGCCAATCAGCCCGGCCTTGCTCGTGGCGTAATTGGTTTGCCCGCGATTGCCGGCGATGCCGCTGATGGACGCCAGCAGGATCACCCGCCCGTTGTCGTGCAGGGTGCCGCTGTCGAGCAGTGCCTTGGTCAGCACTTGCGGCGCGTTGAGGTTGACCGCCAACACTGCGTCCCAGAATTCCGGGGTCATGTTGGCCAGGGTTTTATCCCGGGTGATGCCCGCGTTGTGCACCACGATGTCGATGCCGTCGGGCAGTTGCTCGACCAACTGCGCGGCGGCGTCGTCGGCGCAAATGTCCAGGGTAATGCTGCGCCCGCCGAGGCGTGCGGCGAGGGCTTCGAGGTCGGTCTTGGCCGGTGCTACGTCGAGCAGGATCACGTCGGCCCCGTCGCGGGCCAGGGTTTCGGCGATGGAGGCGCCGATGCCGCGTGCCGCGCCTGTGACCAGCGCCTTGCGGCCGGCCAATGGGCGAGTCCAGTCCGTCACCTGCGCGTCGCAGGCATTCAAGCGAATCACTTGCCCGGAAACGAACGCACTTTTGGGTGAGAGGAAAAACCTCAGTGGGCCTTCCAGCTGATCCTCCGCCCCTTCGCCGACATAAATCAGCTGCAAGGTGCCACCGCTGCGCAATTCCTTGGCCAGTGAACGGCTGAAGCCTTCCAGCGCTCGCTGGGCACTGGCGGCGAAGGGATCGCTCAAGTTCTCCGGATCGCGCCCCAGAATCACCAGATGCGCGCTGTGATCGAGGTTTTTGATCAACGGCTGGAAGAACTCGCGCAGCTGTTTGAGTTGATCGGTCTGCACCAGGTCACTGGCGTCGAACACCACGGCTTTGAGTTTTGGGCCGTGGCCGGGAATCCACGCGGTGGCCAGCGAAGGCTCGGTGCCGTAGCTGTAAATCGCGTCGGTCAGGCGGTTGGCAAAGGTGCCGATTTTCTCCGTCAACGGGCCACCGCCGATCAACAGCGCCCCTTCGACAGGCCGCAGCCGGCCGGCTTGCCAGCGCTCCAGCCGAACCGGCGACGGCAGACCCAGGGCCCCGACCAAACGATGGCCGATGGACGAATTAGCGAAGTCGATATAACGGTCGGACATGGAACGCGCTCCAGCGGCTGGGATTCAAAGTGTGGACCATGAATGGCAATCAGTCGTTCGATCCACGAGATTAGGCCTACGCTTGGCTATTGTAGGAGCTAGCTAGGCTCCTACAGGGGGTTGGTTTTCAATTTGGAAATTTCATCAGGAGCTTTTCATGACTCAACTGCGCCGCGTTGCGATTATTGGTGGTAACCGTATCCCCTTTGCCCGGTCCAACGGGCCGTACGCCACTGCCAGTAACCAGGCGATGTTCACCGCAGCGCTGGAAGGCCTGATCGAGCGCTATAACCTGCACGGTGTGCGCATGGGCGAGGTGGCGGCGGGTGCGCTGGTCAAGTATTTGCGCGATTCCGGCCTGACCCGCGAATGCGTGCTGGGCTCGCGGTTGTCGCCGATGACGCCGGCCTACGACATCCAGCAAGCCTGCGGCACGGGGCTGGAGGCGACATTGCTGGTGGCGAACAAAATCGCAGTGGGTCAGATCGAATGCGGCATTGCCGGTGGCGTCGACACAGCTTCGGACGTGCCGATCGGTGTAAACGAAAGCCTGCGCAAGATCCTTCTGCAGGCCAATCGCGCCCGCAGCACCGCCGACAAACTTAAAACCTTCCTGCAACTGCGTCCTCGTCATTTGATGCCCTACTTTCCAAGCATCGGCGAGCCGCGCACCGGCCGGACGATGGGCGAACACTGTGAAATGATGGCCCAGACCTGGAGCATCCCGCGTGACGAACAGGATCAGCTGACCCAGGAAAGTCATCAGAAACTGGCCGCGTCCTACGCCGAAGGCTGGCACAACGATTTGATCACACCGTTCCTCGGCCTGACCCGGGACAACAACCTGCGCCCGGATCTGACTCTGGAAAAACTCGCCTCACTGAAACCGGCCTTCGAGAAAAGCGCCAAGGGCACCCTGACTGCGGGCAATTCGACGCCGCTCACCGATGGTGCATCGGTGGTGTTGCTGGGCAGTGAGGAATGGGCGAAAGAGCGCGGCTTGCCGATCCTCGCCTATTGGCGTGACGGCGAGACGGCGGCGGTGGATTTCGTCAACGGTGCGGAAGGGCTGTTGATGGCGCCGGTGTACGCGGTGCCGCGTTTGCTGGCGCGCAACGGCCTGACCTTGCAGGACTTCGATTACTACGAAATCCACGAAGCCTTCGCCGCGCAGGTGCTCTGCACATTGAAGGCCTGGGAAGATCCGGAGTATTGCAAAACCCGCCTCGGTCTCGATGCGCCACTGGGCTCCATCGACCGCAGCCGTCTCAACGTCAAAGGCAGTTCACTGGCGGCGGGGCATCCCTTTGCCGCCACCGGGGCGCGCATCGTTGCCAACCTCGCGAAGTTGCTGGATGCGGCGGGCAAGGGTCGAGGGTTGATCTCGATCTGCGCCGCCGGTGGTCAGGGGGTTACGGCGATTATCGAGCGCTGAGGGTTGGGGCGTTTTGCTGTTGCGCCAGCTGCCGATTGCGGTTGGCGTAACCCTCGGCCATCACCGAGCAGACGATCAGCTGCAGCGGGTGGTAGATCATGATCGGCAGCAGGATCAGCCCAAGCCCCGGGTTGGCGCCGAAGATCAGCGCTGCCATCGGCGCTCCGGCGGCCAGGGATTTCTTGCTGGCGCAGAACACCGCGGCGATTTCATCGGCGGGGCTGAATTGCAATGCGCGAGCGGTGCGGGTGGTCATCCACAGGATGATCGCCAGCAGGATTGCACTGCCGATCAGTGCCGTGAGGATCACGCTGTTGCCCTGCTTTTGCCACATCCCCGAGACCATCGAATTGCAGAACGCCGCGTAGACCAGCAACAGAATCACCAGCTTGTCGGCGATGTTGGTGTAGCGCTTGTGGCGGGCGAAGAACTTGCCTAGCCATGGTCGCAGCAATTGGCCGAGTACCAGTGGCAACAGCAACATGGCGCAGAGGTCGAGCAGGGTTGCGCCCAGATCGATGCCGCCAGCGCCGCTGCCGACCACAAAACTCACCAGCAACGGCGTCAGGAAAATCCCCAGCACGCTGGACAGGCTCGCGTTGAGAATCGCCGCCGGTACGTTGCCGCCCGCGCTGCCGGTCAGGGCCACAGATGAGGAGATGGTCGAGGGCAGGGCACAGAGGTACAAAAAGCCCAGCATCAATAACGACGGAATGTGCGAACCCAACAGCTTGTCGCTCAGCAGCCAGATCAGCGGAAACACTGCGAAGGTGAAACCCTGGACCATCACGTGCAGCTTCCAGTTTTTCAGACCGTGAGTGATTTGCTCGCTGGACAGGTTGACTCCGTGCAGGAAGAACACCAGGAACACGCCGATGTTGATCACGTATTCAGCGTGCATGCCGCCGCCGGTGGCGCCGAAGGTCGGGAAGACATACGCCAGCAGCGTGGCAATCAACATGCCACACAAGAACCAGTCAGTGACCACGCGTTTGAGGTGTTTGAAGGCATGCATAACAGGCACCGAATACATTTGTAAGAATTGGTGACTTAGCCTAACGTCGGCTCCAACAGCCGTCTTGCGACATAAGGCCAATCAATGCCGACTAACGGACAACTTTCCCTTGAACGGACGATTCCGACGCTGACGGCATTGCCGCGTGCGCTGTATGCCCGAGCGGAAAGTCTCACCGCCGGTTCATGGACCTCGCCCCATCGGCACGATTGGGTACAGTTTTCCTACGCGATCAGCGGCGTTCTCGGCGTGCACACTGCCGAAGGCAGTTTCTTTGCGCCGCCGCAGTGGGGTATCTGGATTCCGGCGGATCTCGAACACCAGGTGGTGACTTCAATGCGCGCCGAGATGCGCAGCCTCTATGTGCGCCGCGAGGATTGTGATTGGGCGGAGGAGCGTTGCCGGGTGCTGGAAGTGACGCCGTTGGCCCGGGAGCTGATCAAGAGTTTTTGTTTGCTGCCGGTTGAATATCCACAGGGCGACAGTCAGGACGCGCGGCTGGTGAGTGTGCTGCTGGACCAGTTGGCGCATCTGCCGGAGGTTGGCTTCTCGCTACCGTTACCGCGTCATGAACGGTTGCTGGGGCTGTGCAACGAGCTGATCGAAAGCCCTGAGCGCAATGTGACCTTGCAGGCGTGGGCCGAGCGGTTGGGGACCTCGGAGAAGACCTTGATGCGGCTTTTTCAGCGTGAAACGGGGTTGAGTTTTCGAGGGTGGCGCCAGCGGATGCGGCTGCTGTCGTCGTTGAGTTTGCTGGAGGAGGGGGACAGCGTGACGAATGCCGCGCTGTCTTGCGGGTATGACTCGACGTCGGCGTTTATTGCGGCGTTCAAAAGCCTGTTCGGGTTTACCCCCGGAGAGTTGTTTCGGCAGTGATGATCGTTCCCATGCTCCGCGTGGGAATGCCTCAAGGGACGCTCCGCGTTCCAGCTTTCGAATGGGACGCGGAGCGTCCCGGGCTGCATTCCCACGCAGAGCGTGGGAACGATCAACAAAACCCTGTGGGAGCGAGCCTGCTCGCGATTGGCCGCGCAGCGGCCACCGGGATTCTGAATCAGGTTCTGAAACGGCGCACCAACCCATCCAGCTCATTCGACAACCCGGCCAGGCTCTGCGAATCCAGCCGCGCCGAGTTCGCCAGTTCCGCCACCAATTGCGCATCACCATGAATCTGGCTGATGTGCCGATTGATGTCTTCAGCCACCTGATGCTGTTCTTCCGCCGCGGTAGCGATCTGGGTGTTCATGTCGCGAATCACGTCGACCGATTCCCGAATCAGCCCGAAGCTGCTGCGTGCTTCACCGATTCGCGTCACCGATTGCTGGGACACTTCCAGGCTCGCATGCATTTGCTGGGTCACCTGACTGGTACGTTTGGCGAGGTTGCCCAGTAAACCGTCGATTTCCGCCGTGGAATCCGCCGTGCGCTTGGCCAGCGCCCGAACTTCATCGGCGACCACTGCAAACCCACGACCCTGTTCGCCGGCCCGTGCCGCTTCAATGGCCGCGTTCAGTGCCAGCAGGTTGGTCTGTTCGGCAATCGAGCGAATGGTCCCCAGGATTGACTGAATGTCGTTGCTGTCGCGCTCAAGTTGCTGCATCGACTGGGCCGATTGTTCGATTTCCTGGCTCAGGCGATCAACACTGGTCACGGCTGCATCAATCTGTTGCTGACCTTCACGCGCCTGGCGCTGGCCGCTGTCGGCCGATTCCGCCGCCTGGCTGCAAGAGCGGGCGACTTCGTTGGCGGTGGCGACCATTTCGTGGAACGCCGTGGACACCATGTCCACCGCTTCACGTTGACGCCCGGCGGCTTCGGCCATGTCGCTGGAGACCTGGGTCGAACTCTTGGAGGTGGCGAGGATCTTGGTCGCGGCACCGCCAATGCTCTGGATCAAGTTGCGAATCGCCGCCAAAAACTGGTTGAACCAGTTGGCCAGTTGCGCGGTTTCGTCGCTGCCACGGATTTGCAGGTTCTTGGTCAGGTCGCCTTCGCCTTGGGCGATGCCTTCCAGACCGCTGGCCACACTGCGGATCGGCCGCACGATCAGACTGGCGAAACTGGCGCCGACGATGGCGAAGAGCACCGCCAGCACGGCGGCGATGATCGCGATCAACCAGGTCAGTTGGGTGGCCGAACTCATCACGTCGGTCTGCTTGATCAGGCCGATAAAGGTCCAGCCCAGCTGCTCCGACGGCCAGACGTTGGCCATGTAGCGTTCGCCGTTCAGCTCGACTTCCACCAGCCCTTTGCCAGCCTTGGCCAGTTGCGCGTAGCCGTCGCCGAGGCTGCTCAGCGCTTTGAAGTTGTGTTCCGGTTGCTTCGGATCGACCAGCACGGTGCCGGTGTTTTCCAGCAGCATCAGGTAGCCGGTTTCACCGAGCTTGATCTGTTTGACGATTTCGGTGAGCTGCTTGAGCGTCACGTCGATGCTGACCACGCCGCCATGGGTGCCCAATTTGTTATCGATGGTGCGCACGGTACTGACGTACGTCGCGTCGTCCTGGGCCCAGTAATAGGCCTCAGTGCGAAATGGTTTGCCCGGTTTGGCCTGGGCAGCCTTGTACCAGGGGCGCTGGCGCGGGTCGTAATTGTTCAGCTTGGCATCGTCGGGCCAGGACACATAACCGCCCGCCGCGGTGCCGAGGATGGCATAGGCGTAGGACGGGTGACTGTTACCCAGGTCCTGAAGGAGAGCGAAGACCTTCTTGTCCATCTCGCCTTGGGGAATGCTCTCGGCGTTGGCGCTTATGTAGGTCTTGAGGCTGTCATCGGAGTTCTTGATCAGCGGTTGGGTGGCCAGGTAATCCACGTTCTGGCTGATGCCGTCGAAGAACAGTTGCATGGCGTTGCTGACCTGACGAATCTCGCGGCCACTGCCGTCGACGAAACTGTCCTTGGCATCGCTGCGCAAGTTCAGCACAACCAGGGTAGCGACCAGCACCACCGGCAAGCAGGCGATGATTGCAAACGCCCAGGTCAACTTCTGTTTGATGTTCATCCGCGCTCCAGATTTTTCTTGTAGGCCCACGCAGTGCAGATGACTCGCGGATTATTGGCAGCCGTAAACGATTGTCGGACAAATCACTTTGTCTCAGATGACTTCGGCTGGCCGAGGCGGAAATTGAGGCCTGTTTAGAAAAATCCTACGAAGGGTATGAATCCAGATGTCAGCTTTTGTCGTAAATACCCGTTTGGCCCTTCAGCAACAAGTGACGCAGGGTCAGCTATGATCTGTGGCGGCCGATGATGACTGGCGGTTGTTGACCGATTAATCCGGCACGTTGTGTGCTTGTTGACGGTTATTGGAGCGTTCATAGGTCGGCAACCCCTCCCCCGAACGAGTGGATTGCCGTATAACGAATGACTTTCGCGTGTTTGGTAATAAAGGACCCCCAATAAAAGCTGATGAAGACTCCAAAACGCATTGAACCCCTGATCGAGGACGGTCTGGTCGACGAGGTGCTGCGCCCACTCATGAGTGGTAAAGAAGCAGCTGTTTATGTGGTGCGCTGCGGCAACGAGTTACGTTGCGCGAAGGTCTACAAGGAGGCGAATAAACGCAGTTTCCGTCAGGCGGCCGAGTATCAGGAAGGCCGCAAGGTGCGCAACAGCCGTCAGGCTCGAGCGATGGCCAAGGGCTCCAAGTTCGGCAAGAAAGAAACCGAAGACGCCTGGCAAAATGCCGAAGTGGCGGCGTTGTTCCGTCTGGCCGGTGCTGGCGTGCGGGTTCCGCAGCCGTACGACTTCCTTGAAGGCGTGCTGTTGATGGAGCTGGTGGCCGACGAGTACGGCGATGCCGCGCCGCGTCTGAACGACGTGGTGCTGGAACCGGATCAGGCGCGCGAGTATCACGCGTTCCTGATTTCGCAGATCGTGCTGATGTTGTGTACCGGTCTGGTGCACGGTGACCTGTCGGAGTTCAACGTACTGCTGACCCCGACCGGTCCGGTGATCATCGACCTGCCACAAGCGGTCGATGCGGCGGGCAACAACCACGCCTTCAGCATGCTGGAGCGGGATGTGGGCAACATGGCGTCTTATTTCGGGCGGTTTGCGCCGGAGTTGAAAAAGACCAAGTACGCCAAGGAAATGTGGGCCCTGTTCGAAGCCGGCACCTTGCACCCGGCCAGCATCTTGACCGGCGAGTTCGATGAGCCGGAAGAGTTGGCCGATGTTGGCGGGATCATGCGCGAAATCGAGGCCGCACGCCTTGATGAAGAGCGCAAGCAAGCGATCCGCGCGGCAGATGACGCGCCACCGAGCAAAGCCGAAGAACCGCCTCCGCCCTGGATGCAGTGATCGGTTAACGAAAAACCCGGCTTCGGCCGGGTTTTTTGTGTTTGCTGGACTTTGGTGGTGTGTCATGTGGATCGACCCCTCACCCTAACCCTCCCGAAACGTCGGACCGCCCCAAAGGGGCGAGGGGACTGACCGAGATGTTCTTTCGAGCTACTTCGACCTGAAAGTTCGTGTTGAACTCAGGTTTGAAAACAACAGAGATCGGCTCCCTTTCCCCCTCTCCCCTCTGGGGAGAGGGCTGGGGTGAGGGGTGGCTTTCAGTTCCACACAAAATCGCGTCTACTGCCACCGCCCAAACCCACACTCAAGGATTGAATGTGAACACCTCTACCCGCAACGCCCAACTGATCATCACCGCCCGCCTGATCTCGGACTTCGGCGCCTTCCTCAACATGGTCGCCCTGGCCACCTACGTCTACCTGCTCAGCAACAGCGCCATGAGCGTCGGCATTTTTCTCGCCAGCCGCGTGGCCGGTGGAATATTCGCCAGCCTCATCGGCACGACGTTTTATCGCCGCTGGGCCGGGCGCCTGCCGCTGATTGCCTTTGACCTGTTACGCGCCGGGCTGCTGGGCCTGTTGTTGGTGCTGCCTGTCGCCCAGCAGATGCTGCTGTTGCCGGTGATCGCTTTCGGCCTGGGATTTGGCAACTCAATGTTCGCCATCGGCCTCAACAGTCAGTTGCCGCACTTGATCGAGGCCGATCAGTTGCTCAAGGCCAACGCCTGGATCACCTCGGCGTCGTCGGCCGCCATGGTCGGCGGAAGTCTGGTGTCAGGGCTATTGGTGGCGGCATTCGGCTTTGAAACAGTGTTTGCATTGAACGTGGTCACTTACCTGCTGGCCGCGTTGTTCATCTTGCCGCTGCGTTTTTCACCCCCAGCGCCCAGCGATGAACCGATCCACAAACGTGGTGAATGGGCGGCCCTGCTCCAGGGGCTGCGCAGTACACCGGTTGTGGCGGCAATGCTCGCGGTGGCGATGGCTGACACCCTTGGCAGTGCCGCGCACAACGTGGGTTTTCCGATTATTTCCAGACTGCTGACGCCCGAGTCGGCCAGCACCACGCTGGGTCTGATGCTGGCCGTTTGGGCCAGCGGAAAACTCATCGGTGCACGCATCGCCAGTCGGCTGAAAGGCTCGGAGAACGTCAACCTGGAGCGGCGATTCTTCTTTGGTGTGTTGCTGATGTCCTGCGGCTTCATCCTGATGTTTCAGCAGCAAACGCTCTACGGTTTGCTGTTGTTCTCGTTGCCGGCGGGGTTGGGCGACGGTTTCTCGGAAGTCGGCCTGATGTCGCGGCTGCAACGTGAACCGGACAGCCTGCGCCTACCGATTTTCAGCTTTCTGACGCTGTTGCAAATGACCGGGTTCGGCGTCGGCATGCTGATTGCGGCGCCGTTCTATTCGTGGTGGACGCCGGGTGCCGTGGTGCTGTTGTTCCACGGCATTCCCCTCACCACCTTGTTGGTGATGAAGGGGCTGGCGATCAGGGGCGAGCGGGTGGTGCGCAACAGCCCGACTCCAGGCTCTTGAGGATCGGGCAGTCGGGACGGTGATCGCCGTGGCAGTGTTCGACCAGGTTCTGCAGGGTGTCGCGCAGTTGGCCGAGTTCGCGGATTTTCTGGTTCAGCTCATCGATGTGCTGACGGGCCAGGGCTTTCACATCGGAGCTGGCTCTTTGGCGGTCCTGCCAGAGGGTCAGCAGTTTGCCGACCTCATCCAGTGAGAACCCCAGGTCCCGGGAGCGCTTGATGAACGCCAGGGTATGCAGGTCGTCGTCGCCGTACACCCGATAGCCGCTGTCGGTACGATGGGCGGCCTTGAGCAAACCGATGGATTCGTAATAACGGATCATCTTCGAACTCAGGCCGCTTTGGCGGGCCGCTTGGCCGATGTTCATCGGTTGTCCTCCAGATCCTTGGGTTTCCAGGTTTTCAACAGTAACGCATTGCTCACCACGCTGACGCTCGACAACGCCATGGCCGCACCGGCCAGCACCGGGTTGAGGAAGCCGAAGGCTGCCAGCGGAATGCCGATCAGGTTGTAGACGAAGGCCCAGAACAGGTTCTGACGAATCTTCGCGTAGGTCTTGCGGCTGATCTCCAGCGCCGCCGGCACCAACCGTGGGTCGCCGCGCATCAGGGTGATCCCGGCCGCGTGCATCGCAACGTCGGTACCGCCGCCCATGGCGATACCGATATCGGCGGCGGCGAGGGCGGGTGCGTCGTTGATGCCGTCGCCGACCATCGCTACCACGCCGTTTTTCTTGAGTGTGGCGACGGTGGCCGCTTTGTCGGCGGGCAGCACTTCGGCGTAGACATCCGTGATGCCCAGCGCCTGGGCAACCACTTTGGCACTGCCGCGATTGTCGCCGGTCAGCAAGTGGCTGCTGATGTGGCGGGCGTTGAGTTGTTGCACAGCTTGCAGCGCGCCGGGTTTGAGGGTATCGCCGAATGCGAAGAGGCCGAGCACCCGAAGTTCGGGACTTTGCTCGATCAGCCAGGACAGGGTCCGGCCTTCGGTTTCCCACGCGGCAGCAGACTCAGCCCATTCACCGGCGTTCAAGCCGCTTTCTTCGAGGAGACGACGATTGCCCAGCGCCAATCGACGACCGTCCAGAGTGCCCGCGATGCCACGGCCGGTCAGGGACTGGCTGTCGCTGACATCGGCCACCGTCAAGCCGCGTTCGGCGCAAGCGTCCAGAACCGCCTTGGCCAGTGGGTGTTCACTGCCGCGTTGCAGGGCGCCGGCCATTTGCAGCAGGGCCTCTTCGTCATGGTTGATTGCGCTTAGATGAGCGATGCGCGGAGTACCCGAAGTCAGGGTGCCGGTCTTGTCGAAGACCACCGCACTGACTTCGTGGGCACGCTCCAACGCTTCGGCGTCCTTGATCAGAATCCCGTAACGCGCCGCCACCCCGGTCCCGGCCATGATTGCCGTTGGTGTGGCCAACCCCAGGGCGCACGGGCAAGCGATCACCAATACCGCCACGGCATTGATCAGCGCGGTTTCCATCGGCGCGCCGTACAACCACCAACCGATCAAGGTTGCCAGCGCAATCAGCAGAACCGTTGGCACGAACACCTGGCTGACTTTGTCCACCAGTTTCTGGATCGGAGCCTTCGCCGCTTGAGCGTCTTCGACCAGGCGGATGATGCGGGCGAGTACGGTTTCCGCGCCCAAGGCCAGGGTGCGAACGAGCAACCGGCCTTCGCCATTGATCGCGCCGCCGGTGACTTTGTCGCCGGGTTGTTTCGGCACTGGCAGGCTTTCGCCGCTGATCAGCGCTTCGTCGGCGTGGCTCTGGCCTTCGACCACTTCACCGTCCACCGGGAAGCGTTCGCCGGGTTTGACCATCACCAGATCATTGAGGCGCAAGGCGCTGATCGCGACGTCCTGCTCGCGCCCATCGATCACCTGAATCGCCCGCTCCGGACGCAAGGCTTCGAGCGCGCGAATGGCACTGGCGGTCTGGCGCTTGGCGCGGCTTTCCAGGTATTTGCCCAGCAGCACCAGGGCAATCACCACCGCCGAGGCTTCGAAATACAGGTGCGGCATGCGCCCGGCGGCGGTGGCCCATTCATAAAGGCTCAGGCCATAACCGGCGCTGGTACCCAACGCGACCAGCAAATCCATGTTGCCGGCACCGGCGCGCACGGCTTTCCAGGCCGCGACGTAAAAGCGTGCACCGAAGATGAATTGCACTGGCGTGGCCAACGCGAATTGCACCCAGGCCGGGAGCATCCAGTGCACGCCGAACGGTTGCAGCAACATCGGTAGCACCAACGGCGCGGCGAGGATGATCGCCATGATCAAGGCCCAACGCTCGCGGCGCAGGCGTTGTTGCTGATTATCGGTTTGCGGGTGTTCGACTTCCCAGACGCTGGCGCTGTAGCCCGCCTTGGTCACGGCAGCGATCAGGGTTTGCGGATCGATCTGGCCGAGCAGTTCAAGGTGGGCGCGTTCATTGGCCAAGTTGACGCTGACGCTTTTGACTCCGGGCACTTTGGCCAGCGCTCGCTCGACCCGACCGACGCAGGAGGCGCAGGTCATGCCGTCGATGCTCAATTCCAGGCTCTGTTGCGGCACGCTGTAACCCGCCTGCTGCACCGCCTCCATCAACGCTGGCAGGCTGTCGCTGGGCGCCTGGACGCGGGCCTGTTCGGTGGCCAGGTTGACGCTGACGGCAGAGGCGCCGATGACTTTGCTCAAGGCACGCTCGACACGCCCGGCGCAACTGGCGCAGGTCATGCCGGCAATCGGCAGATTGAAAGTGGTGGATTCGGACATCGGTCACGCTCCCTGTAGAAGATACCCACAGGATCAACCTTGCCATGCTGGCAAGGTCAAGCGCCATGTCTCAGATCAAAAGACTGGCACCTGATCGTTCCCACGCTCTGCGTGGGAATGCAGCCCGGGACGCTCTGCGTCCCCTTTAAAAGCCGAACGCAGAGCGTCCGTTGAGGCATTCCCACGCAGAGCGTGGGAACGATCGGTCTGGCGATCAATAGTCCAGGGCAGTGGGTTTCAGGTACATCCCTTCCTGCGTCATCGCAATCCGGAACTTCAGCACGTCGCCGGCCTTGAGCGTGATGTTCTGCGAACCCGGGGCGAGCATGCCCGGGTTGCACCCCGACGCCTGGCCCGGCAGCAGCTTCAGGCGCAAGGACACATTGCCCGGCGGCAGGTTGAACGAGGTGCTTTGCTCCTGGAACAGCCGCGCCGACAACTGATCCTGGATGTACACGCCGATCTCGCAGGAGGTCGCGACTTCCAGGCGCTCGCGGGAAATGATCAGTACGCCATAGTCCTCCCCGGCGGCTTGAACCGAAGGTGTCGCGGCAAAAAGGCTGAGAAAGCCAAACAGGCTGAGAGCTGACCAGCGCATGGCTGAATCTCCTGATGTCGAGTCATTGATGGACGCAGCTTGGCCGAGCGCAGCGTTGATTGCCAGCCCGGCAGCTCACTGCAGAACTTGACCTTGCCATGATGGCAAGCTCGAGACTGCACGCAACCTCACTCAAGGAGTCATCCCATGCAAGTGTTCAACGTTCAAGGCATGTCCTGTGGTCACTGCGTCAGAGCCATCACCCAGGCGCTGCAAGCCAAGGATCCTGCGGCCAGCGTGCGTGTCGATCTGGCCGCGAAGGAAGTCGGCGTCGAGAGTGCTTTGTCGGCGGATCAGGTGATCGCGGTGATAACCGAAGAGGGCTACGCCGCCAAGGTTGCCTGAGAACAAAGCGCAATCCTCCCACAGGGGATTGTATTCACTCAGTGGTTTTTAATAGTTAGCGACCTAACGGAATGTTCAAGGCCTCCCTTCGGGGCTAGACTGTCGGCCTGCCGACCCATGCCTGACTGGATGCCTGATGAACCTCCGTACCATTTTGATTCTTGGCGCCTTGAGCGCCTTCGGTCCGCTGGCGATCGATTTCTATCTGCCGGCCTTCCCGGCGATGGCGCTCGCCTTCGGCACCGATGAAAAACACGTTCAACTGACCCTGGCTGCATATTTCCTTGGCCTGTCCATCGGTCAACTGGCTTACGGCCCGGTAGCGGATCGATTTGGGCGTCGCATTCCCTTGCTGACCGGCGTCGGCTTATTCACCGCCGCCTCCCTGGCCTGCGCCTATGCGCCGAGCCTCGAATGGTTGATGGGCGCACGTTTCATCCAGGCGTTGGGCGGCTGCGCGGGGATGGTGATTGCGCGGGCGGTTGTCAGCGATAAATGCGATGCGGTGGGTTCGGCGAAGGTCTTTTCGCAGTTGATGCTGGTGATGGGCCTGGCGCCGATTCTTGCGCCGATGCTGGGCGGGCTGTTGGTCAATACCACGGGCTGGCAGTCGATCTTTCTGGTGCTGAGCGGTTTCAGTGCACTGGCAGGGTTGGCCGTGGCGCTCGGGCTGCCGGAAAGTCTGCCGGCCCATGTGCCGCGTCAACCGTTGTCCGGGGCGTTGCGTCAGTACGGTCGACTGTTGTCGGACCGGGTGTTCCTCGGCCACGCCCTGACCGGTGGCATCGCCATCGCCGGGATGTTTGCCTACATTGCCGGTTCACCGTTCGTCTTCATCAAGCTGTATGGCGTACCGGCCGAGCATTTCGGCTGGCTGTTCGGTACCAACGCGGCGGGTTTCATTCTGGTGGCACAGCTTAACGCGCGACTACTGGCCAAGCGTGGTCCGGCGTTTCTGCTGGCGCGCACCGTGTGGATCTACGTCGGCGCCGGGCTGGCGCTGCTGGCCGTCAGTTCGTTGCACACCGCGCAGCTATGGCCGTTGCTGATTCCGCTGTTTGTCTGCATTGCCAGCCTGGGTTGCATCCTCCCCAACGCCTCGGCCTGCGCCATGAACGGGCAGGGCGCAAGGGCCGGCAGTGCATCGGCGATGCTCGGTTGCCTGCAATTCAGCGTCGCCGCCGGGGCGGCAGCACTGGTGGGCGTTTTACACGACGGCAGCGCCATGCCGATGGCCATGGTCATCAGCCTGTGCGGCATTCTGGTGGTGAGCGTGGCGATGCTCACCCGGCGTTTGCAAAATACCCGGGCGCTGGCGCAAGCCCAGGTCTGAGGGCGGACTCAGCCAGCGGCACGCTGCTGGTGGTCAATAATTTGATGAGGTGCTTGTAGTCGCGCTTCGAGGGTACGGGTGAAGGCGCGGGCTTCGGCTTCGCTGCGGAACGTCACGGTGTGTTGGTCAAGACGGACTTGCCACTGGGATTTTGCCAATTCTTTTATCAGGATCTTCATTGCTGATCTCTCCTCTCGTAAAACACGCTACGTAAAAGATTGTGCCGCAGAGGTTTCGATTGTAGACCCGAATACGATCGCAATTGTGACAACGGTCAACTCTCTGACTGACGGTGTCGCCCATCAGGGCGACAACTGTGTCAGTTTGTTTCAGAACCCTTCGAGCACAATCTTGCCCTTGGATTTGCCGCTTTCCAGCAGCTCATGGGCGCGACGCAGGTTCGCCGCGTTGATGGTTCCGAAATGCTCGCCGACCGTGGTTTTCAGTGTCCCGGCGTCGATCAGCTCAGCCACGCGGTTGAGCAATTTGTGCTGCTCGATCATGTCCGCGGTTTCAAACAGCGAGCGGGTGTACATGAACTCCCAGTGCAGGGACAGGCTCTTGCGCTTGAGTTTGGTCACATCCAGCGCCTTCGGATCATCGATCAAGGCCAGTTTGCCTTGCGGCGCCAGCGCCTCGACCAACTGGTCCAGGTGGTGATCGGTCTGGGTCAGGCTGGCGACGTGGGTCACCTGATCGACACCCGCGCGTTTGAGCTCTTCGCTCAACGGCTGGCTGTGATCGATCACCAGGTCGGCACCCAGCTCACGAACCCAACTCTGGGTTTGCGGGCGGGAAGCGGTGCCGATGACTTTCAGCCCGGTCAGCTGGCTGGCCAGTTGCGTAAGAATCGACCCCACACCGCCAGCGGCACCGACGATCAAAAGGCTCTGGCCTTCATCGGTTTTGCCTTCACGCACCTGCAGGCGTTCGAAGAGCAATTCCCAAGCGGTGATAGCCGTCAGCGGCAGCGCGGCAGCTTCGGCGAAACCGAGGGTTTTCGGCATATGGCCGACGATCCGCTCATCGACCACGTGCAGTTCGCTGTTGCCGCCCGCGCGGGCGATGGAGCCGGCGTAGAAAACTTTGTCGCCGGCCTTGAACAGCGTCACTTTACTGCCGACGGCCTTGACCACACCGGCCACGTCCCAGCCCAGCACTTTCGCCGCGCCCGCTTCGGGCTGTACGTTCTGGCGGACCTTGGTGTCCACCGGGTTCACCGAGATGGCTTTGACTTCCACCAACAGGTCACGCGGGCCGGCAACCGGTTCTGGCAGGTCGATGTCTTGCAGAGAGTTTGAGTCGCTGATGGGCAACGAGGCGTAGTAGGCAATGGCTTTCATACTGGCTCCTGAGAAGTCATAAAGAAGTCGGGTCAGACGATGGAGCGCAGGCGCTTGAGGTCGAAGTGTTCGAGAAAGTCGCCAGCCTTGGCGCGGAAGTTCTGGATGTGCGCGCTGTCGTCATGGGCCTGCAGGGCTTCGTCACTGCTCCATTTTTCGATCATGTAGAAGGCAAGAGGATTGGCGAGGTCCTGGTGCAAGTCGTATTGACCGCAACCGTCCTCGGCGCGGGTCGGTTCCAGCAGCGCCCGCAGGTGCTGTTCGAGGGCGTCCTGCTGGCCGGGTTTGGCGATGAGGGTGGCGATGGCGGTAAAAGGCTGGGACATGTTCGACTCCGGGAATGGGATGAATGGATGGGTGGGATGATTAGCTATTTCTCTGCAAGATAAAACCCGCTAAAAGAGCAGTCTCTTTCAATAATTTTTTGATAATCGAGGCTGAACAATGCTGCGTTTCGATGACTTGCAGTTATTTGTCCGGGCGGCGGACCTGGGCAGTCTGTCAGCGGCGGCGCGCGGGATGGACATGTCGGCGGCGGTAGCCAGTGCGGCGTTGAAACGCATCGAACAGCAACTCGGCGCCCGGTTGCTCGCCCGTTCTACCCGCAGCCTGCGGCTGACCGCCGAAGGCGAGGGGTTTCTCGAATACGCTCGGGCAGCCTTGAGCAATCTGGATGAGGGTCGTCGCTTATTGGCCAGCGGTCAGGACCAGGTCAGTGGGATTTTGCAGCTGTCGGCGCCTTCGGACTTTGGCCGCAACCTGCTGCTGCCCTGGCTGGACGAGTTCCAGCGAGAGCATCCCAAGCTTACGGTGCGTTTGCTGCTGGGCGATCGTATCGCCGACCTGTTCCGCCAACCGGTGGACATTGCCCTGCGTTACGGCGAGCCGGAAGACTCAAGCCTGGTGGCGCTACCCATCGCCCCGCAGAACCGCCGCGTCCTTTGTGCCGCCCCGAGTTACCTGGCCCGGCACGGCGAGCCACGGCAACTGGAACAACTGGCTCAGCACAACTGCCTGCTGTTCATGCTCGGCAGCCGGGTCCACGATCATTGGAGTTTCCACGACGGCAAACGCGAGATCAGCCTGACCGTCAGCGGCGATCGTTTCAGCGATGATGCCGATGTCGTGCGTCTGTGGGCAGTGGCAGGTGCCGGGATCGCCTACAAATCCTGGCTCGATGTCGCCGCCGATGTGCTGGCCGGTCGGTTGCAAGTGCTCATGCCGGAACTGCTCTGTGAGCGCGCCCCGCTGAATTTGTTGTGCGCCCATCGCGCACAATTGAGTAAGCCGGTGAACCTTTTACGGGAAATGCTTGCCAGTCGTTGCGCCAGCTTGAGTAGCCGATTTCCGACGTTGTCGGGCATCGATCATTAGTCGCAGGCAAATAGCGAAATTTCACTCAGGAACTATCACCACCAATGGTTTCCCAAGGGCAGGAACCGGCGGTTAACCCGCATATACTAGCGCTCGCCTCATGTACGCACCGTCGATCTCGCAATGGCGAGTCACGTCCGAGTCAGCCAGGCCCCGTGGTCAATCGCCGCGGCTTTGCGAAACCTGCGAGCAATGGCCTCTGCGATTGATCGGCTTTGCCCGGTTTATGGCGGTTTCCTCGGCTTGGCCGACGACACATTACTGGTCAAGATGTCTCTGAGCAGTAGACGAAACGATTCAACAGGGAGTGAATACATGGAACATGCACCTTGCATCAGCCAGATCGCCACATTGCTGGCTGACCCAAAGCGCAGCGCAATGATGTGGGCCTTGATGGACGGCTCGGCACGGCAAACCGAGGAGCTGGCCTTGTTGGCCGGCCTGTCACCGTCTTCGGCCAGTGCGCATCTGGGGCGCTTGTCCGCCGGAGGTCTGTTGAAAGTCGAATTCCGCGGGCGCAAGCGGTTCTTCCGCCTTGCCGCGCCTGAAGTGGGGGCTGCAATAGAGGCTCTGGCCAGCGCCACCCTGGCCAGCAAGCCTCGGGAAATCCCGGATGTTTTCAAACGCACCTCACCGATCGCCAAACCTCAGGCAGCGCCTTCGTCACTCTTGCGCGCCAGGCTTTGCGACGACCATTTGGGCGGCACCCTTGCCGCCGATCTTTACCAGCGTCTGCTGGATGCAGGCTGGATCGAACAGTTCGATCAGCGGGTCATGATCACTCACAAAGGCGCCACGCAATTGGCGACGCGCGGTGTGTTCATCCAGGCGCTGGCTCATCGCAACAGCCGGGTCGCCTGCGCTTGTCCGGACTGGAGCGAAAGACGCCCGCACATGGGCGGATCACTGGGGGCTGCGTTGCTGCAATTGTTCATGCAGTCAGGCTGGCTGAGCCTGCCCAACGATTCGCGAGCCTTGCAGATCACCGCCGCGGGGCAACGTGAAATCCATCGGTTCGCCAAGGAAACCGAGCTGGAAATGGCCTTGTAGACGCATCGAGATCGACGCCCGAAGCTGCGGGCGTCGCTCAGAGCTGCGAACAGGTCGCATCCAGCAGTAACCCCCAGCAGCTATCGCGCACACTCGTCCGGGGACTTTCGGATTGAGGGGGTGTGGCATGGAAACACAAGGCTTTAGCGCAGCAGAACGACTGGAACGGCTGCCCATCAGCGGTTATCACCGGATCATTTTCATCATCATTGCCTTGGCGTTTTTCTTCGACTCCATGGACCTGGCGATGATGACCTTCCTGCTCGGCTCGATCAAAACCGAGTTTGGCCTGAGCACGGCACAGGCCGGGTTGCTGGCCAGTTCGAGCTTTTTCGGCATGGTCGTGGGGGCATCACTGTCCGGCATGCTGGCCGACCGTTTCGGGCGCAAACCGGTGTTTCAGTGGAGCATCGTGCTGTGGGGGATCGCCAGCTACCTGTGCTCCACGGCGCAGAACGTCGAGACGCTGACGTTGTTCCGAATCCTGCTGGGGATCGGCATGGGCATGGAGTTTCCCATCGCTCAGTCGATGCTCTCGGAGCTGATTCCTGCCAAACGACGTGGGCGCTACATCGCGTTGATGGACGGTTTCTGGCCGCTGGGCTTCGTCGCCGCCGGCGTACTGTCGTACTTCCTGCTGCCGATAATTGGCTGGCGGGACATCTTCCTGGTGTTGGCGGTGCCGGCGGTGTTTGTCCTGGCGATTCGCTTTTTCATTCCCGAATCACCGCGCTGGTTGGAACAGGCCGGGCATCATGACGTGGCGGACAAGGTTTTGCTGCGCATCGAAGATCGGGTCCGGGCATCGCTGGGATGTTCGCAGCTGCCTGAGCCGATCCGCCTGCCGAGAGCCGCGAGTACGCCGGGCCATTTCTTTTCCGCGTTGCGGCAGATCTGGTCGCCGCTGTACCGCCAGCGCACGATGATGATCTGGAGCGTCTGGTTCTTCGCTTTGCTGGGGTTCTATGGCCTGACGTCCTGGCTCAGTGCCTTGCTGCAGCAGTCAGGTTTTGCCGTGACCCAGTCGGTGTATTACACGGTGCTGATTTCCCTTGGCGGGATTCCCGGTTTCCTGATGGCCGCCTGGCTGGTGGAACGTTGGGGACGTAAACCGGTGTGCGTGGTGACGTTACTCGGCGGCGGGGTGATGGCGTTTCTGTATGGTCAGAGCGCGGTGTTTGGCGGCAACGTCAGCCTGTTGATCACATCCGGGCTACTGATGCAGTTTTTCCTGTTCGGCATGTGGGCGGTGCTTTACACCTACACACCGGAGTTGTACCCGACATCGGCGCGGGCCACGGGCTCGGGGTTTGCGTCGGCAATTGGTCGCGTGGGTTCGTTGCTCGGACCAATGGTGACCGGGCTGGTGTTCCCGATGACCGGGCAGGGCGGGGTGTTTGCGCTGGGGGCGATGTGTTTTGCGATTGCGGCAGGGGTGGTGTGGGTGTTCGGGATGGAGACCCGGGGCAAGACACTGGAAGAATTAAGTGAGGCGGTTGCTTGATGATCGTTCCCACGCTCCGCGTGGGGGAATGCAGCCCGGGACGCTCTGCGTCCCAAGAGCGGACGCAGAGCGTCCGGTGAGGCATTCCCACGCAGAGCGTGGGAACGATCAATTACTACGGTTTCACCAACCGGGCATCCAGGCTGTTCTGCGCCAAACGCTTGGCCTGATCCTGGGTCATGCCCAGATCGGTATACAGCGCGTGGAAGTTCTCGGTGACATAACCGCCGAAGTACGCCGGGTCATCCGAGTTCACGGTCACTTTCACGCCACGTTCGAGCATGTCGAGAATGTTGTGCTGTGACATGTGATCGAACACGCAGAGCTTGGTGTTCGACAACGGGCACACGGTCAGCGGGATTTGCTCGTCGATGATCCGCTGCATCAAACGCTCGTCTTCGATGGCGCGCACGCCATGGTCGATGCGCTGCACTTTCAGCAGATCAAGGGCTTCCCAGATGTACTCGGGCGGACCTTCTTCACCGGCGTGAGCAACGGTCAGGAAGCCTTCGTGACGGGCGCGATCGAACACGCGCTGGAACTTGCTCGGTGGGTGACCCATTTCCGAACTGTCCAGACCGACCGCCACAAACGCATCACGGAACGGCAGCGCCTGGTCGAGGGTTTTCTCGGCTTCTTCTTCGCTCAAGTGGCGCAGGAAACTCAGGATCAAACCGCTGGTGATGCCCAGTTGCTGTTCGCCATCCTTCAACGCGGCGGCGATGCCATTGAGCACCACTTCGAACGGCACACCACGGTCGGTGTGGGTCTGCGGGTCGAAGAACGGTTCGGTGTGAATCACGTTCTGCGCCTTGCAGCGCAACAGGTAAGCCCAGGTCAGGTCGTAGAAATCCTGAGACGTGCGCAACACGTCGGCACCCTGGTAATACAGGTCGAGAAACTCTTGCAGGTTGTTGAAGGCATAGGCCTTGCGCAGGGTTTCGACGTCGCTCCACGGCAGGGCGATCTTGTTGCGTTCGGCCAGGGCGAACAGCAACTCAGGCTCCAGCGAACCCTCAAGGTGCAGGTGCAGTTCTGCCTTGGGCAGGGCGTTCAGCCAGTCGTACATAGTCTTTTCTCATCAGGTGCAGATGGCGAGCATTCTACAGATGCTCGTGGAAACAATTAGCAAAACCTGACCAGCCGGTTCATCACAGCGCTTCCTGTTGCCGTCGATAGGCGTAGGTATCGGCGAAGCGCGAGAGCAGGAATTCAGCGCAGGTGGTGGCCGGATACTTTGTCGGGTGCCGTTCATCCTGACAGCCGGGCAGGCATTCGATGACGTGTCGGGGTGCGGTTCGGCAAAAAATGGCATCGAGTAACGGTCCACCCCCAGCGGGCTGATCACCCGGTGCGGCGTCGACCGGTAACGGTCGTTGCTCCAGCGCGCCATCATGTCGCCGAGGTTGACCACAAACGTGCCGTCGATCGGCGGTGCATCGATCCATTCGCCGTTAACGTTGCGCACTTGCAGGCCGCCGGCGGCATCTTGATACAGCAGGGTGATACAACCGTAATCGGTGTGGGCGCCAGCGCCTTGTTGCGCTTCGGAGCTGGCGGTGTGGCGCGGTGGGTAATGAATCATCCGCAACACGCTGACCGGTTCAACGAAGCGGCTGTCGAAAAAATCGCGCTCGATACCCAGTGCCACAGTCATGGCCCGTAACAGGGTTTGTGCCAAGGCTTGCATGTCGACGTAGTGCTGCTCCATCAACGACTCCCAGCCGGGCATCGACGGATGACGGTTGGGGCCGCGCAGCGGTTTTTCCGCCAGCACGTCGGGGTGATCGACCGGCAAGTGCAGGCCCATGTCGAAGGTTTCTTTCAGGTCGCTGGGTTTGCTCGGGTCGAGTTGTTCGGTGGCGATGGCGCCGTAACCGCGGTGGTGACGGGTTTGGGTGATGTCGATCCTGAGTTTTTCGGCGGCGGGCAGGGCGAAGAAACGTTGGGCGCTGTCGAGCACGGCATTAATGCGCGCGGCGCTGATCGGGTGACCCTTGATGTAGAAGAAGCCCCACTCGCGACAGGCGTGGTCGATTTGCGTGGCGATTGATTGCCAGGCGGAGGGGGCATCGCTGTAGAGCGGGGCGATGTCGATGATCGGGAGCGGGTTCATTTTGCAGTCTCTATAACGATCGTTCCCACGCTCCGCGTGGGAATGCAGCCCGGGACGCTCCGCGTCCCAAAAGCGGACGCAGAGCGTCCATTGAGGCATTCCCACGCAGAGCGTGGGAACGATCAGGGCGGGGAGCTACTTAGGAATGTCGGCCTTCATGCCTTCAACGTAGTAGTTCATCGATGCCAGCTCCGCATTGCTCGCCGTCGCGCCCACCGCAATCTTCTCGACGCCGGCCTGATCCTTGATCGGTCCGGTGAACGGGTGGAAAGCACCGCTCTTGATGTCGGCAATGATCTGCTCCGCCTCGGCTTTCACGGGCGCCGGCACCAGATCGCTCATCGGTAACTCAACCGTGCCTTCCTTCAATCCGCCCCAGTAATCCTGCGATTTCCACAGGTGATCGAGCACGCTTTGGGTCGCCTGAATGTAGTGCGGCGCCCAGTCGTTGACGATGGACGTCAGCACCGCCTTCGGCCCGAAGTGCGCCATGTCCGAAGCGTAGCCCACGGCATACACGCCGCGTCGTTCAGCTGCCTGGATCGGCGCCGGGCTGTCGGTGTGCTGGAACACCACGTCCACGCCCTGATCGATCAACGCATTGGCGGCATCGGCCTCTTTGCCCGGATCGAACCAGGAGTTGACCCACACCACTTTGATTTCGGTGCCCGGGTTGTACTTGTTCAGAGCCAGTTGAATGGCGTTGATGTCGCGGATCACTTCCGGGATCGGGAATGAGGCAACGTAGCCGATCTTCTTGGTCTTGGTCATCTTCGCCGCGAGGAAACCGCCGACGTAGCGACCTTCATACGTGCGGGCCAGGTAGGTGCCGAGGTTCTTGTCCTGTTTGTAGCCGGTGGCGTGTTCGAAGGTCACCTTGGGAAATTGCTTGGCGACTTTCAGGGTCGGGTTCATGTAGCCGAAGGACGTGGTGAAGACCAGGTCGTATTTGTCCTTGGCCATATTGCGGATCACCCGCTCGGCGTCGGCACCTTCGGCGACGTTCTCCACGTAGTTGGTGGTGATTTGATCGCCGAATTTTTCCGCCAGCGCCTTGCGCCCCTGTTCATGCTGATACGTCCAGCCGTGATCGCCAATCGGACCGATGTAGACGAAGCCGACTTTCAGCGGGTCGGCGGCGCTGGCGGTCAGGCTGGCGCTCAGACCGATGGCCGCGGCGACGGCGCCAAGCAGCTTCTTCAACGGACGTTTGTGCATGAATTCGAACTCCATGTTGTTGTGAGGTTGGCAGGGCAATGCAAATTGCTGACCAACAAGACAACTAAAGGATCGAGATCGCGTAACGGCCATCGCGAGCAGGCTCGCTCCCACATGATTTGCACAGATCATGTGGGAGCGAGCCTGCTCGCGATGAGGCCCTTGAGGCCGATAAAAGTGCATGGCCTGACACGGCTGCCATCCACTGGTGCGCTAAGGTGTAACGAAACGTTAGCGCCGCCCCACAGTCAGTAGCTCATCACCCTGGTTTCGCTTCACCTGGCAAAAAGGCCCGCAATGCTCACACTCCTCAAGCAAGAAAAGTTTCTGTTGTTGGCCGTGATCGCCGCCGCCGTCGCCTACCCGCTGGAGCACTGGATGCTGCACAGCGGCCAGCCCATCGCGCTGACCGCCGGCCTGGTGCTGATTGCCTTCATCGTCGTTGCCTCCATGCGCGTTGCTCATCACGCCGAACTGCTTGCGGAAAAAGTCGGTGACCCTTACGGCACGATGATCCTGACCCTGGCCGCCGTGCTGGTGGAAGTGGTGATCCTGGCGATCATGATGAGCAACGAGGCTTCGCCGACCCTGGTACGCGACACGATCTATTCGGCGGTGATGCTCGACATCAACGGCATCCTCGGCCTCGCTGCGTTGATGGGTGGGCTCAAGCACGGCGAACAGTCCTACAACGACGACTCGGCCCGCAGTTACAGCGTGATGATCCTCACCGCCATGGGCGTTTCCATGGTGGTGCCGGAGTTCATTCCCGAGGCTCGCTGGAAACTCTATTCGGCGTTCACCATTGGTGCGATGGTCGTGCTCTACACCCTGTTCCTGCGCATGCAGGTCGGGCCGCACAGTTATTTCTTCAGCTACAGCTACCCGGAAAAGCGCCGCAAGAAAGTCTCGGAACAAGAACCTGAACCGGTCAATCTGGGGCTGAGCATTGGGACATTGGTGTTCGGCGTGGTGGTGATCGGCGCATTGGCCGAGGTAATGTCCAAGACCCTCGATCTGGGCCTCGAAGGGACGGGCGCACCGCCGGTGATCACGGCAATCCTGGTGGCGGCAATCTCGGCGGCGCCGGAAATCCTGACCGCGTTACGGGCGGCACTGGCCAACCGCATGCAGTCGGTGGTCAATATCGCCATGGGCGCATCGCTGTCGACGGTGATCCTGACCGTGCCGGTGATGGAAGCGATGGCGCTCTATACCGGCCAGCCGTTCCAGATGGCGATGACCCCGGTGCAGACCGTGATGATCTTCCTCACCCTGATCGTCAGCGCGATCAACCTCAATGATGGCGAAACCAACGCCATCGAAGGCATGACCCACTTTGTGCTGTTTGCGACGTTCATCATGTTGTCGCTGCTGGGCCTGTAGTTGATGGGTGATCGTTCCCACGCAGAGCGTGGGAACGATCAGGTGGTGGATTAGGTACCGGCGATGAGTTGCCGAGCGGCCTGGCTGTGATCGGCAATCAACCCCTTCAAATCCAGCCCCTCCACCTGTCCATCAATCACCCGCCATTTGCCGCCAATCATCACCCGATCCGCCCGGTCAGCGCCGCACAGCAGCAATGCCGACACCGGATCATGACTGCCGGAGAACCGCAGCTCATCAAGCTTGAACAGCGCCAGGTCCGCTTGCTTGCCCACCGCCAGTTCTCCGATATCAGTACGCCCGAGCAAACTCGCCGAACCCTTGGTCGCCCAACCCAAAACCAGTTCCGGCGTGATTTTCTCGGCGCCATAACGCAGCCGCTGGATGTACAGCGCCTGACGGGTTTCCAGCATCATGTTCGAGGCATCGTTGGATGCCGAACCGTCCACACCCAAGCCCAGCAACGCACCCGCAGCCGTCAGGTCCAGCGTTGGGCAAATGCCGGAAGCCAGGCGCATGTTCGAACTCGGGCAATGGCAAATGCCGGTGCCGGCGGCGCCGAGGCGAGCGATTTCGTCCGGGTTGAAGTGAATGCCGTGAGCCAGCCAGGTGCGCGGGCCGAGCCAGCCGACGCTGTCGAGGTAGTCCACGGTGCGCAGGCCGAAGCGTTGCAGGCAGAAATCTTCTTCGTCGAGGGTTTCGGCCAGATGAGTGTGCAGGCGCACGTCGAGTTTGTTCGCCAGTTCGGCGCTGGCGGACATGATTTGCGGGGTCACCGAAAACGGCGAGCAGGGCGCGAGGGCGATCTGGATTTGCGCACCGTCGCCACGCTCGTGGTATTCGGCGATCAAGCGTTGGCTGTCGGCGAGGATCACTTCGCCTTCCTGCACGGTTTGCTGCGGCGGCAAGCCGCCGTCCTTTTCGCCGAGGCTCATGGAACCGCGCGTCAACATGGCGCGCATGCCCAGTTCGCGAACGCTTTCGACCTGTACATCGATCGCATTTTCCAGGCCTTGCGGAAACAGGTAATGGTGATCGGCCGCGGTGGTGCAGCCGGACAGCAGCAACTCGGCCAACGCAACTTTGCTGGCGAGGGCGAGTTTTTCAGGGGTGAGGCGGGCCCAGACCGGATAGAGGGTTTTCAGCCACGGGAACAACGGCTGATTGACCACCGGCGCCCAGGCGCGGGTCAGGGTTTGATAGAAGTGGTGATGGGTGTTGATCAGCCCCGGCAGGATCACATGCTCGCGGGCATCGAAGACTTGTCCACAGGGCGCGGAAGGTTGCTGGCCGGCGGCGAGCACTTCAACAATTAAACCGTCTTGCAGCACCAGGCCGCCACGGGCATCGAGGCCATTGGCAGTGAAGATCGCGAGGGGATTTTTTAACCAGGTACGGGTCGCAGGCATGTTGGCCGGCTCCTCTGAAAGTGGGGTTCAGGTTAGCCAGCTCAGTGATTACCCTGTCTGCTGATCCAGGGTCGCCGCGGGGGCGAGGTGCGGAGTTTCAAACAAATCCAGCCGGCGGGCAAGCCTCGCCCGACCATATGATGCAAAACCCCGATGTGGAATGAGTTCCTGTGGGAGCGAGCCTGCTCGCGAAAGCGGTGTGTCAGCCAACAACAATGTTGAATGTACTGCCGCCTTCGCGAGCAGGCTCGCTCCCACAGGAGGGCGGTGGTGGTTACCAGGGAATGGTTTCACCCCGGTAATTCACAAAATGATGCCCGCCCTTGCCGGTATACGCATTCACCTGGTCGACCAACCCGCGCGTACTGGTGTCCACATCGATGTCGGCGCCTTCACCGCCCATGTCGGTCTTCACCCAACCCGGATGCAGCGACAACACGGTGAGTTTCTGCTCGCCCAACTGAGTGACGAAGCTGTTGGTCATCGAGTTCAGCGCTGCTTTGCTCGCTTTGTACAACGCCAGCTCCGGCGCATCCGGCATGGTCACGCTGCCCAGCACCGAACTCATGAACGCCAGCACGCCGCTGTCCGGACGAATCTGCCCGACAAAGCGTTGAGCCAGATTGATCGGCGCCACCGCATTGGTGAAGAACAGTTGCCCGACTTCGGCCAGGGTCGCGCCGCCCGGCGTTTGAACGTCCGGGCCTTTGACCCCGGCATTCACGAACAACAGGTCGAACACTTCGCCCTTGAGCTGCTGGCTCAGAGCGATGACCGCTTGCTGATCGTCCATGTCGAGTTTTTCGATCCGCACCTTGCCCAAGGCTTGCAAGGCTTCGGCATTCTGCGGGTTGCGCACGGTGGCGGTGACCTGCCAGCCGTCGGCCAGCAGGGTTTTTACCAGACCGAGGCCCAGGCCCCGGGAGGCGCCGATGATGAGTGCGGTTTTTGCCGTAGACATAAGTGGCTTCCTTGATAAATGAGGATCACGGATTCAATGGACAACGTTGACCGAGCCGTTGCTGCAACTCCTGACGCAGCGCGCCGAGTTCGTCGATTCGGGTTTCGATCAGTTTGAGTTTGTCTTGCAGCAATTGCGTGACGGCGCTGTCGGGATCGGGCGACTGCGATATCGCGGCGACGCTGTTGCCGATTTCGCCGAGGGTAAAGCCCAATCGCTGAGCGGTCTTGATGTACTGCACCAGTTGCACCATGTCCGCCGGGTAGTCGCGATAACCGTTGGCGCTGCGTTGTGCCGCAATCAATCCGCGTTGCTCGTAGAAACGCAGCGTGTCGCGGCTGACGGCGCTGGCCTGGGCTAATTCACCGATGCGCATCATGACTTCTCTAGAGGGCTTGACCCTGGAGCATACTCCAGGCTTTAGCCTTGTTGCTCCCTGATTTTCTGGAGCAAAACGGATGTGGACTTCAACGCAATATCGCCGGTTGGTGAAGGGTAGTGCCTGGTATGACTTGATCGTGACGGCAGCGTTTGTCACGCCGTGGAGCTTTGCGGCGTTGCATGGCGTTTTGTTGAGTGTGAGCCAGGCGCTCAATTTGTCCGGCGAGTTGCCGACGTTTGAGCCGATGCACATGCTGATGGCCAATCTGTTGGGGTCGATTGTCTGCGTGTGGGCGGTGCTGCGGATTCGTGATCCGCAGCAGGTGTATGGGCGGTATGACGCGGTGGGCAGGTTTCTGTTTTCGGCTTGGCTGCTCTATGCCTTGCTCCATGGCGCCAGTTCGCTGTTGGTGATTTTTCTGGTCTTTGAATTGGCGTGGGGCGTAGCTCAGGTGTTGCCAGTGCGGACGTCATCGCGAGCAGGCTCATTCCCACAGGGGATCCGTGTCGACCCGCAATCCTGAGTTAAACCCGTACTACTGTGGGAGTGAGCCTGCTCGCGATGAGGCCGGTGCAGACAACCGCTAATGCCCGGCCTGCCACGGTTTCCCCAACGACACCGGCGCATACAACCGCGTACGCAGCGCATCTCGCGACAGCAGCACCAACACCACAATGGTCGCGACATACGGCAGCATCGCCAACAGACTCGACGGAATCGCCAGCCCCAACCCCTGCGCCACCAGATGCAGGATGCTGGCGAGCCCGAACAGATACGCCCCCAGCAGCAATCGCCACACCCGCCAACTGGCAAACACCACCAGTGCCAGGGCGATCCAGCCACGCCCGGCGCTCATGTTCTCCGCCCACATCGGCGTATAGGCCAACGACAAATAAGCCCCGGCCAATCCAGCCATCGCCCCGCCAAACAGCACCGCCAGCGTGCGCACGCCCAAAACTGGCAAACCCATCGCGCTGGCTGCATCCGGGTTTTCGCCGACCGCCTGAATGATCAGCCCGACGCGACTTTTCACCATCACCCAGGCCACCAGCGCAAACAGCGCGAACGACAGATACACCAACAGATCCTGCGCAAACAGCATCCGTCCGATCAGCGGGATGTCGCTCAAAAAAGGAATCGCCACCGGCTCAAAACCTGCCAGCGGTTTACCGACCCACGCCGCGCCGACAAAGGTCGACAGGCCCACGCCGAAGATCGTCAGCGCCAACCCGGTGGCCACCTGATTGGCGTTGAACACCAGCGCCACCAACGCAAACAACGACGACAACAGCATCCCGGCAAGCATCGCCAACAACACGCCGAGCCACAGGTTGCCGCTGTTCAGCGCAACGATAAAACCGATCACCGCCCCAAACAGCATCATCCCTTCCTGGCCGAGGTTCAGAACTCCGCTCTTCTCGCAGATCAGCTCACCGAGTGCCACCAACAGCAGCGGCGTACCGCAGCGGACCATGGCGTAGAAAATATTGCTCAGCAGATCGATATCCATCACAGCGCTCCTGCGTGTACGGCGGTGGCTGGTGCACGACGGGTCCAGCGCAGGTTCAAGCGCGGTCGGTAGAGAATCAGCACGTCACTGGCCAGCAGGAAAAACAGCATCATGCCCTGGAACAATTGGGTGATTGCTTGCGGCAGATTCATGCTCATCTGCGCGCTCTCGCCGCCGAGGTACAGCAGCGCCATCAGCAGACTGGAAAACAGAATACCGATGGGATTGAGTCGCCCGAGAAACGCCACGGTGATCGCCGCATAGCCGTAACCGGGCGAGACTTGCGGCACCAATTGGCCGATCGGCCCGGTGACTTCGCACACCCCGGCCAGCCCCGCCAATCCTCCGCTGATCAACAGCGCCAGCCAGATCAGCCGTTTCTCGCGAAAGCCGACGAACCCCGCTGCGCGCTTGTCCAGCCCGAGGACTTTGATCTGGAAACCGATAAAGCTTTTCTGCAGCAACACCCACACCGCGACCAACGCGAGCAAGGCGAAATACACGCCGACGTGAACCCGACCATCCTCCATCAGCAGCGGCAAACGGCTGGCATCGCCGAACATTGCGGACTCGGGAAAGTTGAACCCGGCGGGATCCTTCAACGGTCCATGCACACAAAACAACAGCAGGTTCAGGGCGATGTAATTGAGCATGATGCTGGTGAGGATTTCATTGGCATTGAAACGCGTACGCAACCACGCTGTCAGTCCGGCCCATGCGGCACCGGCCAGGGTGCCGACGAGCAGGATCAGCACCAGCGCCCAGCGGCTTTGCATGCCGATGATATTCACCGCCAGCGCACTGCCGGCCAGCGCGCCAAGCAGCAACTGACCTTCGGCGCCGATGTTCCAGATCCGCGCCTGGTACGCCACCGCCAGCCCCAACGCGCAGAGCAAAATCGGCAGCGCTTTGACCAGCAACTCGGAGACGCCATACAAGTCGCTGATCGGCGCGATGAGCAACGTGTGCAAGGTCAGTAACGGGTCATGCCCCAGCGCGATAAACAGCAGCGAGCCACAGCCCAACGTCAGGACAGCCGCCAGCAATGGCGAGCACCACAGCATCAGGCGCGATTGCTGGCCACGGGGTTCGAGAGAAAGCAGCATGTGAATCTCCGTTAAACCGTTGCGGGTGCGAGTGATTGAGGGGCGTCGAACTGGCCGGCCATCCAGCCGCCGACATCGATCAGGCGCGTGTCGACCGTGGCCTTGAGCGGCGACAATCGACCGCTGCACAACGCGCCGAGGCGGTCGCTGATCTGGAACAGTTCGTCGAGGTCTTCGCCGATCACCAGGATCGCCGCGCCAGCGTCGCGCAAGGCAATCAGCGCCCGGTGAATGGTCGCGGCGGCGCCGACGTCCACGCCCCAGGTCGGGTGCGCGGCCACCAGCAGTTTCGGTTGTTGGAGAATTTCGCGGCCGAGGATGAATTTCTGCAAGTTGCCGCCAGACAGGCTGCGGGCCGGTGTCTGGCTATCGGGTGTCTTGACCCCGAAGCGGCGGATGATTTCTTCGGCCAGCGCTTCGACCTTGCCACGCTGGATCAGGCCGTTGCTGACCAGCCCCTGTTGAAACGCAGTCAGCAGAGCGTTGTCCGACAGGCTCAGGTCCGGCACCGCGCCATGGCCCAGACGTTCAGCGGGGACGTAGGCCAGGCCCAGTTTGCGCCGTGCATCCGGGCGCAAGTGCGCCACCGGTTGCCCGCCGAAACTGATCGTTGCGCCATCGTTGCGGCCGAGCTGTTCTTCGCCGCTGAGCAGGGCCAGCAACTCATCCTGACCGTTGCCCGCGACCCCGGCGATGCCGACGATCTCGCCACTGCGTACTTCAAGCTCGATGTCCTTCAGCGAACAGCCGAAGGGATCGGGGTTGTGCCAGGACAGTCCCGTCACATTCAGGAATGCATTAGCGCCAGTGACTTTCGGATAGTCCGTAATCAGCGCAGCGGCTTCGCCAACCATCAACTGCGCCAGTTGCCGATCCGAACACTCGACCGGCACGCAATGCCCGGCCACCCGACCGCCGCGCAACACCGTGGCGCTGTGACACAACGCGCGAACTTCACCGAGTTTGTGGCTGATAAACAGAATGCTGCAGCCTTCGCCGGAGAGTCGGCGCAAGGTGACGAACAAATCGTCGGCTTCCTGCGGAGTCAGCACCGAAGTTGGCTCATCGAGAATCAGCAGGCGGATGTCCTGCATCAGGCAACGAATGATTTCCACCCGCTGGCGTTCGCCGATCGACAGGCTGTGGACAAGTCGCTCCGGCTCCAGCGCCATGCCGTAGCGCCGGGAAACTTCACGAATCCTTGGCTCAAGCTGTTTCGGTGTACCCGCCGCCGCGCCCATCGCCAAGGCAATGTTCTGCGCCACGCTCAACGTCTCGAACAGCGAGAAATGCTGGAACACCATGCCGATTCCCAGCCCCCGAGCCTGAGCCGGGTTGCGCAGGGTCAGGCGTTGTCCTTGCCAGATCATCTCGCCCGAGTCCGCGTGGGTGACGCCGTAGATGATCTTCATCAACGTACTTTTACCCGCGCCGTTTTCGCCGAGCAGGGCGTGGATTTCACCGGGTGCAATGCTCAGGTCGATGGCATCGTTGGCCAGGCAACCGGGGTAGCGCTTGCTGATGTTGCGCAGTTGCAGGCGAGGTGTTGGATCGGAGATCGGCACGGGGTTGGGCATGACAGGCTCGGGTCGATAGAAGTGATGTCTGTGGATAAAGCAATTTCCTGGCCATTGAGTCAGGAAAAATCAAATGCGCTACAGATAAAGGCTTTGAGGACGACACCCCGCCCTATGTCGATCCCGCACCAGGCACCACTTGAGGGCAACGCCGTTGATCAGGCTCCGGTTTTGCACAAGGCGTTTGGTCAAAAAACAAGCAACCGGCGCCAAGCCATGCCGGACATGGGGCGGCGACAGCCATGAACGGGTTATCCACAGATTGCTCCACAGTATTTGTGCGCAAGCCCGAAGCTCGGGCATAAGCACCGTGTGGCTTTCTTCTAAAGGTGATAAACCGCGTTAACTGATTGTTTTTACGTGGATTTATCATTTTCGATGGCGGATTGGACGAAAAGTGAGCAAAGCCCGCAAAGCCGCATGACAGAAGGGTTACAGCCGAGTGTGCTCAGGTTATCCACAGCCGGGTGCACAGTAGATGTGGGCAAATGCACCGGTTCGACGAAAGGGCGGTGAACGTTGTTGGTGCGATTAGTGCTGCAACAAAATGCGTCCGCGGCTCAAATCTGCCAGCTGCGTTTGCAGGGTATCGATCTGGCTTTCGCCGATCGCCAATTGCAGCTCTACGCCGTTGGCCGTGAACGTTTCTTCCACGACCAAACCACCCAGTTCCACCACCCGAAGCTTCACCAGCGGCAACTCTGCAAAAGCACAGGCACAACTCACCGGCACCCGACTGATCAGTTCAACCTTCGCCGCCGCTTGCAGGCACTTGTTGGCGCCGCCGCCATACGCCCGGGCGAGGCCACCGGTGCCGAGTTGAATGCCGCCATACCAACGAATCACCAGCACCGCGACCTGATCGCAATCCTGCGCGTCGATCGCCGCCAGAATCGGTCGGCCAGCGGTGCCGCCGGGCTCGCCGTCGTCAGTGCTGCGGTATTGGTCGCCAAGCTTCCAGGCCCAGCAATTGTGCGAGGCATTCAAATCGCTGTGCTGTTCGATGAACGCCTGGGCTTCAGCAGGGCTGCTGATTGGCGCGGCGAAAGTGACGAAGCGGCTTTTGCGAATCTCTTCGCGGTACTCGCAAAAACCGCTGAGGGTAAAAGGCATAAGTGTCTTAGATCGTTGGCGTCAGGCCGCAGCCTTTGAGAATGATGCGGATCAGGTTGTTGCCCGCGTCTTCCATGTCTTGCTTGGTCAACTTGGTGCGACCGGTGACACGGCAGATCTGCGTGGCGAAATCGGCGTAATGCTGCGTGCTGCCCCACAACAGGAAGATCAGGTTAACCGGGTCGACCGGGTCCATTTTGCCGGCGTCGATCCAGGCTTGGAACACGCCCGCCCGACCCTGGAACCACGCGCGATAGTCTTGATTGAAATATTCGGTCAGGCATTCGCCGCCGCTGATCACCTCCATCGCGAAGATCCGCGAGGCTTGTGGCTGACGACGGGAGAATTCCATCTTGGCGCGGATGTAGCGAGTCAGCGCTTCGGCCGGATCATCCTCGGCGGTCAGGGTGTTGAACGTGCTGTCCCACAACTGGAGGATGTTGCTCAACACCGCCACGTACAAACCGAGTTTGTTGGTGAAGTAATAATGCAGGTTCGCCTTGGGCAACCCGGCATTCAGGGCGATGGTGTTCATGCTGGTGCCTTTGAACCCGTGACGGGCGAACTCGTCTTCGGCGGCTTTGATGATGGTCTCTTCGTTCTTCTGACGAATGCGGCTGGCAGGTTTGCCGCCGTGAGCGGGGACTTCAAAGGTCATAGGCACTTCCGAACAAGTGAGTGGGTGCAACCAGAGCGTTGATAGCGCACCCATGGGCATCAGACAAGTCCTGACGCAATAAAACTGTGGGAGCGAGCCTGCTCGCGAAGGCGGCGGGTCAGCTGTAGAAGTATCGACTGATATGCCCTCTTCGCGAGCAGGCTCGCTCCCACATGTTTCAACGCGTCGCGGCCAGGCTTTCGAGAAAGCTTTCCAACACCAAATGCGGACGACGCCCCTTGCGCGTGACCGATGCGAGGCTCAGGTCATAAAACCGCACCTTTGGTTTCAGCGCACGCAATCGGCCTTGCTGCACCCAGAGGCTGGCGTAGTGGTCCGGCAGGTAACCGATGAAGTGTCCGGTCAGGATCAGGAACGCCATGCCTTCCCGGTCCGAGGCGCTGGCGGTGCAATTGAGCGCCTGGTAATGGGCCTGGATTTCCGCGGGCAAACGGAAGGTCGGCGCGATGGCGTCCTGGCTATTGAGGCGCTCGTCATCCAGTTGTTTATCGTCGACATAAAACAACGGATGACCGACCGCGCAATACAGCAGCGAGCGTTCGCTATATAGCGGCTGATATTCCAGCCCCGACAGCGCGCTGGCCTGCGGCACCACGCCGACATGCAAACGACCGTCGAGCACGCCTTGTTCGACTTCATTGGGCGCGATCATGCGGATCTGAATCTGCACGTCCGGCCCGCGTTCCTTCAATTGCGCCAAGGCATGGGTGATGCGCATGTGGGGCAGGGTGACCAGGTTGTCGGTCAGGCCGATGGTCAATTCGCCGCGCAAATGTAGGTGCAGTCCGTTGACCTCAGTGCGGAAACTTTCCAGCGCGCTTAAGAGCTGCAACGCCGAGTGATAGACCTCGCGACCTTCTTCGGTCAGGGAAAACCCGGCTCGGCCGCGTTGGCACAAGCGCAAACCGAGGCGCTGTTCCAGATCACTCATTTGCTGGCTGATGGCCGAGCGGCCAATCCCCAGCACCGACTCCGCTGCCGAGAAGCCGCCGCACTCCACCACGCTGCGAAAGATCCGCAGCAGGCGGATATCAAAGTCACTGACTTGCGCCAGCGGATCGGGGCGACGGCTGCTCATGCTCAAAATACTCAAAGTTTAGTGGTTGGCTGACTGAACGTTAGAAGAGTTGGATTTCACCGACTTTATCCCCGTGGCAATTTAGCTGCAAGAACGCTTTTGATCTCTATGCCGCTTATTGCCCTGCGAGGTTTTGCCCAATGAACTTGCCTGAAAACAACCCGACTTCCCTGGCCAGCCAGCTCAAGCTCGATGCTCACTGGATGCCCTACACCGCCAACCGTAATTTCCAGCGCGATCCGCGACTGATTGTGGCGGCTGAAGGCAGTTGGCTGATTGATGACAAGGGGCGCAAGGTTTACGACTCGCTTTCCGGTTTGTGGACCTGCGGCGCCGGGCATACCCGCAAGGAAATTCAGGAAGCGGTCGCCAAGCAATTGGGCACCCTCGATTATTCGCCAGGCTTCCAGTACGGCCATCCGCTGTCGTTCCAGCTGGCTGAGAAAATCACCGACCTGACCCCGGGCAATCTCAATCATGTGTTCTTCACTGACTCGGGTTCCGAGTGCGCTGATACCGCAGTGAAGATGGTCCGCGCTTACTGGCGTCTGAAAGGCCAGGCCACCAAGACCAAAATGATCGGTCGTGCCCGTGGTTACCACGGTGTGAACATCGCCGGCACCAGCCTCGGCGGCGTGAACGGCAACCGCAAAATGTTCGGTCAGGCGATGATGGACGTCGATCACCTGCCGCACACCTTGCTGGCAAGCAACGCTTATTCCCGTGGCATGCCGGAGCAGGGCGGTATTGCACTGGCCGACGAACTGCTGAAGTTGATCGAGCTGCATGATGCTTCGAACATCGCCGCCGTATTCGTCGAGCCAATGGCCGGTTCAGCTGGCGTGCTGGTTCCGCCGCAGGGTTACCTCAAGCGTCTGCGTGAGATCTGCGATCAGCACAACATCCTGCTGGTGTTCGACGAAGTGATCACCGGTTTCGGCCGTACCGGTTCGATGTTCGGCGCCGACAGCTTCGGCGTGACCCCGGACCTGATGTGCATCGCCAAGCAAGTTACCAACGGCGCGATTCCGATGGGCGCAGTGATTGCCAGCTCCGAGATCTACCAGACCTTCATGAACCAGGCGACGCCGGAGTACGCGGTGGAATTCCCGCACGGCTACACCTATTCCGCGCACCCGGTGGCGTGCGCCGCTGGCCTGGCAGCACTCGACCTGCTGCAAAAGGAAAACCTGGTACAGAGCGTGGCCGAAGTCGCGCCGCATTTCGAAAATGCGCTGCACGGTCTTAAGGGCTCGAAAAACATCATCGATATTCGTAACTACGGCCTTGCCGGTGCGATCCAGATCGCACCGCGTGACGGCGACGCCATCGTGCGTCCGTTCGAAGCCGGCATGGCGTTGTGGAAAGCCGGGTTCTACGTGCGCTTCGGCGGCGACACCCTGCAGTTTGGCCCAACCTTCAACAGCAAGCCGCAAGACCTTGATCGTCTGTTCGACGCGGTCGGCGAAGTGCTGAACAAGATCGACTGATTTTTCCCTTCTATATAAAGGCGCCCGGTGACGGGCGCCTGTGGACAACTTTCCTGGAGCCCCGCATGAGCCTTATCCCGCATTTGATCAATGGCGAACTGGTGACCGAAGACGGTCGCACAGCTGACGTGTTCAACCCGTCCACCGGCAAGGCAATCCACAAGCTGCCATTGGCCAGTCGCGAAACCATTCAAAAAGCCATCGACTCGGCCAAGGCTGCATTCCCTGCATGGCGTAACACTCCGCCGGCCAAGCGTGCGCAGGTGATGTTCCGCTTCAAGCAATTGCTGGAGCAGAACGAGGCGCGTATCGCTCAGTTAATCAGCGAAGAGCACGGCAAGACATTGGAAGATGCTGCCGGTGAACTGAAACGCGGAATCGAGAACGTCGAGTTCGCTTGCGCCGCGCCGGAAATTCTCAAAGGCGAATACAGTCGTAACGTCGGCCCGAATATTGATGCCTGGTCGGACTTCCAGCCGCTGGGCGTGGTGGCTGGTATTACGCCGTTCAACTTCCCTGCCATGGTGCCGTTGTGGATGTATCCACTGGCGATCGTCTGCGGCAACTGCTTCATTCTCAAGCCTTCCGAGCGTGACCCAAGTTCGACGTTGTTGATTGCTCAACTGTTGATCGAGGCCGGTCTGCCTAAAGGTGTACTGAGTGTGGTGCACGGCGACAAGGCTGCGGTGGACGCGCTGATCGAAGCGCCGGAAGTCAAAGCGTTGAGCTTCGTTGGTTCGACGCCGATTGCCGAATACATCTACGCCGAAGGCACCAAGCGCGGCAAACGTGTTCAGGCACTGGGTGGCGCGAAGAACCACGCGGTGTTGATGCCGGATGCGGATCTGGATAACGCGGTCAGCGCATTGATGGGCGCGGCGTATGGTTCTTGTGGTGAACGTTGCATGGCGATCTCGGTGGCTGTGTGCGTCGGTGACCAGGTGGCGGATGCGCTGGTGGCCAAGTTGGTACCGCAAATCAAGGCACTGAAAATCGGTGCCGGTACTTCCTGCGGTCTGGACATGGGGCCGCTGGTTTCCGGTCAGGCTCGCGACAAAGTCAGTGGCTATATAGAAGACGGTGTTTCGGCGGGTGCTTCCTTGGTGGTCGATGGTCGTGGCCTGAGCGTGGCGGGTCATGAGGAAGGTTTCTTCCTGGGTGGCTGCCTGTTCGATAACGTCACACCAGAAATGCGCATCTATAAAGAAGAGATCTTCGGGCCGGTGCTGTGTGTTGTCCGGGTTAACAGCCTGGAAGAGGCGATGCAGCTGATCAACGATCACGAGTATGGCAACGGCACCTGCATCTTTACCCGTGATGGGGAGGCGGCGCGGTTGTTCTGCGACGAGATCGAAGTCGGTATGGTCGGCGTTAACGTACCGCTGCCGGTACCGGTGGCTTATCACAGCTTTGGCGGCTGGAAGCGCTCGCTGTTCGGCGACTTGCATGCGTATGGTCCGGATGGCGTGCGTTTCTACACCCGTCGCAAGGCCATTACCCAGCGCTGGCCACAACGAGCGAGCCATGAAGCTTCGCAGTTCGCATTTCCTAGCTTGTAAGTAGAAGGGAAGAAGGCCGGCCCCTTGGGGCCGGCCTTTGCGTTTAAGGGGGTTTTTCACCTATATGACAGAATTGTGAAGATAGGTGTTGACGGCAGATCCTGGAAGTCTATAATTCGCCCCACTTCCGGCGCAGTCGAAACGGAAAACTCCTTGGTAAACAATGAGTTATGCG
>NZ_JBOBDO010000033.1:0-55221 GCF_050586665.1 Pseudomonas sp. ES4 | reverse complement strand
CATCCAACATCCCACCCGCACCATTGATAGCAATCAGCCTTCGAGCTTGCTTTTCAGCAGTTCGTTGACCTGTTGCGGGTTGGCCTTGCCTTTGGACGCTTTCATGGCCTGGCCGACGAAGAAGCCGAACATCTTGCCGCGTTTGGCTTCGTCTGCCGCGCGGTATTGTTCAACCTGTTCGGCGTTGGCCGCGAGCATTTCGTCCAACACTGCCGAGATCGCGCCGGTGTCGGTCACTTGCTTCAGGCCGCGCTTGTCGATGATCTCGTCCGCGCTGCCTTCGCCGTTGGCCATGGCTTCAAACACCACTTTGGCGATTTTGCCGGAGATGGTGTTGTCGGTGATGCGCAACAGCATGCCGCCCAGTTGCTCGGCCGAGACCGGCGACTGGTCGATGTCCAGGCCCTGTTTGTTCAACAGGCTGCCCAGTTCAACCATCACCCAGTTGGCCGCCAGTTTGGCGTCGCCGCCGATGCTCGCGACTTTCTCGAAGTAATCGGCTTGCTCGCGGCTGGTGGCCAGGACGCTGGCGTCGTAGACCGACAGACCGAACTGCGCCTGGAAGCGCTCGCGTTTCTGCGGAGGCAATTCCGGCAGAGTGGCGCGCACGTCGTCGAGGAACGAGTTCTCGATGACCACCGGCAGCAAGTCCGGATCGGGGAAGTAACGGTAGTCGTTGGCTTCCTCTTTGCTGCGCATCGGACGGGTTTCGTCCTTGTTCGGATCGTACAGACGGGTCTGCTGGATCACCCGGCCGCCGTCTTCGATCAGCTCGATCTGACGTTGCACTTCGGTGTTGATCGCCTTCTCGATGAAGCGGAACGAGTTGACGTTCTTGATCTCGCAGCGCGTGCCGAACTCAACCTGGCCTTTCGGGCGGATCGACACGTTGCAGTCGCAGCGCAGCGAGCCTTCGGCCATGTTTCCGTCGCAGATGCCCAGGTAACGGACCAGCGCGTGGACCGCCTTGACGTAAGCCACGGCTTCCTTGGCGCTGCGCATGTCCGGCTCGGAGACGATTTCCAGCAGCGGTGTGCCGGCACGGTTCAAGTCGATGCCAGTGGCACCGTTGAACTCTTCGTGCAGGCTTTTACCGGCGTCTTCTTCCAGGTGCGCGCGGGTGATGCCGACGCGCTTGACCGTGCCGTCTTCCAGCGCGATGTCCAGGTGGCCTTTGCCAACGATCGGCAATTCCATCTGGCTGATCTGGTAGCCCTTGGGCAGGTCCGGGTAGAAATAGTTTTTACGGGCGAACACGTTGTGCTGGCCGATCTCGGCATCGATCGCCAGACCGAACATCACCGCCATGCGCACCGCTTCCTGGTTCAGCACCGGCAATACGCCGGGCATGCCGAGGTCAACCAGGCTGGCCTGGGTGTTCGGCTCGGAACCGAAGGTGGTGGAGCTACCGGAAAAGATTTTCGACCGGGTAGTGAGCTGGGTATGAATCTCCAGCCCGATCACGACTTCCCATTGCATGTGTTTCTCCTCAGAAGCCGGTTGGGGTGCGGGTGTGCCAGTCAGTGTTCAACTGATACTGGTGCGCAACATTGAGCAAACGGCCTTCCTGGAAGTACGGGGCGAGCAATTGCACGCCGACCGGCAGACCATCGACAAAACCGGCTGGCATGGACAAGCCCGGCAGGCCGGCGAGGTTGGCGGTGATGGTGTAGACGTCTTCCAGGTACGCAGCAACCGGGTCGCTGCTTTTGGCGCCAAGCTTCCAGGCCGGGTTTGGCGTGGTTGGGCCGAGGATGATGTCGACCTCATTGAAGGCCGCCATGAAGTCGTTCTTCACCAGGCGGCGAATCTTCTGCGCCTTCAGGTAGTAAGCGTCGTAGTAACCAGCGGACAACGCGTAGGCGCCGACCATGATCCGGCGCTGCACTTCCGGGCCGAAACCTTCGCCACGGGAACGCTTGTACAGGTCTTCCAGGTTTTTCGGGTCTTCGCAGCGATAGCCGAAACGCACACCGTCGAAACGTGACAGGTTGGAAGACGCTTCTGCCGGAGCGATCACGTAGTACGCAGGGATCGCGTGTTGCATGTTCGGCAGGCTGATTTCCTTGACCACGGCACCGAGCTTTTTCAGCTCTTCGACACTGGCCATGACCAGGTCGGCGATGCGCGGGTCGAGACCGGCGCTGAAATACTCTTTAGGCACGCCGATGCGCAGGCCTTGCAGCGAACCGTTGAGGCCGGCGCTGTAATCCGGCACGGGCTCGTCGATGCTGGTGGAGTCTTGCGGGTCGAAACCGGCCATGCCTTGCAGCAGGATCGCGCAGTCTTCGGCGGTGCGGGCCAATGGGCCGCCCTGATCGAGACTGGACGCGTAGGCGATCATGCCCCAGCGCGAAACGCGACCGTATGTCGGTTTCAGACCGGTCAGGTTGGTAAACGCGGCGGGCTGGCGGATCGAGCCGCCGGTGTCGGTCGCCGTGGCGGCCGGCAACAGGCGAGCGGCCACGGCCGCGGCCGAACCACCGGACGAACCGCCGGGCACGTGTTCCAGGTTCCACGGGTTTTTCACTGCGCCGTAGTAGCTCGACTCGTTGGCCGAACCCATGGCGAATTCGTCCATGTTGGTCTTGCCCAAGGTCACGGCACCCGCGGCGGCCAACTTGGCAACGACAGTGGCGTCGTACGGTGCTTTGAAGTTGTCGAGCATCTTCGAGCCGCAGCTGGTGCGGATGCCCTGGGTGCAGAACAGGTCTTTGTGGGCAATCGGCGCACCGAGCAGGGCGCCGCTCTCACCATTGGCCCGGCGTGCATCAGCGGCTTTCGCCTGCTGGAGCGCGAGGTCTTCGGTGAGGCTGATGAAACTGTTGAGCTGCGGATCGAGCTGGGCGATACGCGCCAGCAGGGTTTTGGTCAGCTCTTCGGAAGAAAACTTTTTATCGGCGAGACCGCGGGCGATCTCGGCCAGAGTCAATTGATGCATTGCAGGCTCTTTCCCTTTAGTCGATGACTTTCGGAACCAGGTACAGGCCGTTTTCGACCGCTGGTGCGATGGACTGATAAGCCTCGCGATGATTGGTCTCGGTCACGACGTCCGCACGCAGGCGCTGGCTGGCTTCCAGTGGGTGGGCGAGCGGCTCGATACCGTCGGTATTGACCGCCTGCATTTCGTCGACCAGCCCCAGAATGCTGTTCAGGGCCGAAGTGATGTGTGGAAGATCGGCATCATCAAGGCCAAGACAGGCCAAATGAGCGATTTTTTCCACGTCGGAGCGTTCAAGCGTCATGGGATTCTCCAGTGGAAGGAAAACAGAACGGATGCTATCCGTGTGTTAGATTGTCGGAACACTACCGCATTTCTACGGTCATAAGGCCGCGATTGTGGGGGTTGGTGCACAGAAAAGCGGCCAATTTAACATATTGGCGCCTTGCCCAAAATCCCTGTCGTTGTTAGAGTTTGCCGCACTTTTTTACCCACGCGTTGCCTAGGGTCCTTTCCCCATGTTCAAGAAACTGCGTGGCATGTTTTCCAGCGATCTCTCCATTGACCTGGGCACTGCCAACACCCTTATTTACGTGCGCGAGCGCGGAATCGTTCTGAATGAGCCATCGGTTGTGGCTATTCGGACACACGGTAACCAGAAAAGTGTCGTTGCTGTCGGCACCGAGGCCAAGCGCATGCTCGGCCGTACGCCGGGCAACATTGCTGCCATTCGTCCGATGAAGGATGGCGTGATCGCCGACTTCAGCGTTTGCGAAAAGATGCTGCAGTACTTTATCAACAAGGTTCACGAAAACAGTTTCCTGCAGCCTAGCCCTCGTGTGCTGATCTGTGTTCCATGCAAGTCCACCCAGGTTGAGCGTCGTGCCATCCGTGAGTCGGCCCTCGGTGCCGGTGCCCGTGAAGTGTTCCTGATCGAAGAGCCAATGGCGGCTGCGATCGGTGCCGGCCTTCCGGTTGAAGAAGCTCGCGGCTCGATGGTTGTCGATATCGGTGGCGGTACCACCGAAATCGCACTGATCTCCCTGAACGGTGTGGTTTACGCTGAATCCGTACGGGTTGGCGGCGACCGCTTCGACGAAGCGATCATCACTTACGTGCGTCGCAACTACGGCAGCCTGATCGGCGAATCCACTGCCGAGCGCATCAAACAGGAAATCGGTACTGCCTACCCGGGCGGCGAAGTTCGCGAAGTCGACGTTCGTGGCCGTAACCTGGCCGAAGGCGTTCCGCGCGCATTCACCCTGAACTCCAATGAAGTGCTGGAAGCTCTGCAAGAGTCCCTGGCCACCATCGTTCAGGCCGTGAAAAGTGCACTGGAGCAATCGCCTCCGGAACTGGCTTCCGATATCGCCGAGCGTGGTCTGGTACTGACCGGTGGTGGCGCCTTGCTGCGTGACCTCGACAAGTTGCTGGCCCAGGAAACCGGTCTGCCGGTGATCGTTGCCGAAGACCCGCTGACCTGCGTTGCTCGCGGCGGTGGCCGTGCGTTGGAAATGATGGATAAACACACCATGGATCTGCTTTCCAGCGAATAAGTCGCCGGATCGCCTCTATGCTGTTGGCGCGCAGGCAGCACTTTGCAGTGCTGCCTGTTGGCGTTTATCTTCTGTCAGTCTGCATCCAGGCCGGTTTGATGCCGTATGAATAAAGAGAACATTTGCCTGGGAGGAGCGGCTTATTAAACCGCTTTTCACCAAAGGGCCTTCACTGGGCGTGCGCTTGTTGGTGCTGGTCGTGCTATCGGTCGCACTGATGGTGGTCGATGCCCGCTTCACACTGCTCAAGCCAGTGCGTAGCCAAATGTCGCTGGCACTGATGCAGTCTTACTGGATCACTGACCTGCCGCAGCGGCTATGGCAGGGTGTGGCCAGCCAATTTGGCAGCCGGACCGAGCTCGTCGCCGAAAACGAAAAACTCAAAACCGAAAACCTGCTGTTGCAGGGCCGCATGCAAAAGCTTGCAGCCCTCACCGAGCAGAACGTTCGGCTGCGCGAGTTGCTCAACTCCTCCGCGCTGGTTAACGAGAAGGTCGAAGTGGCCGAACTGATCGGCATGGACCCCAACCCCTTCACCCACCGCATCATCATCAACAAAGGTGAGCGCGACGGCGTGGTCCTCGGTCAGCCGGTGCTCGATGCCCGTGGCCTGATGGGCCAGGTGGTCGAGTTGATGCCGTACACCTCTCGTGTGCTGTTGCTGACTGACACCACTCACAGCATTCCGGTGCAGGTGAACCGCAACGGTCTGCGGGCGATTGCCAGCGGCACCGGCAACCCGGAACGCCTGGAGCTGCGTCACGTGGCCGATACCGCCGATATCAAGGAAGGCGATCTGCTGGTCAGCTCCGGTCTGGGTCAGCGGTTCCCGGCGGGTTACCCGGTGGCGACGGTCAAGGAAGTGATTCACGATTCCGGTCAGCCGTTCGCAATCGTGCGCGCCGTGCCGACCGCCGCCTTGAACCGCAGCCGTTATCTGTTGCTGGTGTTCACCGACGGCCGCACAGCCGAAGAGCGCGCCAACGAAGCTGCCCAGGCTCAAGAAGCCTTGGACCAGCATGGTGGTGGCCCGATCATTCCAGCGACAGTACCGAAACCTGCCATCGTCCCGGCTGCTGTTGCTGCGCCCGTGACTGCGGTGGCGCCGACGGCTGCCCCGGCTGCCGCAACCCCGCCCAAACCTGCGGCAACTCATCCTGTCGCTGTGAAACCTGCTGCCAGCAAGCCGCCCGCGGCGCAACCTGCGGCGGCTAAACCGCCGGCCACGCCAGCCGCTGCTGTGAGGCCTGCTGCCAAACCGCCTGTTTCTGCGCCGGCTACCACTGGGGGACGAGAATAATGGTTGGTGCTACTGCCTCCCGAAACGGCTGGATAGTCTGGCTGACATTCGCCATAGGCCTGCTGCTCAGCGTTTCGCCGCTGCCGCAATTCATGGAAATCCTCCGTCCACTGTGGCTGGCCTTGCTGCTGGCATTCTGGGCGTTGGCCATGCCGCAGAAGGTCGGGATGGTCACCGCGTGGTGCCTGGGCCTGGCCGAAGACGTGCTTTATGGCACGCTGCTGGGCCAGAACGCGTTGATCCTGACGCTGATCACGTACCTGGTGCTGGCGCTGCAACAGCGCCTGCGCATGTTCCCGATGTGGCAACAGAGCCTGGTGATCCTGGTGATCTTCGGCCTCGCGCAGCTTGTTCAACTGTGGCTCAGCGCCCTGACCGGCAATCGTCAGCCGACGCTGGCGCTGGTCTTGCCGGCACTGGTCAGCGCATTGCTCTGGCCCTGGATCAGCTACGGTTTGCGCGGTTTGCTTCGACGCTACAAAATCAATTAATTCGGTCAGGCATTTGCCCGCACCTCGACAGGGAGATGTCTGGATGAAACAGCTTTACCTTGCCTCAGGCTCACCGCGTCGACGTGAGCTGCTTACGCAGATCGGCGTGCCGTTCTCCGCCGTCAGTGCGGACATCGATGAAACCCCTTTGGAAAATGAGACCCCGTCGGCCTATGTCGAGCGCCTGGCGCGCGGAAAGGCCGAGGCCGGACGCGGCGCGCTCGTGTCCGACGCAGATTCTTGTGTGCTGGGCGCCGATACCGCTGTGGTGCTGGACGGGAAAATTCTCGGCAAGCCGGTGGACGAAGCCGAGGCGTGCGCCATGCTTATGATGTTGTCCGGGTGTGAACATGAAGTCCTGACGGCGATTGCGGTACTCGACGGTGAGCGTTGCGAGTCTCGGGTGGTGCGCAGTCTGGTGCGCTTTCGTAGCATCAGTCGCGCCGAAGCGTTGGCCTACTGGGCCAGCGGCGAGCCGCAGGACAAGGCCGGCGGCTACGGCATTCAAGGGCTCGGCGCGGTGTTTGTTGCCGGCCTCAATGGCAGTTACTCGGCGGTGGTCGGGTTACCGCTGTGCGAAACCGCTGAGCTGCTCGGCCATTTCGGCATACCCTGTTGGCAAACCCTTAACGCGCGTTGAGCGTCGTACTGACAAGATGCGGCCATTATCGTGAACATGCCTGAACGAGACCCTGCCATGAGTGAAGAGATCCTGATCAACATCACGCCGATGGAATCGCGCGTGGCGGTGGTTGAAAACGGTGTTCTGCAAGAGGTCCACGTCGAGCGCACGCAAAAGCGCGGGATCGTCGGCAACATCTATAAAGGCAAGGTCGTGCGGGTATTGCCGGGCATGCAGGCGGCCTTCGTCGACATCGGCCTGGACCGCGCCGCTTTCATTCATGCCTCGGAAATCTCCCTGCGCGAAGGCCCGGCGGTCGAGAGCATCAGCGCTCTGGTTCACGAAGGCCAGAGCCTGGTGGTGCAAGTCACCAAGGACCCGATCGGCTCAAAAGGCGCACGCCTGACGACTCAGTTGTCGATTCCATCGCGTTATCTGGTGTACATGCCGCGCACCGCACACGTTGGCATTTCGTTGAAGATCGAAGACGAAGCCGAGCGCGAACGTCTCAAACAAGTGGTCACCGATTGCGTGGCCAAAGAAGGTATTCAAGAAGTCGGTGGTTTCATCCTGCGTACCGCTGCCGAAGGAGCTGGTGCCGATGAAATCCTCATGGACATTCGCTACCTGCGTCGTCTCTGGGATCAGATCAACGAGCAGATCAAAACCATCAGCGCGCCGAGTGTGATCTACGAAGACCTCGGCCTGGCGCTGCGCACCTTGCGTGACCTGGTGAGCCCGAAGATCGAGAAGATCCGGATCGACTCCCGGGAAACCTTCCAGAAAACCACACAGTTCGTCGCCGAGCTGATGCCGGAAATCGCCGATCGTCTTGAGCATTACCCGGGCGAGCGGCCGATCTTCGACCTGTACGGCGTCGAAGACGAAATCCAGAAAGCCCTGGAACGCAAAGTCCCGCTGAAGTCCGGCGGTTACCTGGTGGTCGATCCGGCGGAAGCCATGAGCACCATCGACGTCAACACCGGGGCGTTCGTCGGTCATCGCAATCTCGAAGAAACCATCTTCAAGACCAACCTCGAAGCTGCGACCGCCATTGCTCGCCAGCTGCGCCTGCGCAACCTGGGCGGGATCATCATCATCGACTTCATCGACATGGAAGATGAAGAACACCAGCGTCAGGTGCTGCGCACCCTCGAGAAGCAACTGGAGCGCGATCACGCCAAGACCAACATCATCGGCATCACCGAGTTAGGCCTGGTGCAGATGACTCGCAAGCGCACCCGCGAAAGTCTTGAACAAGTACTGTGCGAACCGTGCAGCAGCTGTCAGGGACGCGGCAAGCTGAAGACCCCGGAAACCGTTTGCTACGAGATTTTCCGCGAAATCCTCCGAGAAGCTCGCGCCTATCAGGCGGAAGGCTATCGTGTATTGGCAAACCAGAAAGTGGTCGACCGTTTGCTCGATGAAGAATCGGGCAATGTCGCCGAACTCGAAGGTTTTATCGGACGCACCATCCGGTTCCAGGTGGAAACCATGTATTCCCAGGAACAATACGACGTGGTGCTGCTCTGAATCGCTGTCTTTCAACCCGGACAGAACGGCTGGCCTCAGCTTTTTGCAGTTTTTTTGCCATGGGAGCCAACTGACATGGAGCGTCTGACACGCATTTTGGCCGCACTGACCCGCTGGGGGCTGGGGCTGTGTGCGTTGGTCTTGGTGGCGTTGGCGTTATATGTCAGCCTCGGCCGAGAGCTGACCCCGCTGGTGGCCGAGTACCGTGCCGAAGTCGAAGCCAAAGCCAGCGCGGCCTTGGGCATGCCGCTGAACATCGGCGAGCTGGAAGGTAGCTGGAGCGGTTTTGCTCCGATCATGCTGGCTCACGACGTGATGGTCGGCGAGGGTGCCAATGCCCTGCGTCTGGATCAGGTGCGCGTGGTGCCGGATCTGTGGGCCAGTCTGATGGCTCGTGAAGTGCGCGTCGCTCATCTGGAACTCAGCGGCCTGAAGATCAGCCTCAAGGAAGGTGAGGACGGCCATTGGGCGCTGGAAGGTTTACCGGTGCAGCAGGATCAGCCGCTGGATCCTGAGCAATTGCTCAATCGCATGCAGATGGTTCAGCAACTGTCGGTACTCGATAGCCAAGTCACTTTGCAGCCACTGCAAGAGCAACCGCTGACCCTGACTTACGTCGGACTGAGTCTGAAAACCGGCGTCTCCCGCCAGCGACTCGACGCCCGTTTGACCCTGCCTGACGGGCAGCCGGTGGCCATCAGCCTGCGTACCCGTCTGCGCGCCAGCGAATGGAAAGACGGCGAGGCTGAAGCTTATTTGAGCCTGCCGCAAAGCGACTGGTCGAAATGGTTGCCTGAGCGCTTGACCCAACAATGGAATTTTTCCGAGTTCAAGGCCGGCGGCGAGCTTTGGGTGAACTGGAACAAGGGCGCCCTGCAGAGTGCGGCGATTCGCTTGAACGCGCCGCAACTCAAGGGCGCGTACGCCGAGCGCAAGCCGATCCAGATCAACAACCTGGCGCTCAACGGCTATTTCCAGCGCAGTTCCGAAGGCGCACTGATCACCCTGGATTCGCTGGCCATGAACCTTGGCGAGACCCGTTGGGAATCGCATCTGCAACTCAAACAGACCAAGGCCACAGAAAAGTCTGAAGAGCTTTGGCACCTGCAAGCCGACCGCCTCGACCTCACCCCGGTCACCCCGATATTGAATGCCTTGGGACCGCTGCCCGAAGGCGTTGCTACGGCCGTCGAGCGACTCAAGGTGACCGGTGGCCTGCGCAACGTGCTGATCGACTTCCGACCCAATGCCACCGACGACAGCAAATTCAGCTTTGCCGCCAACCTGGATCGGGTCGGCTTCGATGCCTATCACGGCGCACCGGCGGCGCGAAATGTCAGTGGCAGCATCAGCGGCGATCTGGGTAGTGGTGAGCTGCGCATGGACAGCAAGGACTTTTCCCTGCACCTGGACCCGATCTTTGCCAAACCATGGCAGTACATTCAGGCCAATGCCCGTCTGACCTGGAAACTCGATAAAGAAGCCTTCACCTTGATCGCGCCATACCTGAAGGTGCTGGGCGAGGAGGGCAAGATTGCTGGCGACTTCCTTATTCGTCTGCATTTCGACCACACCCAGGAAGACTACATGGACCTGCGGGTCGGTCTGGTGGACGGCGACGGTCGTTACACCGCCAAGTACTTGCCGACGATGCTCAGCCCCGGGCTGGACGAATGGCTGCGTACGGCGATTCTCAAAGGTGCGGTGGACGAAGGCTTCTTCCAGTACCAGGGTTCGCTGAACCATGGGGCCGCCGACACAGCCCGCAGCATCAGCCTGTTCTTCAAGGTTCACGATGCCGAACTGGCCTTCCAGCCAGGCTGGCCACATGTCAGTAATGTCACGGGTGACGTATTTGTTGAAGACAGCGGTGTGCGGATCCTGGCCAGCAAGGGCCAACTGCTCAATACCCAGGTCAATGACATTTACGTCAATATTCCCCGTGCGCCAGCGGGGCAAAGCGTCCATCTGTTCCTCGATGGCGGATTTGCCGGCGGGTTGGGCGATGGCCTGAAGATTCTCCAGGAAGCGCCGATCGGCACCGCCGCCACCTTTGCCGGCTGGGAAGGCGAGGGCGATCTGCGAGGCAAACTGAAACTGGACATTCCATTGGTCAAAGGCGAACAGCCAAAGATCCTCGTCGACTTCAAGACCGCCAAGGCTCGCCTGAAACTGGCTGAGCCAACCCTGGAGCTGACTCAGCTCAAGGGCGATTTCCGTTTCGACAGCACCAAGGGTTTGAGCGGGCAAAACATCACCGCGCGAGCCTTTGATAAACCGGTTAGCGCGCAGATTTTCGCCGAGGGCAGCCCCGGCAACCTCAAGACTCGCGTCGTCGGCTATGGCCAGGTCGAGGTCAAGAAACTGACTGACTGGCTGAGTGTTACTCAGCCGTTGCCAGTGTCCGGTGTGATCCCTTATCAGCTGCAACTGAACCTTGACGGGGCCGACAGTCAATTGATGGTCAGCTCCAACCTGAAGGGTGTAGCAGTCGATTTGCCGGCGCCTTTCGGCATGACGGCCGATGTCGGCCGCGACACCACATTCCGAATGACCTTGCAGGGGGCGGAGCGGCGCTACTGGGTCAACTACGGTGAGCTGGCTAACTTTACGTTTGCGGCACCGCCCGGCAATTTTGCCGATGGGCGCGGCGAGTTGTTCCTGGGGGGCGGCAATGCCGTGCTACCTGGCGCTAAAGGCTTGCGAGTGCGCGGTGTGCTGTCGGAACTGGATGTCCGCCCCTGGAAGGACCTGGTCGACAAATACGCCGGCCAGGATCCGGGCGGCAACGCCAAGCAGTTGCTGAGCAGCGCGGACTTCAAGGTCGGCAAACTCAGCGGTGTCGGCACCACGCTCGATCAGGCGTCGGTGCAGTTGAACCGCAAACCTGCCGCGTGGGCTTTGCAACTCGACAGTCAGCAGGTCAAGGGCAGTGCCGGCATCCCCGACGCGAAAGGCGCGCCCATTGCGATCAATCTGCAATACGTGCGTTTGCCGGCACCAGACCCCACGGTCCTGGCCGACGAAAATTCGCCGGATCCGCTGGCCTCGGTGGATCCGACGAAGATCCCGGCACTGGATATCACCATCAATCAGCTGTTCCAGGGCAAGGACCTCGTCGGAGCGTGGTATCTGAAAGTCCGTCCGACCGCCAAGGGCATTGCGCTTAACACGCTGGATCTGGGCCTCAAGGGCATTCTCCTGCAGGGCAGCGGCGGTTGGGAAGGTGTGCCCGGTTCCAGCAGCAGTTGGTACAAGGGCCGGATCAGCGGCAAGAATCTCGCCGATGTGTTGAAGGGCTGGGGTTATGCGCCAAGTGTCACCAGTGAAGAGTTTCATATGGATGTCGATGGTCGCTGGCCGGGTTCTCCGGCCTGGCTGGCCAGCAAGCGGTTCTCCGGCACCCTTGATGCATCGCTCAAAAAAGGCCAGTTCGTTGAAGTCGAGGGCAGCGCCCAGGCCTTGCGGGTATTTGGCCTGCTGAACTTCAACTCCATTGGTCGCCGGCTGCGACTGGACTTCTCCGATCTGTTCGGCAAAGGCTTGAGTTATGACCGGGTCAAAGGCCTGCTCGTCGCGACCAACGGCGTTTACGTGACCAAGGAGCCGATCCAGATGACCGGTCCGTCGAGTAATGTTGAACTCAACGGCACGTTGAACCTGGTGGGTGACCAGATCGATGCCAAGTTGCTGGTGACGTTGCCTGTGACCAACAACCTGCCGATTGCCGCGCTGATCGTCGGCGCGCCGGCTATTGGTGGTGCGCTGTTCCTGATCGATAAGCTGATCGGTGACCGTGTGGCGCGTTTCGCCAGCGTCCAATACACGGTCAAGGGGCCGTGGAAAGAGCCGAAGATCACCTTCGACAAGCCTTTTTGACTGTCTTTTTGAAAAGCCATGCACGGGGCCGATGGAGTAGCATGACCACACAGAGCGGCGCAGATCTCCTGTAGCAGCTGGCGAAGCCTGCGTTCGGCTGCGCAGCAGTCGTAAAATCAGACACCGCGGTCTTTCAGATAAACCGTGCATCCCGGATTTACGACTGCTGCGCAGCCGAACGCAGGCTTCGCCAGCTGCTACAGGTCGGTGTACAGATTTCAAGAAGGAAAGGCCATGTCTGTAGCGGTGATTCAAATGGTCAGCCAGAGCGATGTGCTGGCCAATCTGGCCCAGGCCCGTCGGCTGCTCGAGCAAGCGGCAGCCGGTGGTGCGCAACTGGCTGTGCTTCCGGAAAATTTCGCCGCCATGGGCCGTCGCGACATTGCCGACATCGGCCGCGCCGAGGCGTTGGGCGAAGGCCCGATCCTGCCATGGTTGAAACAGGCCGCCCGTGACCTCAAGTTATGGATCGTGGCCGGCACATTGCCGTTGCCGCCGGTGGATCAACCGACGGCCAAAGTGCATGCCTGCTCGCTGCTGGTGGATGATCACGGCGAAACCGTTGCACGGTATGACAAAGTGCACCTTTTCGATGTCGATGTGGCGGACAATCGCGGGCGTTATCGCGAATCCGATGACTATGCTTATGGCAGCGGGGTAGTCGTGGCGGACACGCCCGTCGGTCGAGTCGGGCTGACGGTGTGTTACGACCTGCGCTTCCCGGAGCTGTACAGCGAATTACGCGCCGCCGGTGCAGAGTTGATTACCGCGCCGTCGGCCTTTACCGCGGTGACCGGCGCAGCGCATTGGGAAATACTGATTCGCGCGCGGGCCATCGAAACCCAATGTTATGTGCTCGCGGCCGCCCAGGGTGGGACGCATCCGGGGCCACGAGAAACCTTTGGTCATGCCGCGATTATCGACCCGTGGGGACGTGTGCTGGCGCAACAGGATCAAGGCGAGGCCGTGCTGCTGGCCGAACGCGATAGCAGCGAACAGGCGTCCATCAGGGCGCGGATGCCGGTGTCCAGTCACCGGCGCTTTTTCTCGCAGGGCGCCCGGCGACCTGCCTCAGAACGATGAATTTAAGGCGTAAAGCATATGAGCGAGTTGTTGTCCTCAGTCAGTGAACACCTCCTGGCGCCCGGCGGCGTAACCATCGAGAGCCTGCAAGGTGTGCTTGGCGATCTGGCCGGCCCGGGCATCGATGCGGCCGACCTGTATTTCCAGGGGCAGATTTCCGAGTCGTGGGCGCTGGAAGACGGGATCGTCAAGGAAGGCAGCTTCAATCTCGACCAAGGTGTCGGTGTGCGTGCGCAATCGGGTGAGAAAACCGGTTTTGCCTACAGCAATGCCATTACCCTCGAAGCCCTCGGCGCCGCGGCCCGTGCTGCACGTTCGATCTCCCGCGCCGGTCAGAACGGCGCGGTGCAAGCCTTCACCACTCAGGATGTCGCCCAGTTGTACGGGCCGGATAATCCACTGGAAGTGATGAGCCGTGCCGAGAAGGTCGAACTGCTCAAGCGTATCGACGTCGCGACTCGCGCCCTCGACCCGCGTATCCAGCAAGTCACCGTAAGCATGGCCGGCGTCTGGGAACGAATCCTCGTGGCCTCGACCGACGGCGGCCTGGCTGCCGATGTACGGCCGCTGGTACGTTTTAACGTCAGCGTGATCGTCGAGCAGAACGGTCGCCGTGAGCGCGGCGGTCATGGCGGTGGCGGTCGTACCGATTACCGTTATTTCCTCAGCGATGACCGCGCCATGAGCTATGCCCGTGAAGCGCTGCGTCAGGCGTTGGTGAATCTGGAAGCCATCCCTGCGCCGGCCGGCACGTTGCCGGTGGTATTGGGTTCGGGCTGGTCCGGCGTGCTGCTGCACGAAGCGGTCGGCCATGGTCTGGAAGGCGATTTCAACCGCAAGGGCAGTTCGGCCTACAGCGGGCGCATGGGCGAAATGGTTGCGTCCAAGCTCTGCACCATCGTCGATGATGGCACGCTGGCCGGTCGTCGCGGCTCCCTGAGCGTCGATGATGAAGGCACGCCGACCGAGTGCACGACGTTGATCGAAAACGGCGTACTCAAAGGCTATATGCAGGACAAACTCAACGCCCGCCTGATGGGCGTGGCCCGTACTGGCAACGGTCGTCGCGAATCCTACGCGCATCTGCCAATGCCGCGCATGACCAACACCTACATGCTGGCGGGCGAAAGCGACCCGGCAGAAATCATCGCCTCGGTGAAACGCGGCATCTACTGCGCCAACCTCGGCGGCGGGCAGGTGGACATCACCAGCGGCAAATTCGTGTTCTCCACCAGCGAGGCGTACCTGATCGAAGACGGCAAGATCACGGCCCCGGTCAAGGGCGCGACATTGATCGGTAACGGTCCGGAAGCGATGAGCAAGGTGTCGATGGTCGGTAACGATCTGGCGCTGGACAGCGGCGTGGGGACGTGTGGCAAGGATGGGCAGTCGGTGCCGGTGGGTGTCGGCCAGCCAACGCTGAAAATCGATGCGATCACTGTGGGTGGCACAGGATCTTGAGGGATGGAGCTTTGGGTGAACCGCTTGGCGGCTCACCCGAGAAGGGACTTAACGCAGACCGCGTTGAGTCTCGTCCAGCTCACGGATGTACTTGAAGATTTTACGGCTCGATGCCGGTGGCTTGTTGGTCGCCAGTTCGTGCTGGGCCTGACGGATCAGGGAGCGCAATTGTTGACGATCAGCCTCCGGGAAGTCGACCACGAACTTCTCCAGGACCGCATCGTCGCCCGCGATCAAGCGATCGCGCCAGCGTTCCAGGCCATGGAAACGTTCGTTGTACTGCCGAGTGGAGGCATCGAGTTGATCGAGCAGCGTCAGAATGGCGTCAGTGTCCTGATCGCGCATCAGTTTGCCGATGAACATAAGGTGCCGTTTACGCGCGATATTCGCGGTGTGCTTGGGCGCATCAGCCAGTGCCCGGCGCATAGCGTCGGTCAACGGCAGTTTTGCCAGCAAGTCAGGCTTGAGCGTTGTAAGGCGCTCGCCGAGGTCAACCAGAGCATGAAGCTCGCGTTTAACCTGGGATTTGCTTTTTTCTCCCGTATCGAGGGAGTCGTCGTAAGAATCAACCATGGTGGCCGTCCGCAAAGAAACGCCGCCATGATAACCAGTCGGGGGCCGCTTGTCCGGCCCGGTCGCTCGAAGGCCCTAGCCGAAAGCAGAATTTGAGTGGAGAACAGCATGAGTGCAGTTGAAAGCGTCGGCCCACAAGCGTTGCCGGCACTGCAAGAACAAGTCGAGCAGATCATCGCTGAAGCCAAGCGCCAGGGCGCCAGTGCCTGTGAAGTGGCGGTGTCCCTGGAGCAGGGCCTTTCCACCTCCGTGCGTCAGCGTGAAGTCGAAACCGTCGAATTCAACCGCGATCAGGGCTTTGGCATCACCTTGTACGTCGGTCAGCGCAAAGGCTCGGCCAGCACGTCCGCCAGCGGTCCGGAGGCGATTCGCGAAACCGTCGCCGCCGCCCTGGCCATCGCCAGGCACACGTCAGAAGACGAGGCTTCGGGCCTGGCGGATGCCGCCCTGATGGCGAAAGATCTGCAGGATTTCGACCTGTTCCACCAATGGGACATCACCCCGGAGCAAGCCATCGAGCAGGCCCTGGCCTGTGAAGCGGCGGCGTTCGCCACGGACAGCCGGATCAAGAACGCCGACGGCACCACCCTCAGCACCCATCAGGGCTGCCGTGTCTACGGCAACAGCCACGGTTTTATTGGCGGTTACGCGTCGACCCGGCACAGCCTGAGCTGCGTAATGATCGCCGAGGCCGACGGCCAGATGCAGCGCGATTACTGGTACGACGTGAACCGTCAGGGCAATTTGCTGGCCTCTCCAGAGAGCATCGGCCAGCGTGCCGCGCAACGGGCGGCGAGCCGTCTGGGCGCACGTCCGGTTCCGACCTGCGAAGTGCCGGTGCTGTTTTCCGCGGAGTTGGCCGGTGGCTTGTTCGGCAGTTTCCTCTCGGCGATTTCCGGCGGCAGTCTGTATCGCAAATCCTCATTCCTTGAAGGGACGTTGGGGCAGAAACTGTTCCCGGAATGGCTGACCATCGATGAGCGTCCGCACCTGATGCGAGCCATGGGCAGTTCTGCATTCGATGGTGATGGGCTGGCCACTTACGCCAAGCCGTTCGTCGAAAAAGGCGAGTTGGTTTCCTACATTCTCGGCACGTACTCCGGCCGTAAGCTTGGAATGCCGAGCACCGCCAACGCTGGCGGCGTGCACAACCTGTTCGTCACCCATGGCGACGAAGACCAGGCAGCCTTGCTGCGCCGCATGGGACGCGGCCTGCTGGTGACTGAATTGATGGGCCAGGGCCTGAACATGGTTACTGGCGATTACTCCCGTGGCGCGGCGGGTTACTGGGTCGAGAACGGCGAAATCCAGTTTGCGGTCCAGGAAGTGACCATCGCCGGCAACATGCGTGACATGTTCAAGCAGATCGTTGCGGTCGGTAATGACCTGGAACTGCGCAGCAACATTCGTACAGGTTCGGTGCTGATCGAGCGGATGACGGTGGCGGGTAGCTAACCCGTACCGACACACAAAAAGGCGTGCCACCCATTGGGTGGCGCGCCTTTTTTTATTGTTGCTGCACGATCCCCAGTGGGAGCGGGCTTGCTCGCGAAGGGGACTTCACATCCAACATTTTTGTTGGCTGGTAAACCGCCTTCGCGAGCAAGCCCGCTCCCACAATAAGCACTGAGCGTTTTGCTACTCTTGTGTTGGTTCTCATTATCATCTAATAATAAATCTCATTACCGAATGAGCCCGGATCATGAGTTCTGCCTTGCACGAGCAGCCTTACCTCGAAAGCTGGCGCTGGATGAGTCGCCAGATCCGTTGCGCGATGGACCCTGATGAACCTCGCCTGATCGAACATTACCTGGCTGAAGGCCGGTATCTCGCCTGCTGCACGGCAACCTCGCCCTGGACCATCGCCGAAACTTCTTTCCGTCTGTTGCTCGACACCGCCGCCGATGTCGCGCTGCCCTGGCACTGGCGAACCTACTGCCTGGATCAGGCCTGGCGGCCGTTGCGCGATCTGGAACGCCTCTCATTGTGCAAGTGTCGCCTCAAGCGCTGGCAGAGCTACACCTGGCAACTGGCGACCTGCGAGTTGCAGCCCTCGATTCCTCTCATAGAACTGGTGCAAGGATTTACAGATGACCAAGACTCGTATTGAGCGCGACAGCATGGGCGAGCTCCAGGTCCCGGTGGACGCCCTTTATGGCGCGCAGACCCAGCGTGCGGTGGATAACTTCCCCATCAGCGGCAAACCGATGCCCGTGCAGTTCATTCGTGCGCTGATCCTGGCGAAAGCCGCCGCTGCCCGAGCCAACGTCGAGCTCAAGCAAATCAGCGAGTCCCAGGGCAAAGCCATCGTCGATGCGGCACTGGGCCTGCTTCAGGACGACTTCATGCAGCACTTCCCGGTGGATATTTTCCAGACCGGTTCCGGCACCAGTTCGAACATGAACGCCAACGAAGTGATCGCCACCCTGGCCAGCCGCCTGCTCGGTGAGCCGGTGAACCCCAACGATCACGTGAATTGCGGCCAAAGCAGCAACGACATCATCCCAACCACCATCCACGTCAGTGCCGCGTTGGCTTTGCATGAGCAATTGTTGCCGGCACTGGTGGGTCTGGTTCAGGTGATCGAGCGCAAGGCCGATGAGGTTCATCACCACGTCAAAACCGGCCGCACTCACCTGATGGACGCCATGCCGGTGCGCATGAGCCAGGTGCTCAACGGTTGGGCGCAGCAGCTCAAGGCCAACATCGGTCATCTGAACGATTTGCTGCCGAGTCTGCAATCCCTGGCTCAGGGCGGCACGGCGGTGGGCACAGGGATCAACGCTCACCCACAATTCGCAGCGCGTTTCAGTGAGCAACTGAGCAAGCTGACCCAGGTGCAATTCAAACCGGGTGAGGATCTGTTTGCGCTGATCGGCTCTCAGGACACGGCGGTCAGTGTTTCCGGTCAGCTCAAGGCCACGGCCGTTTCGCTGATGAAAATCGCCAACGACCTGCGCTGGATGAACTCCGGCCCGTTGGCCGGTCTTGGTGAAATCGAACTCGAAGCCTTGCAGCCGGGCTCTTCGATCATGCCAGGCAAGGTCAACCCGGTGATCCCGGAAGCGACGGCCATGGTCGCCGCACAGGTCATCGGTAACGACACGGTTATCACCATCGCCGGTCAATCGGGCAATTTCGAGCTGAACGTGATGCTGCCGATCATCGCCCAGAACCTGCTGAGCAGCATCGAGTTGCTGGCCAACTCCAGCCATTTGCTGGGTGAAAAAGCCATCGCCAGCTTCAAGGTCAACGAAGCCAGGCTCAAGGAAGCGTTGTCGCGTAACCCGATTCTGGTCACCGCACTCAACCCGATCATTGGTTACCAAAAAGCCGCGGAGATCGCCAAGAAGGCCTATCAACAAGGCCGGCCGGTGATCGATGTCGCTCTGGAACACACCGACCTGACGCGCAGCCAACTGGAAGAGTTGCTCAATCCAGAGAAGCTCACCGCAGGCGGCGTGTAATCACCGCTACCGCTTTGGAGGCTCACCATGGAGCACTGGAAACGCACGATCGAAAGGGCTAATCGTTGTTTCATGCTGGGCGAACTGGTCGATGCCCGCGAGGCTTACTTGCAGGCATTGGCCCTGGCCCAGGTGTTGTTCGAGCGCTGGGCGGATGCCGACGAAGCGGTGGCAGCCTGCGTGATTTCCCACCACAACCTGGCAGACCTGCATTTGCGTCTGAACCAGCCGGAGGAGAGCGCCGAGTACCTGTGCGCCATCCATCAGCGATTGTTGCAGACCATGCAGGATCCACGACTGGCGCCCGCCCTGCGTGAAGCAGCGTTGCGCCAGAGCAGCAAAACTTACGTCGAGCTGCTGAATTTCATCAGCGAACACGGCGAATACCCGCGTACGCATCGACTGCTGCACATCGATGCCGCCTCGCCTGTGCCCCTACATCACGGAGTTCATTGAAATGGCTTTTACCTTGCCTGCCTTGCCCTACGCCTACGATGCCCTGGAACCGCACATCGATGCGCAGACCATGGAAATCCACTACACCAGGCACCACCAGACCTACATCAACAACCTCAACGCTGCGGTCGAAGGCACCGAGTTTGCCGAATGGCCGGTGGAGAAACTGGTGTCTGCGGTCCAGCAGCTGCCGGAGAAGCTGCGCGCGGCGGTGATTAATCAGGGCGGCGGGCACGCGAACCATTCGCTGTTCTGGAAAGTAATGGCGCCCAACGGCGGCGGCGAGCCCGAAGGCTCACTGGCGGCGGCGATCGACGAGCAACTGGGCGGCTTGAGCAGCTTCAAGGAAGCCTTCACCAAAGCCGCGCTGACTCGTTTCGGCAGCGGCTGGGCGTGGCTCAGTGTGACGCCGCAAAAGATGCTGGTCGTTGAAAGCAGCGGCAATCAGGACAGTCCATTAATGAACGGCAATACGCCCATCCTCGGCCTGGATGTCTGGGAGCACGCGTATTACCTGCAATACCAGAACCGTCGCCCGGAATACATCAACGCGTTCTACAACGTGATCAATTGGCCTGAAGTCGCTACGCGCTATCAGGCTGCACTGGTTTAAGACTTCTGCAAAAGCAATCCAGGGCTGGCTATGAGCACTGAAACACTGGCGATCGGTAGTGGACGAATGTTTCGTTACGCGTTCGGATCGCTGTTACTGCTGGCAGGCATGACGTTGTTGGTGGCTCAAGGCCTGGCGTGGCTGGACCTTGAGCCGAAACTGCTGCGCGCGTTGCAAGGCGGGGCGATCTGCGCCTTGGGCACAGCCTTGGGCGCGGTGCCCGTGCTGGTCATTCGACGGATGCCTCAAGTGCTCAGCGATACGCTGCTCGGCTTTGGGGCCGGGGTGATGCTCGCAGCGACAGCGTTTTCGTTGATCGTTCCGGGGATCACTGCCGCTGAAAGCTTGGGGCTGACGCCTTGGGCGGCCAGCGGACTGATCAGTTTCGGCATCATGCTGGGGGCGTTTGGATTGTTCCTGGTGGATCGCAAGGTGTCGGGTGCATCGCCGGAAATGCTCGTAGGCACGCTGGAACGACCGGTCATCCCGCCGCGAATCTGGTTGTTTGTGTTTGCGATCATTGCCCACAACATCCCCGAAGGCATGGCGGTCGGTGTGTCAGCGGGAGGTGGCATGTCCGACGCCGATAGCCTGGCCATGGGCATCGCCTTGCAGGATGTGCCGGAAGGTCTGGTGATCGCGTTGGTACTGGCCGGGGCAGGGATGTCGCGGGTCAAGGCGTTCCTGATCGGAGCTGCGTCAGGTCTGGTCGAGCCGGGCTTTGCGTTGTTGTGCGCCTGGCTGGTGAGCCTGGCCGAATTGTTGTTGCCCTTGGGGTTGGCGCTGGCGGCCGGGGCAATGTTGCTGGTGGTCACCCATGAAGTCATTCCCGAGTCGCGCCGCAATGGTCACGACAAGCTTGCAAGTCTCGGGTTGCTGATCGGGTTTTGCTTGATGATGGTGATGGATACGGCGTTGGCTTAGCGCGGATATGTAGCAGCAGGCTTCGCCGGCTGCTACAGGGCGAGGTGTTATTCGCCTTCGCCGAAGTAGTCATTGATCAAATTCACCAATGCCTGCAGCGCCTCATCAGCCTGTTCGCCTTCGGTGCTCAGGTGGATTCTGGTGCCCTTGCCCGCAGCGAGCATCATCATTGCCATGATGCTTTTTCCGTCGACCGTGGATTCCGGCGTGCGTCCTACCCTGATCGTGCAATTCTTGAACTCACCGGCGACGCCAACGAATTTTGCAGAAGCGCGGGCATGCAGGCCCAGCTTGTTGATGATTTCAATTTCCAGAGCAGGCATCGCGGTGTGAATCCTTTAGCTGAGGTCGCGGTGGCGAACCTGGACGTTCTTCAGGGATTTTTGCAGGGCCTGGCCCAGACGTTCGGTCAGGTAGACGGAGCGGTGATGGCCGCCGGTGCAGCCAATGGCAATGGTGACATAAGCGCGGTTGCTGGCGGCAAAGCGGGGTAGCCACTTTAACAAGTAGGTGGAGATGTCCTGGAACATCTCTTCGACGTCCGGCTGTGCCGCCAGGTAATCGGCAACCGGTTGGTCGAGACCCGATTGATCGCGCAACTCTGGCTTCCAGTAAGGGTTCGGCAGGCAGCGCACGTCGAACACCAGATCAGCGTCCACCGGCATTCCACGCTTGAAGCCGAAAGATTCCACCAGGAACGCCGTACCGGATTCCGGCTGGTTCAACAGGCGCAGCTTGATGGTATCTCGCAGTTGATACAGGTTCAGGTTGGTGGTGTTTACCTTGAGATCGGCGAGATCGGCAATCGGCCCGAGCAGGGCGGTCTCATCGTTGATGGCCTCGGCCAGCGAGCGATTGGAATTGCTCAGCGGGTGACGACGGCGGGTTTCCGAGAAACGCTTGAGCAAGGTTTCTTCGTCGGCGTCCAGATAAAGCACATCACACTGGATATGCCGGCTGCGCACTTCTTCCAGCAGTTCGGGAAAACGCGACAAGTGACTCGGCAAGTTGCGCGCATCGATCGATACGGCCACCAGCGGTTGCGCCAGCTCAGTATGGATCAGCGCACGTTCGGCCAGTTCCGGCAGCAGGCCGGCGGGCAGGTTGTCGATGCAGTAGAAGCCGTTGTCCTCGAGAACATCGAGTGCGGTACTTTTACCTGAGCCGGAACGGCCACTGACGATGATCAAGCGCATGATTAATGACCGTTTTGCTCGTCCAGGACAACCTGATACAAGGCTTCATTGCTCGGGGCGCTGCGCAGCTTTTCGCGCACTTCCTTGCGGTCGAGCATGCTGGCGATCTGGCGCAGCAACTCCAGGTGCGCATCGGTAGCGGCTTCCGGGACCAGCAGAACGAACAGCAGGTCAACCGGGGCGCCGTCGATGGCGTCGAAATCGATGGGTGCATCAAGGTGCATCAGGGCGCTGATGGGCGAGGTACAGCCCTTCAGGCGGCAGTGGGGAATGGCAATGCCGTTGCCAAAGCCGGTTGAGCCGAGTTTTTCACGGGCAATCAGAGCCTCGAAGACATCTTGCATCTCCAGATCCGGTACTTCTTTATGGATAAGGTTGGCAATTTGCTCGAGGGCTTTCTTTTTACTGCCGCCCGGCACGTTCACGAGGGAACGGCCGGGGGTCAGGATGCTTTCAAGTCGGATCATGGGTAGGGAGTGTTAACGACCGGTCGCGCCCTGGAGGAGGCTTTGGGTCTTTTCCTTATGCTTTTTGAGTTGTTTATCCAGCTTGTCGGTCAGTGCGTCGATCGCCGCGTACATATCGGTATGCTCCGCGTTTGCGACCACTTCATTGCCGGGAATATGCAGCGTGGCTTCGATTTTCTGCTTGAGCTTTTCGACCGTCATCGTGACCTGCACGTTGGTGATTTTGTCGAAATGCCTCTCTAATCGTTCGAGTTTTTCGCCGATGTAAGTGCGAAGAGGTTCGGTCACTTCCAGTTGGTGTCCACTGATGTTGACTTGCATACAGCTTCTCCTTCGTTGCCAGTGCATAAAGCGGCAGGCAGAAATACCTGCCACTGGAACGCTGTGGCGTGGCTCTACATCAACCGCTTGCGTTCGCTCGAAGGCGCGATCCCGAGGGATTCGCGGTACTTGGCGACGGTGCGGCGAGCCACCTGAATGCCTTGTGCCTCCAGTAAACCAGCGATCTTGCTGTCACTCAACGGCTTTTTCTGATTTTCCGCGGCAACCAGTTTTTTGATGATCGCGCGGATTGCCGTGGACGAGCATTCACCGCCCTCGGAGGTGCTGACGTGGCTGGAAAAAAAGTATTTCAGTTCATATATGCCCCGTGGGGTATGCATGAATTTTTGCGTGGTTACCCGTGAAATCGTCGACTCGTGCATCCCTACCGCTTCGGCGATGTCATGCAGGACCAGCGGTTTCATGGCTTCGTCGCCGTATTCAAGGAAACCGCGCTGATGCTCGACGATTTGCGTGGCCACTTTCATCAGGGTTTCGTTGCGGCTTTGCAGGCTCTTGATGAACCAGCGGGCTTCTTGCAACTGATTGCGCATGAAGGTGTTGTCGGCGCTGGTGTCGGCGCGGCGCACGAAGCCGGCGTATTGAGCGTTGACCCGCAGTCGTGGCACGGATTCCTGGTTCAGCTCCACCAGCCAGCGCTCGTTGTCCTTGCGTACGATCACGTCGGGAACGACGTATTCGGCTTCGCTGGACTCGATTTGCGAGCCTGGGCGCGGGTTGAGGCTCTGCACCAGTTCAATCACCTGACGCAGTTCGTCTTCCTTGAGCTTCATGCGACGCATCAGCTGGCTGTAATCGCGACTGCCGAGCAGGTCGATGTACTCGGTGACCAGGCGTTTGGCCTCGACCAGCCAAGGTGTCTTGGCGGGCAATTGGCGCAATTGCAGCAGCAGGCATTCGCCCAGGTTACGGGCGCCGATACCGGCAGGTTCGAATTGCTGGATACGGTGCAGGACGGCTTCGATTTCGTCCAGTTCGATGTCCAGTTCCGGGTCGAAGGCTTCGAGAATCTCCTCGAGGGTCTCGTCCAGGTAGCCCTGATTGTTGATGCAATCGATCAGGGTCACGGCGATCAGGCGATCGGTGTCGGACATCGGCGCCAGGTTCAGTTGCCACAGCAGGTGGCTTTGCAGGCTTTCGCCGGCCGATGTCCGGGTGGTGAAGTCCCACTCGTCGTCATCGTTGCTCGGCAGGCTGCTGGCGCTGGTCTGGTAGACGTCTTCCCATGCGGTATCGACGGGCAGTTCGTTGGGGATGCGCTCGTTCCAGTCACCTTCATCGAGGTTATCAACCGTCGGGGCGGTTTCCTGGTAGGAGGGTTCCGAAACATCGGCGTTGGGTAGCTGTTCGGCTTTGTCGGCCAAGGGGTCGGCGTTATCGAAGTCGTCGCCTTCTTCCTGGCGTTCGAGCATCGGATTGGACTCCAGGGCCTCCTGGATTTCCTGTTGCAGGTCCAGGGTCGACAATTGGAGCAGGCGGATGGCCTGTTGCAGCTGCGGTGTCATCGTCAGCTGCTGGCCCATTCTCAAGACTAGCGATGGTTTCATGGCAGGGGCTTAACACCTTATTCGCCGGCGCACATGCGCCATCCACTACAGGGCGCCGGAGCGCCAAACATAAGCAAATTATATGCCCGAAACTGCAGCGTTTGCCTAGAGCGCTGTAACAATAAAAAAATGTTGATTTTTTATCGAGACAAGCGCCCGGGCAACCAGCCAGACACCTGAGTGCTTACAGGCGGAACTCATGGCCCAGATACACTTCCTTGACCAGGTCGTTGGCCAGGATGGTGGCAGAGTCACCTTCGGCGATCAGCTGGCCATCGTTGACGATGTAGGCGGTTTCGCAGATATCCAGGGTTTCACGGACGTTGTGGTCAGTGATCAGCACACCAATGCCCTTGGCCTTGAGGTGATAGATGATCTGCTTGATGTCGCCCACCGAAATCGGGTCCACGCCGGCGAATGGTTCGTCGAGCAGGATGAATTTCGGGTTGGTAGCCAGTGCCCGGGCGATCTCCACGCGGCGGCGTTCACCACCGGACAGGCTCATCCCGAGGTTGTCGCGGATGTGGCTGATGTGGAATTCCTGCAGCAGACTTTCCAGCTCCTGGCGACGACCGGCCTTGTCGAGTTCCTTGCGGGTCTCGAGGATCGCCATGATGTTGTCGGCTACCGAGAGTTTGCGGAAGATCGATGCTTCTTGCGGAAGATAGCCGATGCCGGCCTTCGCACGACCGTGCATAGGCTGGTGACTGACATCCAGGTCGTCAATCAGTACGCGGCCCTGATCGGCCTGTACCAGGCCGACAATCATGTAAAAGCAGGTGGTCTTGCCGGCGCCGTTGGGACCCAGCAGGCCGACGATCTGACCGCTGTCGATCGACAGGCTGACGTCACGCACGACCTGGCGGCTCTTGTAGCTCTTGGCCAGATGCTGAGCTTTCAGAGTTGCCATTACTGGGCCTTTTGCTCGTCGGTTTTCTTCTTCGGCTGGATCACCATGTCGATGCGCGGACGCGACTCGGTAACCTTGTTGCCCGTCGCACGACCGGCGCTGGCAAGCTTTTTCACCGTGTCGTAGACGATTTTCTCGCCTTGGGTGACGTTGTTGTCCTTGTCGATGACTTTGGCGCGATCGATCAGTACGACGCGGTTTTGCGAGGCGTGGTACTGGATGGTCACTCCGTAGCCCTGAACCGGCTTGGTGTCGCCAGCCGTCTGCATCTGCTCGAAGTAGGCCAGATTGCCCACCGATGTCACCACGTCGATGTCGCCGGCCGGCGTGCGGGTGATGGTCACAGTATTGCCTTTAACGATCATCGAGCCCTGGGTAATGATCACGTCACCTTTATAGGTGGCAACACCATTCTTGTCGTCCAGCTGGGCATCGTCGGCCTGGATGCGGATAGGCTGCTCTTGATCGTTCGGCAGAGCCCAGGCGCTCACGCTTCCCAGTGCTGCGCTCAGACCGAGCAAAATAGGGAGGGTTTTAACGAGCCTCATACTGTCCTCTTACGTTCGATAGCAGGTGTATCCTGCTTTCTTTCAAATACGCTTTCATTCCCTTGCCAGTCGACACACCACCAGCGCCGTCGATTCTAACGGGTTGCTCGGTCTGCGCATATTGCTGCTGCGGGAACACTGTCATGCGGGTGGTGGTAATCAGGGTCTTGCGGTTTTTCTCGTCGAAGCGCGTGATGCGCACCGAGTCAATCAGTTCGACCTGGGTGCCGTCGGGGTTCACTTCGCCGTGCTCGCTCTGCACATGCCATGGGAACTCGGTGCCGCGGAACATGTTCAGGTCGGGGTTGGTCAACAGCGTCACTTCGGTGGCTTTCAGGTGTTCAACCTTGTCGGACGTCATTTCGTATTGCAGTTTGCCGTCCGGCAGATATTGCACGCTGTGGGCGTTGATCGCGTAATAGTCGATCGCCGTTTCATCGATCTTTGCCACCGGCTTGTCGAGGAAGCGTTCCGGGCTGATGTTCCAGTAGCCGACCGCGGCGAATATCGCTGCGATGCAACCGAACACCAGGAATTTGCGAATCTTTTTGCTCAGCATAGTTGGCTCACAGGTACGCGGCGTTTGCCGCATCGAGGCGGCCCTGCGCGCGCAGGATCAATTCGCAGAATTCGCGAGCGGCACCCTCGCCGCCGCGGGCCTGGGTGATGCCGTGGGCATGTTCACGGACGAAACTGGCAGCGCTTGCCACCGCCATGCCCAGGCCGACGCGGCGAATCACCGGCAGGTCCGGCAGGTCGTCACCGAGATAGGCGACTTGCTCATAGCTTAGGTTGAGTTGGGCAAGAAGCTCGTCCAGCACCACCAGTTTGTCTTCGCGCCCCTGGTACACGTGTGGAATACCGAGGTTCTTCGCGCGTCGCTCGACCACCGGGGTCTTGCGGCCGCTGATGATAGCGGTCTGCACGCCAGCTGCCATCAACATCTTGATGCCTTGGCCGTCGAGGGTGTTGAACGTCTTGAATTCGCTGCCGTCTTCGAGGAAGTACAGGCGTCCGTCGGTCAGTACGCCATCGACGTCAAAAACTGCCAGTTTGATGTTCTTGCCGCGTTGCAGCAGGTCGGTGCTCATCACATTACTCCTGCGCGCAGCAGATCGGACAGGTTGAAGGCGCCGATCGGTCGGTCCTCCTTGTCCACCACCACCAGCGCGTTGATTCGATGGTCTTCCATGATTTTCAGAGCCTCGGCTGCGAGCATGTCGGCCCGGGCGGTCTTGCCGTGGACGGTCATGACCTCGTCGATGGTCGTATGGTGGATGTCGATGGTCCGGTCAAGGGTGCGGCGCAAGTCGCCGTCGGTGAAGATCCCGGCCAGTTTGCCGTCGGCCTCCACGATCGCGGTCATGCCCAGGCCCTTGCGGGTCATTTCCATCAAGGCGTCCTTGAGTAGCGTGCCACGTTGCACCTGGGGCAGTTCTGCGCCGGCGTGCATGACGGTTTCCACTTTCAGCAGCAGGCGTCGGCCAAGCGCGCCGCCAGGGTGGGAAAAGGCGAAATCTTCGGCGGTAAAACCGCGGGCTTCCAGCAGCGCAACGGCCAGGGCGTCGCCCATGACCAGCGCGGCGGTGGTCGACGAGGTCGGTGCCAGGTTGAGCGGACAGGCTTCATGCTCGACATGCACGTTGAGGTTGACCTCGGCAGCCTTCGCCAGCGGTGAGTCAGGATTGCCGGTCATGCTGATCAATTGAATGCCCAGGCGTTTGATCAGCGGCAGCAGGGTGACGATTTCATTGGTAGAGCCGGAGTTCGACAGCGCCAGGATGATGTCGTCGCGGGTGATCATGCCCATGTCGCCGTGGCTGGCTTCGGCCGGGTGCACGAAAAAGGCCGTGGTGCCGGTGCTGGCCAGGGTGGCGGCGATCTTGTTGCCGATGTGCCCCGATTTGCCCATGCCGACCACGACCACGCGCCCTTTGCTGGCCAGAATCATCTCGCAAGCGCGTACGAAATCTGCGTCGATACGGGGCAGCAAGCCTTGTACGGCTTCCAGTTCGAGGCGGACGGTGCGTTGTGCTGATTGAATCAGGTCGCTGGATTGGCTCATGTCAGAAATCGTATAGCCTGATGAAAAGGCGGCGATTATAACGGTAATGATCGAAACCCTCACGCAAGTTCGTCGCGCTTTGTCATTCCCTGTTACCGAATACGCCCAAATAGAAGCTTTTACCCCTTCATGTTGCTCAACATGGCCTGGCTTGGGCCTTGGGCGCTTGGCCTTTGCAGTGATATAGTTCGCCGCCAGTTCGGCCTGCCCGGGAGGTATGTGCTTTCGCCAGAAAGCCAGGCGTCCGAGTGAGAGGCTGCATCGCAAGGAGTTTAGATGAGTGCCGATAAAGCCTACGCGGTCGAGCTGAAGGGACTGACCTTCAAGCGCGGAACGCGCAGCATTTTCAATAACGTCGATATACGTATCCCGCGCGGCAAGGTCACCGGCATCATGGGCCCTTCCGGGTGTGGCAAGACTACGCTGCTGCGGCTGATGGGCGCACAGTTGCGGCCCACCAAAGGCGAAGTCTGGGTCAATGGACAGAACCTGCCGAAACTGTCGCGCAGTGACCTGTTCGATGCGCGAAAGCACATGGGCGTGCTGTTTCAGAGTGGTGCGCTGTTCACCGATCTCGATGTGTTCGAGAACGTTGCCTTTCCGCTACGCGTTCATACCGAGCTGCCGGAAGAAATGATCCGGGACATCGTCCTGCTCAAATTGCAGGCAGTGGGCTTGCGTGGCGCCATCGACCTGATGCCTGACGAGTTGTCCGGCGGCATGAAACGTCGTGTCGCTCTGGCCCGGGCGATTGCCCTCGATCCGCAAATCCTCATGTATGACGAGCCCTTTGTCGGCCAGGACCCCATCGCCATGGGTGTGCTGGTGCGCCTGATCCGCCTGCTCAACGATGCGCTGGGCATCACCAGTATCGTGGTCTCCCACGACTTGGCCGAGACTGCGAGCATCGCCGATTACATCTATGTCGTCGGCGAAGGCCAGGTATTGGGGCAGGGCACTCCCGAGGAACTGATGAACTCGCAGGAGCCACGCATCCGTCAATTCATGACAGGCGAGCCTGACGGTCCCGTCGCCTATCACTTTCCAGCGACGGATTACCGCGCAGATCTTCTGGGGAAGCGTTGATGCGCAAGATTTCACTGATAGAACGGGTTCGCAGGTTCGGCCACTCTGGCATTGACGTGCTGGGAGTGTTCGGCCGTTCGGCGATATTCCTGTTTCATGCCTTGCTTGGCCGTGGCGGCATTGGCGGCGGTTTTGGCTTGCTGATCAAGCAACTGCATTCGGTGGGCGTGATGTCCCTGGTGATCATTGTGGTCTCCGGGGTATTCATCGGCATGGTGCTGGCGCTGCAAGGCTTCAATATTCTGTCCAGCTACGGTTCGGAGCAGGCGGTCGGCCAGATGGTTGCGCTGACGCTGTTGCGCGAACTGGGGCCTGTGGTCACGGCATTGCTGTTCGCCGGGCGCGCCGGTTCGGCTTTGACTGCCGAAATCGGCAACATGAAGTCCACCGAGCAGTTGTCCAGTCTGGAAATGATTGGTGTCGACCCGCTCAAGTACATCATTGCCCCGCGCCTGTGGGCCGGCTTCATTTCCCTGCCGGTGCTGGCGATGATCTTCAGCGTGGTGGGCATCTGGGGTGGTTCGTGGGTGGCCGTCGACTGGCTGGGGGTCTATGAAGGTTCCTACTGGTCCAACATGCAGAACAGCGTGACCTTTGCTGACGATGTGCTCAACGGCATCATCAAAAGCATCGTTTTCGCCTTTGTCGTGACCTGGATTGCCGTATTCCAAGGCTATGACTGCGAGCCCACTTCCGAGGGGATCAGTCGTGCCACTACCAAGACCGTGGTGTATGCCTCTTTGGCTGTACTCGGCCTGGACTTTATTCTGACCGCCTTGATGTTTGGAGATTTCTGATGCAAAACCGCACCCTGGAAATCGGTGTCGGCCTTTTCTTGCTGGCTGGCATCCTGGCTTTGCTGTTGCTGGCGTTGCGGGTAAGTGGCCTGTCCCCGAGCGCAACCACCGACACTTATAAACTTTATGCGTATTTCGACAATATCGCCGGTTTGACTGTCAGAGCTAAAGTGACCATGGCCGGTGTGACCATCGGCAAGGTCACGGCAATCGATCTGGACCGCGACAGTTTCACCGGCCGAGTGACCATGCAGCTGGAAAAACGCGTAGATAACCTGCCGACTGATTCCACTGCATCTATCCTGACCGCTGGCCTGTTGGGCGAGAAGTACATTGGTCTCAGCGTGGGCGGCGAAGAAGGCTTGCTCAAGGATGGCTCAACCATCCACGACACACAGTCGTCGCTGGTACTCGAAGACCTGATCGGTAAATTTCTGCTCAATACCGTTAGTAAAGACGCCAAATGAGGAGCCTTTGAATGATCTCTACCTTGCGACGTGGCCTGTTGGTATTACTCGCGGCCCTGCCGTTGATGGCTAACGCCGTGGCAGCGCCCTCAGCGCACGATATCGTGCAGGACACCACCAATCGGCTACTTGCCGATCTGTCGGCCAATAAAGAGAAGTACAAGCAAGACCCGCAAGACTTCTATGCGGCGCTGAACACCATCGTCGGACCTGTTGTGGATGCCGAGGGCATTTCCAAGAGCATCATGACGGTCAAATATTCGCGCAAAGCCACGCCTGCGCAAATGAAGACCTTTGAAGAAAACTTCAAAAAGGGTCTGTTCCAGTTCTATGGCAACGCTTTGCTCGAGTACAACAATCAGGGGATCGTCGTCGATCCTGCCAAGGATGAGTCGGGAAACCGTACAAGTGTTGCCATGACGGTCAAGGGCACCAACGGCGCGATCTATCCTGTGTCCTACACACTCGAAAAGATCAACGGCGAGTGGAAGTTGCGCAACGTGATCATCAACGGCATCAACATCGGCAAGCTGTTCCGCGATCAGTTCGCTGATGCGATGCAGCGCAATGGCAACGACCTGGACAAGACCATCAATGGTTGGGCCGGGGAAGTCGCCAAGGCCAAGGAAGCCAGCCAGAAGCAAGCACCCGAGACGCAAGCTCAATGAGCGTGTCGGCGATTCGCATGAGCGAATCCGGCGAGCTGATGCTCAGCGGCATGCTGGATTACCGCACTGGCCCCGGTTTGCGTAAACAGGGGCAGGCGCTGATTAAATCCAGCAAGGCCGCTGCGCTGGTAGTCGATTGCTCGGCAGTGTTGAAGTCCAGCAGTGTCGGCTTGTCGCTGCTGCTGTGCTTCATGCGTGATGCAGAGGCGGCCGGCAAGGCGCTGAGCATCCGCGGGATGCCAGAAGACATGCGTGAAATCGCTCAGGTCAGTGAACTGACCGAGTTGTTGGCGCATCCCTAACCGCATCTATAAAGAAGCCCCCCGTCAGAGTCCTGCTTCGCGGGGTTCGCAGGCGCGGGGCTTTTTTGTATGATGTCCGACCCGCGCGCACAGGGCGCCGATTGAGGTTGAGCATGCAGGCCGTAGAAGTGAAGAGCTTCCTTGAAGGAAAGCTGCCAGGAACCCTAGTAGAAGTCGAGGGCGAAGGCTGCAACTTTCAGCTGAACGTGATTAGCGATGAACTGGCGGCGTTGAGCCCGGTGAAGCGTCAGCAGCAGATCTATGCCCATTTGAACCCGTGGATCACCGATGGCAGCATCCATGCGGTCACTATGAAATTTTTCAGCAGCGCGGCCTGGGCCGAGCGCACCTGAGCCCAAGGGCGTCGAGATTCTTATGGATAAATTGATAATTACCGGTGGCGTTCGTCTTGATGGCGAAATCCGCATCTCCGGGGCAAAGAACTCTGCCCTGCCGATCCTGGCTGCAACCTTGCTGTGCGATGGCCCGGTGACCGTTGCCAACCTGCCGCACCTGCACGACATCACCACCATGATCGAGCTGTTCGGTCGTATGGGCATCGAGCCGGTGATCGACGAGAAACTCAGCGTCGAAATCGACCCGCGCACCATCAAGACCCTGATCGCTCCGTACGAACTGGTGAAAACCATGCGTGCGTCGATCCTGGTGCTGGGGCCGATGGTTGCACGTTTCGGTGAAGCCGAAGTCGCACTGCCTGGCGGTTGCGCCATTGGTTCGCGTCCGGTTGACCTGCACATTCGTGGCCTCGAAGCCATGGGCGCTGTCATCGACGTCGAAGGCGGCTACATCAAGGCCAAGGCACCTGAAGGTGGCCTGCGCGGTGCGCACTTCTTCTTCGACACCGTCAGTGTGACCGGTACCGAAAACATCATGATGGCAGCCGCTCTGGCCAAGGGCCGCAGCGTTCTGGCAAACGCCGCTCGCGAGCCTGAAGTCATCGACCTGGCGAACTTCCTGATCGCCATGGGCGCCAAGATCACTGGCGCCGGCACCGACACCATCACCATCGATGGCGTCGAGCGTCTGCACCCGACCACTTACAAGGTGATGCCTGACCGTATCGAGACCGGCACCTACCTGGTCGCAGCTGCTGTGACCGGCGGCCGTGTGAAGGTCAAGGACACCGATCCGACCATTCTCGAAGCCGTTCTTGAGAAACTCAAGGAATCGGGTGCCGAAATCACCTGCGGCGAAGACTGGATCGAGCTGAACATGCACGGCAAGCGGCCAAAAGCCGTTAACGTGCGTACCGCTCCATACCCGGCGTTCCCGACCGACATGCAGGCGCAGTTCATCTCCCTCAACGCCATTGCCGAAGGCACTGGCGCTGTGATCGAGACGATCTTCGAAAACCGCTTCATGCACGTTTACGAACTGCACCGCATGGGCGCTCACATCCAGGTCGAAGGCAACACCGCCATCGTTACCGGCATCGAAAAGCTCAAGGGCGCGCCAGTGATGGCCACCGACCTGCGTGCTTCGGCCAGCCTGGTGATCTCGGCATTGATCGCTGAAGGTGACACCTTGATCGACCGCATCTACCACATCGACCGTGGTTACGAGTGCATCGAAGAGAAACTGCAGATGCTCGGCGCCAAGATCCGCCGCGTACCGGGCTAGTTTCTGCTGCATGGGCGCAGGGACGCGCCCGTTGAATTCGTTTCAAGTCGAGCCGTTTCCGGCTCGATGTGTGTCCGGCGCCATTTGCGACCGGGCATGAGTACCTTGATAAGGATTGACGTTTCCCATGTTGACCATCGCACTGTCCAAGGGCCGCATCCTTGACGACACCCTGCCGCTTCTGGCTGAAGCGGGCATCGTGCCGACCGAGAATCCGGACAAGAGCCGCAAGCTGATCATCCCCACGACCCAGGCCGATGTACGTCTGCTGATCGTGCGCGCCACCGATGTACCGACTTACGTCGAACATGGTGCCGCTGACCTGGGCGTCGCCGGTAAAGATGTGCTGATGGAATATGGCGGCCAGGGTTTGTACGAGCCGTTGGACCTGCGAATTGCCCTCTGCAAGTTGATGACCGCCGGCCGTGTCGGTGATGTCGAGCCCAAGGGCCGCCTGCGTGTGGCGACCAAATTCGTCAACGTTGCCAAGCGCTACTACGCCGAACAGGGCCGTCAGGTCGACATCATCAAGCTCTATGGCTCGATGGAACTGGCGCCGCTGATCGGTCTGGCAGACAAGATCATCGACGTGGTCGACACCGGCAACACCCTGCGCGCCAATGGCCTGGAACCCCAGGATTTCATTGCCGACATCAGCTCCCGGCTGATCGTGAACAAAGCTTCGATGAAAATGCAGCATGCCCGTATCCAGGCGTTGATCGACACCCTGCGCAAGGCAGTGGAGTCTCGACACCGCGGCTGATTTACCTGCGCGACGTTAAGTCGCGCCCGTCTATCCGCCTCATAGCCAGAATACTCAGGTGCCCAAGCGGATCGATGGTAGCTTCGGGTACCTGAGTTTTTTGCCATTCCTATGAGGCTCTCGCTATGACCGCACCGACTGCAATTCGCCGACTCAACGCTGCTGACCCGGATTTTGCACATCATCTGGATCATCTGCTGAGCTGGGAAAGTGTGTCTGACGACTCGGTCAATCAGCGGGTGCTGGACATCATCAAGGCCGTGCGCGAGCGTGGCGATGCGGCGCTGGTGGAGTTCACCCAGAAGTTCGACGGCCTGCAGGTCGCGTCCATGGCGGACCTGATCCTGCCTCGTGAGCGCCTGGAACTGGCCCTGACCCGAATCACCGTGCCGCAGCGTGAAGCGCTGGAAAAAGCCGCGTCCCGAGTACGCAGCTACCACGAGAAACAGAAGCAGGATTCCTGGACCTACACCGAAGCCGACGGCACCGTGCTCGGCCAGAAGGTCACGCCGCTGGATCGCGCCGGTCTGTACGTACCCGGCGGCAAGGCGTCGTACCCGTCCTCGGTACTGATGAACGCGATTCCGGCCAAGGTGGCCGGCGTGACCGAAGTGGTCATGGTAGTGCCGACGCCGCGTGGCGAAATCAACGAGCTGGTGCTGGCCGCCGCTTGCATCGCCGGCGTCGACCGCGTGTTCACCATCGGCGGCGCCCAAGCGGTCGCGGCGCTGGCTTACGGCACCGAAAGCGTGCCGAAGGTCGACAAGGTGGTCGGTCCGGGCAACATCTATGTTGCCACCGCCAAGCGCCACGTGTTCGGTCAGGTCGGCATCGACATGATCGCCGGCCCCTCCGAAATCCTCGTGGTCTGCGACGGTCAGACGGATCCGGACTGGATCGCCATGGACCTGTTCTCCCAGGCCGAGCACGACGAAGACGCCCAGGCGATCCTGGTCAGCCCGGACGCCGAGTTCCTCGACAAGGTCGCCGCCAGCATCGCCAAACTGCTGCCGACCATGGAACGCGCCGAGATCATCGAAACGTCGATCAATGGCCGTGGTGCGCTGATCAAGGTCCGCGACATGGACCAGGCCATGGAAGTGGCCAACCGCATCGCACCGGAACACCTTGAGTTGTCCGTTGCTGATCCGCAGGCCTGGCTGCCGAAGATTCGCCACGCGGGTGCGATCTTCATGGGTCGTCACACCTCCGAGGCCTTGGGCGACTACTGCGCCGGCCCGAACCACGTGCTGCCGACCTCCGGCACCGCGCGTTTCTCCTCGCCGCTGGGTGTCTACGACTTCCAGAAGCGTTCGTCGATCATCTTCTGCTCCGAGCAGGGTGCGTCGGAACTGGGCAAAACCGCTTCCGTGCTGGCCCGTGGCGAGTCGTTGACCGCTCACGCGCGCAGTGCCGAATACCGCATCGTTGACGATAAGAAGGACAGCTAAGCATGAGTAAATTCTGGAGTCCCTTCGTCAAGAATCTGGTGCCTTACGTGCCGGGCGAGCAGCCGAAACTGGCGAAACTGGTGAAGCTCAACACCAACGAAAACCCGTACGGTCCATCGCCAAAAGCCTTGGCGGCGATGCAGACCGAACTGAATGACAACTTGCGTCTGTACCCGGACCCGAACAGCGATCTGCTGAAAAACGCAGTAGCCAGTTATTACGGCGTGCAGAGCAATCAGGTATTTCTCGGCAACGGTTCCGACGAAGTACTGGCGCACATCTTTCACGGCTTGCTGCAACACGATCATCCAGTGCTGTTCCCGGACATCAGCTACAGCTTCTATCCGGTTTACTGCGGGTTGTACGGCATTGCCTTCGACGCGGTGCCGCTGGACGAGCAATTCCAGATCAACCCGGCGGACTACGCCAAGCCGAACGGCGGGATCATCTTCCCGAATCCGAACGCACCGACGGGCTGCCTGTTGGCGCTGGACGCGGTTGAGCAAATCCTCAAGGCGAGCCCGGATTCAGTAGTCGTGGTGGATGAGGCTTACATCGATTTCGGTGGTGAGACGGCGATCAGTCTGGTGGACCGTTATCCAAACCTGCTGGTGACCCAGACCCTGTCCAAGTCCCGTTCGCTGGCCGGCCTGAGGGTGGGGCTGGCGGTGGGGCACCCGGATCTGATCGAGGCGCTGGAGCGGATCAAGAACAGCTTCAACTCCTATCCGCTGGATCGTCTGGCAAATGTCGGTGCAGCCGCAGCGTTCGAAGATCGCGAGTACTTCGACAAGACCTGCCGGTTGGTCATCGAGAATCGTGAAAAGGTCGTTGCGCAACTGCAAGCGAAAGGCTTTGAAGTGTTGCCGTCGGCGGCGAACTTCATCTTCGCCCGTCATCCGAAACACGATGCGGCAGGGCTGGCGGCGAAGTTGCGTGAGCAAGGCGTGATCGTTCGGCACTTCAAGCAGGAACGGATTGCCCAGTTCCTGCGGATTTCCATCGGTACGCCAGAGCAGAATCAGGCGCTGATCGACGGCCTCGGCGACCTGTAAGACTTCCCCGATCCTGTGGGAGCGTGGCTTGCCCGCGATAAACGATAACGCGGTCTACCTATTGCACCGCGGTGTCCCCATCGCGGGCAAGCCTCGCTCCTACAGGGGTTTGTGGGTTACTCGTGATGCGCTTCGCCGAGGAAGGTCAGCGACGTGAACAGCCCACGCGTGGCCACATCCGGGTTGTCCTTCAGCGAAATCTCCATCTGCGCCGAAATCACATTCAACCCTTCATTACGCACCAATACTTGCGCCCGGCCCTCTGCGTCGGTCTCGGTGCTCAAGGTATTCGGCGCGCTACGATAGTCGCCTACCAACTTCACGCCCGCCGCCGGCTTACCATCCAATAGCACTCGAACCGGTAACGATTTACCCGGCCCGACAGTCAACGGATCAACCTCCGGCAGAATCAGCAGTTTCATCTGATCAAGCTTCGGCAGTTTCGCCCCCGGCTGGTAGATCGCCAGGCTGTACTTGAAGGTCTGGGTCGACTCAATGGCCCCCGGTACTTTGCTGCGTCCTTCGTTGATCCATTTTTTATCCGGCGTCTGCGACCACATGCCATTGTCCAGCGCCACGGCCATCACCGCCGGCGGTTTCAACGGCTGCAGGCGGGCGTGGTCGGCCAGCCGTTGCACGCTCACCGGGATCATTTTGCCGGCGACGTCATAAGCCCACGCGCCACTGATTTTCTGCGCCTTGAAGGCGTTATCTTCGGCGCCGTGGCCGTAGATGACTTCAATGTTGCCGCGACGTTCTTCGGTCCACAGGCCATGGGCCGAGACTTCAGTGGCGAACAGCAGTCCAAGCAGCGCCAGGGGTTTGAGGTTTTGCATGGTGATTTCCTTTTACAGATTGAGTGTCAGGCTGACGGTGAAATTGCGCGGCTCGCCGGGGTTGACCCAGTAGTTGCTGTAAGAGCGCTCGAAGTATTTTTCGTCGAAAAGGTTGTTCAGGTTCAGGCCCACGGTGACGTTTTCGCTGGCCTTGTAATGGGCCAGCAGGTCGACGGTGTGGTAGGCCGGCAGTTCGAAATCGCTGCCGGCTTCGCCCGACCGATCACCGACATAGGTGAACGCTGCGCCAAGGTCCGAGCCGCGCAAATGACCATTCTGAAATTCATAAACGCCCAGCACACTGCCGCTGCGTTTGGCCACGCCGAGAATTCGGCTGCCGGTGGGAATCACCTTGTCGCCTTGGGTGACTTCGGCGTCGATGTAAGCGAAAGCACCGATCACTCGCACGGCATCGGTGACTTGCCCGGTGACTTGCAGGTCGACACCCTGGCTGCGAGCCTTGCCCATGGCGCGGCTGGAATCAGTCGCCGGATCGAGCGCCAGGACGTTTTCCTTTTCGATATGGAAGGCGGCGAGGGTGCTGCTCAAGCGGTCGTCGAACAGTTCGCTCTTGAGCCCGACTTCATAACCGACGCCTTCTTCCGGGTCGAAGGATTTGCCGGCGGCATCCAGGCCGTTGTTCGGTTTGAACGAGGTGGAGACGTTGGTGAATAACCCCACTTCGGGCGTCAATTGGTAGAGCAGCCCGGCCCGTTGGGTCAGTGCGTCGTGGCGCTGGCGGCTGGTCGCATTGCGGCTGTGATCGTCGATGCTTTGTTCGAAATGTTCGAAGCGCGCACCGAGCATGCCGCGCAGTTTGTCGGTGAAGACGATCTGGTCTTGAAGGTTCAACGCCCGACTTTCGACGTGCTCGAAGAAGTCGGTCCCGGAGCGTGCGCCATTGGGTTTCGGCTGGCCATAAATCGGCCGGTAGATATCGATGGCGTAAGGACCGCCGGCAATGGTTGTGACCCGTTCGTTCTTGCGGAAATTCTCGTATTCGCTGCAGATCAGCAGTTCGTGTTGCCAGCTGCCGATGTCGAACATACCGCGCAGTTCGAGCTGGGTGATGCTGTCGTGCCAGTTGGTGTCGCGCTCGCGATAGCGGCGGTTGACGGTATGGCCGTCGGCGTTCAAGGGGCGAGTTTCGGAGGCGGAGCCCCAGAGCTTGCCTTCCTTGTAATGGCTGGCGAGGCGTAGTTTCCAGCGGTCGTTGAGATGATGTTCGAGGGCGGCTTGCAGCAGATTGTTGTGGTTGTCGATGTTGCCGTCGTTGGGTTCGCCAAGAAAGGTCGAACGGGAGACACCGCTCCATTTATTGTTCGGCGCGACGATACCGCGATCGAAGGTCGAGCTGTGGCGCACGAACTCGCTCTCCACCAACAGGCTGGTGTCCGGGTTCAGTTGCCAGCTGAACGAAGGCGCAACGAACACGCGCTGACTGTCGATGTGATCGCGGAAGCTGTGGTTGTCCTCGACAGCCAGGTTCACCCGGGACAGAACATTGCCGTCAGCATCCAGCGGTGTGTTGACGTCCACGGCGGTGCGATAACGATCCCAACTGCCGGCGCTGGTTTGCAGTGTGGTGAAGGCTTCGGGCTGGGGTTTCTTGGTGACGATGTTCACCGTGCCGCCCGGATCGCCACGACCGTAGAGGCTGGCGGCCGGGCCTTTGAGCACTTCGATGCGTTCGACGTTGGCCACGTCCGGCGAGCTTGGATAGCCGCGGTTGGCGCTGAAACCATCCTTGTAGAACTCCGACGTGGTGAAGCCGCGCACGCTGTATTCGTAGAGTGTCAGGCCGCCGAAGTTGTTCTGTTTCGACACGCCACCGGCAAAATCCAGCGCGCGTTCGACGCTGGTGCTGCCCAAGTCCTTGAGCACGCTGACGGGAATCACACTGATCGATTGCGGGATATCGCGAAGGGCGGTGTCGGTTTTGGTTGCGCTGGAGGAGCGCGTGGCGCGGTAACCCTGGACCGGGCCAGTGGGGGATTCGTAGTCGGAGGTGACGCTGATGGCGTCCAGCTCAACGGTTTGCGCTTCTTCGGCGAAGACCGGATCCCCCAGAAAACCGAGGGCCAGGCCGGCGAGGGAAACCATTGTTCGAGACGACATGTTATGTTGTTCCAATAGTGATATTGAAACAATATAACATGCCTAATGAGAATGTCTGCTGTTAACGGCTTTGCAGTTATGGAGCTGCTGAGGCCGCAGCTCCTCTCGGCTTACTCTTGTTCTTTTTCCTTGATGGGAGCAGGTGGCGGACGCAGACCGATCTCGGCGGTGAGCTTGAGCTCTTTGCCGTTGCGCATCACCTGGATCGTCACCTTGTCGGTCGGTTTGATCCGCGCGACCTGGTTCATCGAACGACGACCATCGCCGGCCGGTTCGCCGTCGATGCTAAGGATCACGTCGCCCAGTTGCAGGCCGGCCTTCTGTGCCGGGCCGTCACGGAAAATCCCCGCGACCACAATGCCCGGGCGCCCCGACAGGCCAAACGATTCCGCCAGTTCCTGGCTCAGCGGCTGCACTTCGATACCGAGCCAGCCGCGAATCACCTGGCCGTGCTCGATGATCGACTTCATCACTTCCATGGCCAGTTTCACCGGGATGGCGAAACCGATGCCCTGCGAACCGCCGGACTTGGAGAAGATCGCCGTGTTGATGCCGGTCAGGTTGCCGTTGGCATCCACCAGTGCACCACCGGAGTTGCCGGGGTTGATCGCCGCGTCGGTCTGGATGAAGTCTTCGTAGTTGTTCAGGCCCAGCTGATTGCGCCCGGTGGCGCTAATGATGCCCATGGTCACGGTCTGGCCGACGCCGAACGGATTGCCGATGGCCAACGCCACGTCGCCGATGCGGATATTGTCGGAACGACCGACAGTGATCGATGGAAGATTCTTCAAGTCGATCTTCAGCACCGCGAGGTCGGTTTCCGGGTCGCTGCCGATCACTCGGGCCAGGGTTTCACGCCCGTCCTTGAGCGCCACCACAATCTGGTCGGCGCCGCTGGTCACGTGGTTGTTGGTCAGCAGGTAACCTTCCGGGCTCATGATCACGCCGGAGCCAAGGCTCGACTCCATGCGCTTCTGTTTGGGCGAGTTGTCGCCGAAGAAGCGGCGAAACTGTGGGTCCTCGAACAGCGGATGGTTCGGTTTGTTGACGACTTTGGTGGTGTACAGGTTGACCACCGAGGGCGCAGCCGTGGTCACCGCGTCGGCATAGGACACCGGACCCTGTTGCATGGTGGTGGTTTGCGGGGCTTGTTGCATGTTGACGTCAAGGCTTGGAAGCCCGACCCACTCCGGGTAACGCTGGATGATTAACAGAGCGATAAGCACGCCGGCCAACAGCGGCCAGCCGGAAAAACGCAGCGCCTTGAGCATTAAGCACGTCCTGAGAGGTTGCAGGCGGTATGAGACCGCCCATAATGTCGCGCATTATACGAGGCGAAACGTGCCTCTGAACGGGATATTTAGGAGTCTTTTATGGCCGTCGCCCTGAGCACCCTGGTCGAAGAAGCCGACCGTTACCTTAACAGTGCAAAGATTGCCGATTACTGCCCCAATGGGTTGCAGGTCGAAGGCCGGCCGCAGGTCATGCGCATCGTCAGTGGCGTCACCGCCAGCCAGGCATTGCTCGACGCCGCTGTGGAAGTCCGCGCCGACCTGATACTGGTGCATCACGGCTATTTCTGGAAGGGCGAGAATCCGTGCATCACCGGGATGAAGCAGCGCCGGTTGAAAACCCTGCTCAAGCACGATATCAGCCTGTTGTCTTATCACTTGCCGCTGGATCTGCACCCGGAAGTCGGCAATAACGTTCAGCTGGCACGTCAGCTCGATATCACTGTGGAAGGTCCATTGGATCCGGACAACCTTAAAGTTGTCGGTCTGGTCGGTTCATTGAACGAGCCGGTGACGGCCCGGGATTTTGCCCGTCGCGTACAGGAAGTCATGGGCCGCGAACCGTTGCTGATCGAAGGCAGCGAGATGATTCGCCGCGTTGGCTGGTGCACTGGTGGCGGCCAGGGTTACATCGATCAGGCCGTGCTGGCTGGCGTTGACTTGTACCTCAGCGGCGAGGCGTCCGAGCAGACCTTCCACAGCGCCCGGGAAAACGACATCAGTTTCATCGCCGCCGGTCATCACGCCACCGAGCGTTATGGCGTGCAGGCGTTGGGCGATTATCTGGCCCGGCGCTTTGCCCTCGAGCACATCTTCATCGATTGCCCGAATCCTATCTGAATCACCCATACCCACTGTAGGAGCGAGCCTGCTCGCGATGGCTGCGTCACATTCGACATTGATGCGACTGACACACCGCTATCGCGAGCAGGCTTACTCCCACAGGACCCGGTGCACCCGAACGGGCAGGTATATTCATATACCCTTTCGATCTAGTCGGCGTCCTGATTAGAAGAGGACGCTGTGCTAGGATTCCTCGCTCGAACACGGCCCGCTGGCCGTCCATAAGATCGTTTTCGTGAGTAGCCATGGTCGACAAACTGACGCATCTGAAACAGCTGGAGGCCGAAAGCATCCACATCATCCGCGAGGTCGCCGCCGAGTTCGATAACCCGGTGATGCTGTACTCCGTCGGTAAAGACTCCGCCGTGATGCTGCACCTTGCGCGCAAGGCATTCTTCCCGGGCAAGCTGCCGTTCCCGGTGATGCACGTCGACACCCGGTGGAAGTTCAAGGAAATGTACGCGTTCCGCGACCGCATGGTCGAAGAGCTCGGCCTTGACCTGCTGGTACACGTGAATCCCGAGGGTGTTGCGCAGGGCATCAACCCGCTCACCCACGGCAGCGCCAAGCACACCGATATCATGAAAACCGAAGGCCTCAAGCAGGCCCTCGACAAGTACGGTTTCGACGCCGCTTTCGGTGGTGCCCGTCGTGACGAAGAGAAATCCCGTGCCAAAGAGCGCGTGTATTCCTTCCGTGACACCAAGCACCGCTGGGACCCGAAAAACCAGCGTCCAGAGTTGTGGAACGTCTACAACGGCAAGGTCAACAAGGGCGAATCGATCCGTGTTTTCCCGTTGTCGAACTGGACCGAACTGGACATCTGGCAGTACATCTACCTCGAAGGCATCCCGATTGTGCCGCTGTATTTCGCCGCCGAGCGCGACGTCATCGAGATGAACGGCACCTGGATCATGATCGACGACGAACGCCTGCTCAATCACCTGAGCGATGAAGACAAGGCGCGCATCGTCAAGAAAAAGGTCCGCTTCCGTACGCTGGGCGACTACCCGTTGACCGGTGCGGTCGAGTCCGAGGCCACCAGCCTGACCGACATCATTCAGGAAATGCTCCTGACGCGAACTTCCGAACGCCAGGGCCGGGTCATCGATCACGATGGCGCAGGCTCGATGGAAGAAAAGAAACGTCAGGGTTATTTCTAAGGGGTTGTCATGTCGCACGCATCTGATTTGATCAGCGAGGACATCCTCGCCTACCTGGGCCAGCACGAACGCAAGGAAATGCTGCGCTTTCTGACCTGTGGCAACGTCGACGACGGCAAGAGCACCCTGATCGGGCGCCTGCTGCACGACTCCAAGATGATCTACGAAGATCACCTGGAAGCCATCACCCGCGACTCGAAAAAAGTCGGCACCACTGGCGATGACATCGACCTGGCACTGCTGGTCGACGGCCTGCAGGCCGAGCGTGAGCAGGGCATCACCATCGATGTCGCTTACCGCTACTTCTCCACCGCCAAGCGCAAATTCATCATCGCCGACACCCCTGGCCATGAGCAGTACACCCGCAACATGGCCACCGGTGCGTCCACCTGTGACCTGGCGATCATCCTGGTCGACGCCCGTTACGGCGTGCAGACCCAGACCCGTCGCCACAGCTTTATTGCCTCGTTGCTCGGCATCAAACACATCGTTGTTGCCATCAACAAGATGGACCTCAACGGTTTCGACGAAACAGTCTTCGAGTCGATCAAGGCCGATTACCTGAAGTTCGCCGACGGCATCGCGTTCAAGCCGACCACCATGGCTTTCGTTCCGATGTCGGCGCTGAAAGGCGACAACGTGGTGAACAAATCCGAGCGCTCGCCGTGGTACACCGGCCAGTCGCTGATGGAAATCCTTGAAACCGTCGAAATCGCCAGCGACCGCAACTACACCGACCTGCGTTTCCCGGTGCAGTACGTTAACCGTCCGAACCTGAACTTCCGTGGTTTCGCCGGTACCCTGGCCAGCGGCGTCGTGCACAAGGGCGACGAAGTCGTGGTGTTGCCATCGGGCAAGAGCAGCCGTGTGAAGTCCATCGTCACCTTCGAAGGTGAACTGGAGCACGCCGGTCCTGGTCAAGCGGTGACGCTGACCATGGAAGACGAGATCGACATCTCCCGCGGTGACTTGCTGGTGCACGCCGACAACCAGCCGCAAGTGACCGATGCCTTCGACGCCATGCTGGTGTGGATGGCCGAAGAGCCGATGCTGCCGGGCAAGAAATACGACATCAAGCGCGCCACCACTTACGTGCCGGGTTCGATCACCAGCATCGTCAACCGCGTTGACGTGAACACCTTGGAAGAAGGTCCGGCCAGTTCGTTGCACCTGAACGAAATCGGTCGGGTGAAGATCAGCCTCGACGCGGCCATTGCGCTGGACGGTTACGCGAGCAACCGCACCACCGGTTCGTTCATCGTCATCGATCGACTGACCAATGGCACCGTCGCGGCCGGCATGATCATCGCTCAGCCGTTGAGCCATGGCACCAGCACGCATCACGGCAAACTGGCGCACGTCGCCACCGAAGAACGCGCCCAGCGCTTCGGTCAGCAACCGGCCACCGTGTTGTTCAGCGGCTTGTCGGGCGCCGGCAAAAGCACTTTGGCTTACGCCGTTGAACGCAAGCTGTTCGATATGGGCCGCGCGGTGTTTGTACTCGATGGCCAGAACCTGCGTCACGACCTGAACAAAGGTCTGCCACAGGATCGCGCCGGGCGTACCGAGAACTGGCGTCGTGCGGCACACGTTGCGCGTCAGTTCAACGAAGCCGGCTTGCTGACCTTGGCAGCCTTCGTTGCGCCGAGTGCCGAAGGTCGTGAGCAGGCTCGCGAGCTGATCGGCAAGGAGCGTCTGCTGACGGTCTACGTCCAGGCCTCGCCGACAGTCTGTGCCGAGCGTGACCCACAAGGCCTGTACGCGGCGGCCGGGGATAACATCCCGGGCGATTCCTTCCCGTACGACGTGCCGCTGGACGCCGACCTCGTGGTCGATACCCAGTCGCTGTCGCTGGAAGAAAGCGTCAAGCAAGTGCTGGATCTGCTGCGCAAGCGTGGCGCGATCTAAGCGATAGCCGTTAATGAAAAACCCGCCGATGAGTGATCATCGGCGGGTTTTTTTGTGTCTGGTCGGACGCCATCGCGGGCAAGCCCGCTCCCACAGAAATCGCGTCGTACGCGAGAGATGTGAACACCTCAAAACCTGTGGGAGCGGGCTTGCCCGCGATGAGGCCAGTGCAAACACCTCAAGCGTTGGCGGGATACTCACGATGCATCTGCCCCAGCAGCGCATCCTTGTCCTGCCACAACTGGTTGATCCAGCCCTGAAACTGCAAGCGATACTCCCCGTCCTGGTCGTAGTTCTTGCCGATGAACTGCGGCGGAATCTTCAGCTCCTGAAAATGCACCACCACATCCTTCACGTTCCCACAGAGCAAATCCCAGTAACCAGGACGGCCGGCCGGATAGTGAATGGTCACGTTGACGATGGCTTCCAGCTGCTCACCCATGGCATCCAGCACAAACGCAATGCCGCCAGCCTTGGGCTTGAGCAGATGCTTGAACGGCGATTTCTGCTGGGCATGCTTGCCTTCGGTGAAGCGCGTGCCTTCGACGAAGTTGAAAATCCCCACCGGGTTATGGCGGAACTTGTCGCAGGTCTTGCGGGTGGTCTCCAGGTCTTTGCCTTTCTTCTCCGGGTGCTTCTCCAGGTAGGCCTTGGAGTAGCGCTTCATGAACGGAAAGCCGAGCGCCCACCACGCCAGGCCAATCACCGGCACCCAGATCAGTTGCTGTTTGAGGAAGAACTTCAGCGGGCGAATCTTCCGGTTCAGCACGTATTGCAACACCATGATGTCGACCCAACTCTGGTGGTTGCTGGTGATCAGATACGAGTGCTGATAGTCCAGGCCTTCCAGGCCGCTGAGTGTCCAGCGCGTGTGTCCGAGCAAGTCCATCCAGGCCTTGTTGTTGCTGATCCAGGCTTCGTGAATATGGCTCATCAGCCAATCGGTAAAACGCTGGGCGGCGGGGAAGGGCAATAACAGTTTGAAAATCGCCACGATGAACAGCGGTGTGCAGCAGGCAATCGTGTTCAGCGCCAACAGCAGCGAGGCAATGACGCCTCGCAGCGGTGCGGGTAGGGAGTCCAGCATTTAAAGATCCAAAGGTCGGTTGGCAGCTTGAATCGCGGTCAACGCGATGGTGTAGACGATGTCATCGACTTGCGCGCCGCGCGGCAGGTCGTTCACCGGTTTGCGCAGGCCTTGCAGCATCGGCCCGAGGCTGACGCAGTCGGCGCTGCGTTGCACGGCTTTGTGGGTGGTGTTGCCGGTGTTCAGGTCGGGGAACACGAACACGGTGGCGCGACCGGCGACCTGGCTGTTCGGCGCCAATTGCCGGGCAACGGTTTCGTTGGCGGCGGCGTCGTATTGCAATGGGCCGTCGATCAGCAGCGAGTTCTGTTGTTCATGGGCGAGCAACGTCGCTTCGCGCACCTTCTCGACTTCTTCGCCGCTGGCCGACTCACCGCTGGAATAGCTGATCATTGCCACGCGCGGGGTGATGCCGAAGGCGGCTGCCGAGTCGGCGCTTTGCAGCGCGATCTCGGCCAGTTCGCTGGCGCTCGGGTGCGGGTTCATCACGCAGTCGCCGTAGACCAGCACTTCCTCGGGGAAGAGCATGAAGAACACCGACGACACCAACGTGCAGCCCGGCGCGGTCTTGATCAGTTGCAGGGCCGGGCGGATGGTGTTGGCGGTCGAGTGAATGACCCCGGACACCAATCCGTCGACCTCATCCAGCGCCAGCATCATGGTGCCGATCACCACGGTGTCTTCCAGTTGCTGCTCGGCCATCGGCGCGTTGAGGCTTTTGGTTTTGCGCAGGGCGACCATCGGCTCGACGTAACGCTCGCGAATCAGGTCCGGGTCGAGGATTTCCAGTCCCGGGGGCAACTCGATGCCTTGGGCGCGAGCCACGGCTTCGACGTCTGCCGGTTTGGCCAGCAACACGCAGCGAGCGATCCCGCGCGCCTGACAGATCGCGGCGGCTTGCACGGTCAACGGCTCGCTGCCTTCGGGCAGGACGATGCGCTTGTTGGCGGCCTGGGCGCGCTGGATCAATTGATAACGGAACACGGCGGGCGACAGGCGCATTTCCCGTGGCGTGCCGCAACGTTGATGCAGCCACTTGGCGTCGAGGTGGCTGGCAACGAAATCGGTGATGATCTCCGCGCGCTCGCGGTCGTCGATCGGGATTTCCTTGTTCAAACCGTTCAACTGGTTGGCGGTGTCGTAGGAACCGGTGCTCACCGACAACACCGGCAGGCCAGCCTGCAACGCGCCACGACAGAGGTCCATGATGCGCGGGTCGGGCAGGGTGTCACTGGTCAGCAACAGGCCGGCCAGCGGCACGCCGTTCATGGCGGCGAGGCTGACGGCGAGGATGATGTCGTCGCGATCACCGGGCGTCACCACCAACACGCCGGGCTTGAGCAGCTCCACGGTGTTACGCACGGTGCGGGCGCAGATGATGATGTTGGTCATGCGCCGGGTTTCGTAATCACCGGCATTGAGAATCTGCGCGCCCATCAGGTCGGCGACGTCGCGGGTGCGCGGGGCGTTCAATTCCGGCTGGAACGGGATGCAGCCCAGCAGACGGAAATCGCCACTGCGCAGCAAGGGCGAATGCTCTTTCAAGCGCGAGGCGAAGGCCTCCATGCTCTCGTCGGTTTTGACCTTGTTGAGGATCACGCCGAGGACTTTCGGGTCTTTGGGGCCGCCGAACAATTGCGCCTGCAATTCCACTCGGCCAGACAGTTCGGTCAACACTTCGTTTTCCGGAGCCGAGACCAGGATCACTTCGGCGTCGAGGCTTTTCGCCAAATGCAGATTGACCCGTGCGGCATAACTGGCGCTGCGGGTCGGCACCATGCCTTCGACGATCAGCACATCCTTGCCGATTGCCGCCTGCTGATAGAGGGTGATGATTTCTTCGAGCAGCTCGTCCAGCTGACCGTCGCCAAGCATGCGCTCGACGTGCGCCAGGCCAAGCGGCTGAGGCGGTTTCAAACCGTGGGTGCGCGCCACCAGCTCAGTGGACCGTTCAGGCCCGGTGTCACCCGGATGCGGCTGGGCAATCGGTTTGAAAAAGCCGACTTTGAGGCCGGCCCGCTCAAGGGTACGTACCAGCCCGAGGCTGATGGAGGTCAGACCCACACCAAAATCGGTGGGCGCGATAAAAAAAGTTTGCATGCGAATTCTCTGGAGGTGCATGGCAATGGTGACGGCCTATGTCTGGCCGTTTACCGAATTTCAGTCGCCAAGGTTATCGCTAACCGAGCCTTGTGCGCACCAACCGCAATCAAAGGGTTGGCCTATTTTTTCAATACGCAGCAAAGGGTCCAGTACCCAGGCCCGGGATTGCCACGGTGGCTGGTGCCGCAAGTGCTGGGTGTGACCGCAGGAAAGCTCGGCCACCCAGTGCCCGTCCTCATCTTGATGGAAGCCTGTGACCGTCGAGCCTTTCGCCGTCATCCGTCTGTCCGGGTTGTGTTCGCTTTCGGGCGATTGCTTCGCTAAACTTGGCCATTCTTCATTCTTATGCAAAAGGTCTCGCCCCATGCTGATCGCCGCCAATAAGGCTGTCTCCATCGACTATACCCTGACCAACGACGCTGGTGAGGTCATCGACAGCTCCGCCGGCGGCGCGCCGCTGGTCTACCTGCAAGGCGCAGGTAACATCATCCCGGGCCTGGAAAAGGCACTGGAAGGCAAAACAGTCGGCGACGAGCTGACCGTAGCCGTTGAACCTGAAGATGCCTACGGCGAATACGCTGCCGAACTGGTCAGCACCTTGAGCCGCAGCATGTTCGAAGGCGTCGACGAGCTGGAAGTGGGCATGCAGTTCCACGCATCCGCTCCGGACGGCCAGATGCAGATCGTCACCATTCGCGATCTGGACGGCGACGATGTCACCGTCGACGGCAACCACCCGTTGGCGGGTCAGCGTCTGAATTTCCAGGTCAAGATCATCGACATCCGCGATGCCAGCCAGGAAGAAATCGCTCATGGTCACGTCCATGGCGAAGGTGGCCATCACCACTGATTTTCTGCGCTAAGCTTTCGAGAACTGGAGAGGCGCCCGAGGGGCGCCTTTTTTAGTCCGCGGCTGTCCCTGGTGACACCGCCAAGTGGCTGTTTCGAGAAGAACACGGGAATCTGGAGTTCGTCATGAGTGCTTTTCACGACCTTAAATTGACAGGCCTGGATGGTCAGGAACTACCTCTGGCGCCCTTCAAGGGGCTCGTCGTGCTGGTGGTCAACGTCGCCTCCAAATGTGGCTTGACCCCACAATACGCGGCGCTGGAAAACCTCTACCAGCAATACAAGGACAAAGGCTTCAGCGTACTGGGCCTGCCGTGCAACCAGTTTGCCGGGCAGGAACCGGGTACCGAGCAAGAGATCCAGGAGTTTTGCAGCCTCAACTACGGTGTGAGTTTTCCGTTGTCCAGCAAGCTGGAGGTCAACGGTCATGACCGTCATCAGCTGTACCGTCTGCTGGCGGGCGAGGGTGCTGAATTTCCCGGTGACATTACCTGGAACTTCGAGAAATTCCTGCTGGGCAAGGATGGTCGCGTGCTGGCGCGGTTCTCGCCGCGCACGGCGCCGGATGATCCGACTGTCGTTCATGCGATCGAAAAAGCGCTGAGTTGAACCAAAAAAATCGCAGCCACCGAGCTGCGATTTTTTATGCCTGCCTTTTGAACCTTAATCACCACAATCAATAGTGCTGTGCATCGCTTGTCGCTCCGCATATTATCGCCGTCATAAAATCTCTGTCCCGTCGATACCGTTTTCGTGGAGCGTCCCATGCCCGTCAAAGCCCTGTTCAAACCGTTCCACCTCGGCACCCTCGAATTGCCGACCCGCGTCGTCATGGCGCCGATGACCCGTTCGTTTTCGCCGGGTGGCGTGCCCAATTCCAAAGTGATCGAGTACTACCGTCGCCGCGCCGCTGCGGGTGTGGGCCTGATCATCACCGAAGGCACCACCGTCGGCCACAAGGCTTCCAACGGTTACCCGAACGTGCCGCATTTCTACGGTGAAGCGGCGCTGGCCGGCTGGAAAAAAGTAGTCGACGCGGTTCATGCCGAGGGCGGCAAGATCGTTCCTCAGCTGTGGCATGTCGGCAGCGTGCGCCGTATCGGCACCGAGCCGGACGCCAGCGTGCCGGGTTACGGTCCGTCGGAGAAACTGAAGGACGGTCAGGTCGTAGTTCACGGCATGACCCAGCAAGATATCCAGGACGTGATCGCCGCATTTGCCCAGGCCGCCAAAGATGCCAAGAGCATCGGCATGGACGGCGTGGAGATCCACGGTGCCCACGGCTACCTCGTGGACCAGTTCTTCTGGGAAGGCAGCAACCAGCGCACTGATGAATACGGCGGTAGCCTGGCCAACCGTTCGCGTTTTGCCATCGAATTGATTCAAGCCGTGCGTGCCGCGGTCGGCGAAGGCTTTCCGATCATCTTCCGCTTCTCGCAGTGGAAGCAGCAGGATTACACCGCGCGTCTGGTGCAAACACCCGAAGCGTTGGGCGAATTTCTCAAGCCGTTGTCCGACGCCGGCGTGGATATTTTCCACTGCTCGACGCGTCGTTTCTGGGAGCCGGAGTTCGACGGCTCCGAGCTGAACCTGGCCGGCTGGACCCGTAAGCTCACTGGCAAACCGACCATCACCGTGGGCAGTGTCGGCCTTGATGGCGAGTTCCTGCAGTTCATGGTCAACACCGACAAGATCGCGCAGCCGGCCAGCCTGGAAAAACTGCTGGAGCGTTTGAACAATGATGAGTTCGATCTGGTGGCGGTAGGTCGTGCGCTGCTGGTGGACCCGGACTGGGCGCAGAAAGTGCGTGACGGCCGTGAAGAAGACATCCTGCCGTTCAGCCGTGAGGCGTTGATGACCCTGGTTTAAGCGTTGGCAGGGCCCTTTCGCGAGCAGGCTCGCTCCCACTTTCAACCGAGTTCTACCTCAAGAATGCGGTCAACTGTGGGAGCGAACCTGCTCGCGAAGGCGGACTCAAGAACACTGAAGAGTCAGAGTACCGTCGGTGCATTCGGCACCACTTGCTCCCCCATACAAGCCCCGCGCAACTGCCCTTCAAACTGCTCGATAATCGCTGCCCACCCTTGGCGACTCGCATGCTGGCGCGCATTGAGCCGCACGCAACGCAAGGTTTCGCGCTTCTCCAGCAGCCAGCACGCCGCATCGCAAAACGCCTCTTCGTCCCCCGGCATCGCCAGTACGCCGTTGTAGCCATGGCGAACGTGCTGGGCCGCCGCCGCTTGATCGTAAGCCACCACACCCAAACCCGAAGCCAGTGCCTCAAGCACCACGTTGCCGAACGTCTCGGTCAGGCTCGGAAACAGAAACACATCCCCCGACGCATAGTGACTGGCCAAGGCTTCGCCGCGTTGAGAGCCACAGAAAATCGCCTCGGGCAGTTCTTTCTCCAGGACCGCTCGTTGCGGGCCGTCGCCGATCACGATCAACTTCAGGTTTTTCTGTGGATAAGTCGTACGCAGCTTTTCGAAACTGCGCTTGAGCAGGCCAAGATTTTTCTCCGGTGCCAGGCGACCGACATGGATGATGGCAATGTCACTGTCGGCCAGACCCCACTGTTCGCGCAGCGACGCCAGCCGCTTGGTCGGGTGAAACAACTGGCTGTCGACCCCGCGCGACAGCAGCGCCAGGCGCTCGAAATGCCGGCGCTCCAGTTCCATTCTTTGACTCGCGCTCGGCACCAGGGTCAGCGTCGAACGATTGTGAAACCAGCGCAGGTAGTGGGTCAGCAATCGCGTCAGCAGACCAAGCCCATACTGGCTGGAGTACTGCTGGAAATTAGTGTGAAAGCCGCTGACCACGGCAATCCCCAAGCGCCGTGCCGCGCGCAACGCGGACAATCCCAGCGGTCCTTCCGTGGCGATGTACAAAACGTCCGGCCGATGACGCTTCCAGCGCCGCAGCAGTTTGTGCATCGACGACTGGCCCCATTGCAAGCCGGGATACCCCGGCAGCGGCCAGCCCCGGCACAGCAACAACGCATCGTCGCTGCCCAGTTGCTGATCGCAACCCTGTCGTGGCCGCACCAGTTCGACCTGATGCCCGCGCGCGCGCAAGCCGTCACACAAGCGGCCGAGGGTGTTGGCCACTCCGTTGATTTCGGGAGGGAAGGTTTCGGTGATCAGGGTGATATGCAGAGCTGTCGTCATGACCTCAGTGTCGGCTGAGGCCATGTCGTCAATGTGACGGTGGGATGATGAATTTGTGACCGGATCAGCGCTGGACCACCAGGTTTTCCGCGCCGCGTTCACGCACCCAGAACAGCGTCGCACCCGCCACCGCGGCCGGCATCATCAGGATGTTGACCACCGGAATCAGCAGCACCAGATAAACGCTGCCGCCAAAACTCATGCTCTGCCAGCGCTTCTCGCGCAGCCAGGCGAGCATCTCGTTCCAGCCCAGTTTGTGGTTATCCGCCGGGTAGTCGATGTACTGGATCGCCATCATCCACACCCCGAACAGCAGCCACAATGGCGCGGCAATGATGTTCACCACCGGGATGAACGAAAGGATGAACAGCCCGATGGCGCGAGGCAGGAAGTAGCCGAGTTTGCGCATCTCGCGGGACAGGGTGCGGGGGATCATGGCGATCAGTTCGCCCCAGCTGAAGGCCGGGAAGTCGTCGGTGCCGCGTACCACCACTTCGACTTTCTCGGCGAGGAAGCCATTGAACGGTGCAGCGATGACGTTGGCGAGCATGGTGAAGGTGAAAAACACCATAAAAACGACAAGCACGACAAAAATCGGCCACAGGATGTAACTGAGAAAACTCAGCCAATCGGGCAGGGACGGCATCAACGTATCGACCCACAGGCTGAATTGATGGCTGGCCAGATAGATCAATCCGACGAACAGCACCAGGTTGATCACCAAGGGCAACAGCACGAACAAACGCAGGCTTGGGCTCAAGACCAACTTGAGGCCTTCGCGCAGGTATTGTGGGCCGGACAGAACGGGGGCGGGCATAACGTGCTCCGAGCAAAGGGGAAACGCGCCGACCTTACCGGCTTTGCCTGACGGACGAAAGCGCGGTAGCAGCATCGACATTAACTGTAACAAAGGCGCCTATGTATCCATCGTGACCGGATAGAGACCGCCTATGAGCTGGATTGTTAAACCGTATTTCCTTAATCTTCGCCCCCTCGATACGCTGCACCCCATACTTTTTACAGGACTGTCGAGCCCAAGCCTTCCCCAAGTGCTTTCAACGGTCCTTTTTTTATTCCCGCCGGCAACCCGGCGTTCCGCGCCAGAAGTTTCGGGCCGGTCAACAGGAGCAGGTCATGTCTGAAGTCCGTCATTCGCGAGTGATTATTCTCGGTTCCGGCCCTGCCGGTTACAGCGCCGCAGTCTATGCCGCCCGTGCCAACCTCAAGCCACTGCTGATCACCGGCATGCAAGCCGGCGGTCAACTGACCACCACCACCGAAGTCGACAACTGGCCTGGCGACGTCCACGGCCTGACCGGCCCGGCGCTGATGGACCGCATGAAAGAGCACGCCGAGCGCTTTGAAACCGAAATCGTCTTCGATCACATCAATGCCGTGGACTTCGCTGCCAAGCCGTACACCCTGACCGGTGACAGCGCAACTTACACCTGCGACGCGCTGATCATCGCCACCGGCGCCAGCGCTCGTTACCTGGGCCTGCCGTCGGAAGAAACGTTCATGGGCAAAGGCGTTTCGGCCTGCGCGACCTGCGACGGTTTCTTCTACCGCAACAAGCCAGTGGCTGTGGTCGGTGGCGGTAACACCGCGGTTGAAGAGGCGCTGTACCTGGCCAACATCGCCAGCAAGGTCACCCTGATCCACCGTCGCGAAACTTTCCGCGCCGAGAAGATCCTGATCGACAAGCTCAATGCCCGGGTTGCCGAAGGCAAAATCGTCTTGAAGCTGAACGCGACGCTGGACGAAGTCCTGGGCGACAACATGGGCGTGACCGGTGCCCGCCTGAAGAACAACGATGGCAGCTTCGACGAGCTGACCGTCGACGGCGTGTTCATCGCCATCGGCCACACCCCGAACACGTCGCTGTTCGAAGGCCAGCTGACGTTGAAAGACGGCTACCTGGTTGTACAGGGCGGCCGTGACGGCAACGCTACTACCACCAGCCTCGAAGGTATCTTTGCCGCCGGTGACGTGGCTGACCACGTTTACCGTCAGGCCATCACCTCGGCCGGCGCTGGCTGCATGGCGGCACTGGACGCCGAGCGCTACCTCGACGACCTGCAGAACGCTTGATTCTGATTCTGTAGAAACAAAAAACCGGCTTCGGCCGGTTTTTTTGTGCCCACAAAAGATCCCTGTAGCAGCTGGCGAAGCCTGCGTTCGGCTGCGAAGCAGTCGCGAAATCAGACAATACGGTGTGTCAGGCAGAACTCGCACTCAAGTTTTACGACTGCTTCGCAGCCGAACGCAGGCTTCGCCAGCTGCTACAGGAGTGCGTTTACCTTGGTGGATACAGTTCAGCCCTTCAACCCTTCAGCCGTTCCTGAACGAAATCCATGACCTTCAACGATTGATAAATGGCATTGGCGGCAATCCGTCCGAACGGTCCGCCGTTCCAGTCCAGCAAGTACGGTTTGAACAGCTGATGACGCGCACTTTCCCCGCACACCGCTTCGGCGATGACCCTGCCGCCAATCGAACCGGTATTCAGGCCATGGCCACCAAACGAGGTGCAGGCCCAGACGCCCGGTTCGAGCAATCCCAGGTTGGGCATCTTGTTGGTGGAATAACCCATCAGGCCCGACCAGGCCAATTCGATTTTGACCGGGGCCAGTTGTGGATAGACCGACACCATGTCGGCCTTGAGCATGGTCGCGAGGGCCTTTTCGTTCTGTTCGTTGCGGGTGGTGATGCGTCCGCCCCAGAGCAGGCGGTCGCCTTCGACCACGCGGTAGTAATCCGAGGCGCGACGGTCGTCGGAGAACGCGGCGCCGGAGTCGAGGACGTTTTTGATCGAGTCGCCCAGGTGTTCAGTCAGCACCACATAGGTCGCGATGGGCAGGTAGGCGCGGCTGAGTTTTTGTAACTCCGGGCCGCCGTAGCCGCCGGCGCAGAACACCAGGTCCTGGCAGCGCACGGTGCCGTTGGCGGTCTGGACAATTTTGTCGTCGCCTTCGCGATGCCAGGCGAGCATTTTTGACTGTTCGTAAATCCGGCCTCCAGCCGCTTCGATGGCGAGAGCCAGGCCCAGGCAATAATTCAGCGGATGGAAGTGCAGGGCGTTCGGATCTTCGACACCCTGGAAATAACGCAAGGTGTGTGCGCGTTCGCGAACCTGGGCTGTATCGAGGAAATTGAGTTCATAACCGAAGTCGCGGCGCATGGTCTCGATATGGTTTTGCACCTCGGCGCCGTCGTCGTAACGCTTGACCCGGATCGTGCCTGCCGATGGCGCGCAACCGGTCAGAGCCAGTTCGGCAATGTTGTGGCGGACGATCTCGACGCCCTCGACTGACATTTGGAATAACGCCTTGGCCTGCTCCAGACCCAGTTTCTTGCGGATCGCCCCCGACCCTTCAGCCCAGCCTGGCGAGACCACGCCGCCGTTTCGACCGGACGCGCCCCAGGCGACTTGCTGGGCTTCGAGGATGATCACGCGTTTGCCGCGCCGGGTCAGCTCCAGGGCAGCGGTGAGGCCCGCGATCCCGGCGCCGATGATGCAGACGTCGCAGGTTTCATCGGCGTTCAATTCGGACCTGGCCGCGCGGGGCAGCGAGGTTTGGGAGTACCAGGTGGTGGGGAAGGACATGGTCAATCCTTGAAAAATTGCTTTTTTGTGGGAGTGAGCCGGCT
>NZ_JBOBDO010000032.1:0-56139 GCF_050586665.1 Pseudomonas sp. ES4 | reverse complement strand
TGGGGCCATCAGCCTTTTAGAGGGTCTTGGCCGAAGCCGGATTAATCATCCGCGCCAACCCAAGGTTCTTCAGCGCCAATTGCAGCGAGCTGTGGATAACTTGCGGGTTGTCGATGGTCATCAGCTCCGCGAGCAATTCCTTGGCCTTGCTCAGGTTGATCTGACGCAACATCCACTTCACTTTCGGCAGGTTGGTGGCGTTCATCGACAGGCTGTCGAAGCCCATCGCCATCAACAGCACCGCCGCCGCTGGATCACCGGCCATCTCACCGCAGATACTCACTGGCTTGCCTTCGGCATGCGCGTCACGCACCACGCTCTGAAGGGCTTGCAGCACCGCCGGGTGCAGATAGTCGTAGAGGTCGGCTACCCGCGGGTTGTTTCGATCCACCGCCAACAGGTACTGGGTCAGGTCGTTGGAACCGACCGACAGGAAGTCTACTTGCCGCGCCAGTTCCTTGGTCTGATAAACCGCTGCCGGAATTTCGATCATCACGCCGATCGGCGGCATAGGCACGTCACAGCCTTCGTCGCGGACTTCGCCCCAGGCCCGGTGAATCAGGTGCAGGGCTTCTTCCAGTTCGTGAGTGCCGGAGATCATCGGCAGCAGAATCCGCAGATTGTTCAAGCCTTCGCTGGCCTTGAGCATGGCGCGGGTCTGCACCAGGAAGATTTCCGGGTGGTCGAGCGTGACGCGAATGCCGCGCCAGCCGAGGAACGGGTTGTCTTCCTTGATCGGGAAGTACGACAGCGATTTGTTGCCGCCGATGTCCAGGCTGCGCATCGTCACCGGTTGCGGGTGGAATGCGGCGAGCTGCTCGCGATAGATCGCCAGCTGCTCCTTTTCGCTTGGGAACCTCTGATTGATCATGAACGGCACTTCGGTGCGGTACAGACCGACGCCTTCGGCGCCGCGCTTCTGCGCCCGCGCCACATCCGCCAGCAGGCCGGTGTTGACCCACAGCGGCATGCGGTGACCATCGAGGGTCACGCACGGCAAGTCCCGCAGTGCATCCAGCCCGAGGGCCAGTTGCTTCTCTTCCTCGACCACTTCGGCGAACTGCTTGCGCAGCACTTCGCTGGGGTTGGTGTAGACCTCGCCGTGGTAACCGTCGACGATCATCTGGATGCCGTCGACCTTGGAATACGGCAAGTCGACCAGGCCCATCACCGTCGGGATACCCATGGCGCGTGCCAGGATCGCCACGTGAGAGTTGCCGGAACCGAGTACCGACACCAGGCCGACCAGTTTGCCTTCCGGCACCTCGCCGAGCATTGCCGGCGTCAGTTCTTCGCTGATCAGAATGGTGTTGTCGGGGTAGACCAGGGTCTGCTGACGCTCTTCCTGCAAGTAGGCGAGCAAGCGCCGACCGAGGTCCTTGACGTCCGAGGCGCGCTCACGCAGGTAGGCGTCGTCCATCAATTCGAAACGGTTGACGTGTTCGGCGACCACCTGACGCAATGCGCCTTGGGCCCACTGGCCAGTCTTGATCACGGTAGTGATTTCGCTACCCAGTGACGCGTCGTCGAGCATCATCAGGTAAACATCGAACAGCGCGCGCTCTTCCGGGCGCAACTGGTTCGCCAGTTTGGCGGACAAGGCGCGCATGTCGGCGCGCACGCCTTCGATGGCGGTCTTGAACAGCCCGAGCTCAGCCGCGATGTCGGTGATGGTCTTGTCCGGCACCACGTCCAGGTCGGCCGGCGGCAGCATGACCACCGCGGTACCGACCGCCGCACCCGGCGAACCCGGTACGCCGATGAACTTGGCTTCCTGGATGCCCTTGCCCTGACGGCCCAGCCCGCGGATCGAACCGGTGGCCTCGGCGTGGGCGATAACACCGGCGAGCTGCGCGCTCATGGTCACGAGGAAGGCTTCTTCACCTTCGTCGAACTGGCGGCGTTCTTTTTGCTGAATGACCAACACGCCGACAACGCGGCGGTGGTGAATGATCGGCGCCCCGAGGAACGAGGCATAACGCTCTTCACCGGTTTCGGCGAAGTAGCGATAGCGCGGGTGATCCGCGGCGTTTTCGAGGTTCAGCGGTTCTTCACGCGTGCCGACCAGGCCGACCAGACCTTCGTTGGGTGCCATGCTGACTTTGCCGATCGAGCGCTTGTTCAAGCCCTCGGTGGCCATCAGCACGAAGCGGTTGGTCTCAGGGTCAAGCAGGTAGACCGAGCAGACCTGGCTGCCCATGGCCTCTTTGACGCGCAATACAATAATGCCCAACGCCGCCTTGAGATCCTTGGCGGAGTTAACTTCCTGGACGATCTTGCGCAGCGTATTGAGCATGGCTCGGGGTCGAACTCCGTCGTCAGTCGCGCGATAAAAGGCGCGGGGCAAGCTCTTTGAGAGCGCGTCGATACACTTCGCGCTTGAATGTCACCACCTGGCCCAACGGATACCAATAGCTGACCCAGCGCCAGCCATCGAATTCCGGTTTACCGGTCAAATCCATCCGCACCCGCTGCTCGTTGGAGACCAGGCGCAGGAGAAACCATTTCTGTTTCTGGCCGATGCACAGCGGTTGGCTGTGCGTGCGGACCAGACGTTGCGGCAAACGATAGCGCAACCAGCCCCGGGTGCAGGCGAGAATTTCAACATCTTCGCGCTCTAGACCCACTTCTTCGTTCAACTCGCGGTACAAGGCGTCTTCCGGCGTCTCCTGGGGGTTGATCCCGCCCTGTGGAAACTGCCAGGCATCTTGATTGATACGGCGAGCCCATAGCACCTGTCCGGCATCATTCGTGAGAATGATCCCGACATTGGGGCGGAAACCATCGGGGTCGATCACGGCAACAACCTCGCAAACGCATGTCGCCGCATTGTTCCACAAAGGTTGTGATAGCAGCAACGAGCCGGTCTACCTTATGTGCACTCTTGTGAAAAGTCCGTATTCTGGACGCCTTTCTACAGACTTTTCAGCGAGTAACTGCAATGCGGCTGGCTTTATTCGACTTGGACAACACGCTCTTGGGCGGTGACAGTGACCACGCCTGGGGCGATTACCTGTGCGAGCGCGGCTTCCTCGACGCCGTCGCCTACAAGGCACGCAACGACGAGTTCTATCAGGATTACCTGGCCGGCAAGCTCGATAACGATGCCTACCTGAACTTCTGCCTCGAAGTCCTCGGCCGCACCGAGATGGCCACGCTGGATCAATGGCACCTGGATTACATGCGCGATTGCATTGAGCCGATTGTCTTGCCCAAGGCTATCGAACTGCTGGCCAAGCACCGCGAGGCCGGCGACAAACTGGTGATCATCACCGCGACCAACCGTTTTGTTACCGGGCCGATTGCCCAGCGTCTGGGCGTCGAAACCCTGATCGCCACGGAATGTGAAATGGTTGATGGCCGCTATACCGGGCGCAGCACCGATGTTCCGTGCTTCCGGGAAGGCAAGGTGACGCGGTTGAATCGTTGGCTGGAAGAAACCGGGTATTCGTTGGAGGACAGCTATTTCTACAGCGACTCGATGAATGATTTCGCGCTGCTGGAGCAAGTGGCCAATCCGGTTGCGGTCGATCCGGACCCGAATTTGCGCGCTGAAGCCGAGAAGCGTGGCTGGCCGGTGATTTCGTTGCGCGATTGAAATCGCCTGTAGCAGCTGCCGAGGTACGAGGCTGCGTTGGGCTGCGTTGGGCTGCGCAACGGCCCCGGGGGGCGGTCCTGCGGACACGCAACGCAGCCTCGTACCTCGGCAGCTGCTACAGATTTCGCGCTAAACCGGCTTGGCCCCCATCAACCCCGCAATGGCGATAAAGCAGACAAAGCTGAACAGCGCCAACGCCAACGTAAACCTCCCAGTGCCCGCTGCCGGCGCTTTACGCAGCCGATTCAGCCGCACCAGCAACCAGAACCAGCCCAACGCCGCGACGGTGTACAGCACACTGGAAGCCAACAACCAGACCTGCCCCAGCGGCCAGCCCACCAGATGCACCATCCACCAGCCGGTAAACGGCATGCTCAGCAGCGCCAGCCCCATCACCAGCCAGATAAACACCCACGGTCGCTGCAACGTGCGCGTGTGAGCCGTTGCGTCGCCGTTACGGCGCGTGCGCCAGACCCAGATCGCCAGACCCAGCGCGCTGACCAGCAGCAACACCGTCGCCACCATATGAGCGATTTTCAGGGCGGTTAATGTTTCCATTGTTCGATTTCCTTATGGCCTGGCCATCAGCGTAGCCGCTCAGCCGAGAAACAGCTGATAGGCCGGGTTGTCGCTTTCGTCCCAGTACGGGTAGCCGATTTCTTCCAGCGCTGCGGGCACCAGATGACGTTCTTCATGAGGCACTTGCAGGCCCGCGACCACACGACCATCCGCCGCGCCATGGTTGCGGTAGTGGAACATCGAGATGTTCCAGCGCCCGCCAAGCTTGTTGAGGAAGTTGAACAGCGCGCCCGGACGCTCCGGGAATTCGAAGCGCAGAATCACTTCATCCACCACATGCGCCGCACGTCCGCCGACCATGTGGCGGATGTGCAACTTGGCGAGTTCGTTATCGGTCAGGTCGAGCACCGGGAAACCCTGCTCGGTCAGGCTGGCAAGCAGCGCACTGCGCGGATCGTTTTCCGGGTGCGTCTGCACGCCAACAAAGATGTGCGCCTCGCTGCCAGTGTTGTAGCGATAGTTGAATTCGGTGATCTGGCGCTTGCCGATGGCCTCGCAGAACGCCTTGAAGCTGCCCGGTTTCTCGGGGATGGTCACGGCGATAATCGCTTCGCGGCCCTCGCCCAGTTCGGCGCGCTCGGCGACGTGGCGCAGGCGGTCGAAGTTGACGTTGGCACCGGAGTCGATGGCCACGAAGGTATGCCCGGTGACACCGCGCTGCTCGACGTACTTCTTGATCCCGGCCACGCCCAAGGCGCCGGCAGGTTCGGTGATCGAGCGGGTATCGTCGTAGATGTCCTTGATCGCCGCGCAGATTTCATCGGTGCTGACAGTGATCACTTCATCGACATAGTCTTTGCAGATGTCGAAGGTGTGCTGACCAATCTGCGCCACAGCGACGCCGTCGGCGAAGAGGCCCACGGTCGGCAGGATCACCCGTTCACCAGCGGCCATGGCGGCTTGCAGGCAGTTGGAATCGTCTGGTTCGACGCCGATGATTTTGATTTCAGGTCGCAGGTACTTCACGTATGCCGCGATCCCGGCGATCAGTCCGCCACCGCCTACCGGGACGAAGATTGCGTCCAGACGGCCAGGGTGCTGGCGCAGGATCTCCATGGCCACCGTGCCCTGCCCGGCAATGGTGTGGGGATCGTCGTAAGGGTGGATGTAGACGTAGCCTTTTTCGTCGACCAGTTTCAGCGAGTAGGCCAGGGCTTCCGGGAACGAATCCCCGTGCAGCACCACTTTGCCGCCACGTGAGCGCACGCCTTCGACTTTGATTTCCGGGGTGGTCTTGGGCATCACGATGGTCGCTTTCACGCCCAACACTTTCGCCGCCAGGGCCAGGCCTTGGGCGTGGTTGCCCGCGGAAGCCGTGACCACGCCGCGAGCGCGTTCTTCATCGGAAAGCTGCGTGAGCTTGTTATAGGCGCCACGAATCTTGAACGAGAACACCGGCTGCAAGTCTTCGCGCTTGAGCCAGATACTGTTGCCCAGCCGCTCGGAGAGCTGGCGGGCAGTCTGCAATGGGGTTTCTACGGCAACGTCATAAACGCGCGAGGTGAGGATCTTTTTGACGTACTGTTCGAGCATCGGAAAGCATCACTGAGCGGGTTGGGCAGGGCCAAGGAGTCTAACCCGGCTTTCGCCTGAGCGACCACACTAAACAGGTGGTTTTAGCCGCTCACTGGCGCTGGAGATCCATTGTGGCGAGGGAGCTTGCTCCCGTTGGAGCGCGAAGCGGTCCCCCTGCATTCTTTCAGACATACCGCGCGGGCAGGTTTTTACGGCTGCTGCGCAGCCGAGCGGGAGCAAGCTCCCTCGCCACAGGCAAGCCCCATCGCCACCATTCGACATACCGGCAATGACCTTCCCCATCGCGAAGCCTATAATGCCGGCCTTTCGTTCCCTCTTCGGCACTTCGGAGCCCGCATGACCCAGGATCAACTCAAACAGGCAGTGGCTCAGGCCGCCGTCGACTTCATCCTCCCGAAACTCGACGACAAGAGCATCGTCGGGGTCGGCACCGGCTCCACCGCCAACTGCTTCATCGACGCACTGGCCAAGCACAAAGGCGCGTTCGACGGCGCGGTCGCCAGTTCCGAAGCCACCGCCGCCCGCCTCAAGGGCCACGGCATTCCAGTGTATGAGCTGAACACGGTCAGCGACCTGGAGTTCTACGTCGACGGCGCCGACGAAAGCGACGAGCACCTGAACCTGATCAAGGGCGGCGGCGCAGCCCTGACCCGCGAGAAGATTGTGGCGGCTGTGGCCAAGACCTTCATCTGCATCGCCGACGCCAGCAAACTGGTGCCGGTGCTCGGTGCGTTCCCGCTGCCGGTAGAAGTCATCCCGATGGCCCGCAGCCACGTGGCCCGCGAGCTGGTGAAGCTGGGCGGCGACCCGGTTTACCGCGAAGGCGTGCTGACCGACAACGGCAACATCATCCTCGATGTGTTCAACATGCAGATCACCAACCCGGTGGAGCTGGAGAAGCAGATCAACGCCATCGTCGGCGTGGTCACCAACGGTTTGTTCGCCGCACGTCCGGCGGATTTGCTGCTGCTGGGCACCAGCGAAGGCGTGAAGACCCTGCGCGCAAAATAAAACATACGCAAAACCTGTGGGAGTGAGCCTGCTCGCGATAGCGGTCTTTCAGTCAACATCTCCATCGACTGACACGGCCTCATCGCGAGCAGGCTCGCTCCCACAGTAGATTTGGGGTGTTGGTCAGGGTTGTGCCGGTTTTTTGAAGACGTAGAACAGGTTCGGCTCGCTCACCAGGTACATCGTGCCGTCGTCATCCATGGCGATCCCTTCCGCTTGCGGCACTGTCTTCTGCAACCCCTGACGCCCCTTGCTCAGCGACATGGTGCTCAGCGGTCGCCCGTCTACATCAAGCTCCAGAATCAGCCGCGATTCATCCGACAACGCCAACAGATGGCCGCTGCGCTCGTCGTATTGCAGGCTCGACAGGTCCGTCACGAACATCCCGGCATCGCGCTTGGGGTTGTTCACTACGTGCACTGCGTAGGATTTTTCCGGGTTGTAATGGGGAAAGCCCTGCACTTCGTAGATCAACATCGGGTCGCGTTCCTTGGCGACAAACAACCGCTTGCCCACCGAGTCGTAAGCCAGGCCTTCGAAGCCCTTGTTGCCGCTCATGTGTACACCAAGGGTCATCTGCTCGGCATCCGCCGCGTCGAGGAACGTTGTGTCGTTTTCCAGATGAATCTTGATCAGCCGCTGCTCGCGCTCGTCAGTGATCACGTAGGTGTCGGCACTGATGAATTCCACGGCTTCCGGATCGCCAAACCCGACCAACGCAATGCGTCGAATAATCTGACCGTCCAGCGACAGCTCGATCAGCTCTGAGTTTTTGTTGGTGACGGTGAACAGGCTTTTGCGCACAGGATCGAAGGTCAACGCCGACACATCGTCATCCAGCCCGACAATGACTCGCGCCTCGACCGCTACCTGGTACTGATCCAGAGCGATGGACTGACCGTTCATGGGCTGCCAAAGGGTGTTCAGGTTGAACCAGGCGCGCTCGAACAGGCGCAGGTACTGGCCGGCCGCAACCAAAGCGATCAGCGCAATGACCGACACAATCAGAATCAGGGGTTTGGGGCGGGCAAGTCGGCGCATTCGGGCAAAGCTCGGAATCAAAACGGGTGGATGAAATACCACGCCAGTCTGAATTGAAGCTTAATGGCCAGTGGCCGCGGTCCCGCAGGTGTACCCCAACGGACGGCCGCGCGCCACCCTCACGGCGGGCTTATTTGTGCTTTTCGAAGCGGTAGAACAGGTTTGGTTCGCTCACCAGATACAACGTGCCCGCTTCATCCATGGTCACGCCTTCGGCGCGAGGGATGGTCTTGTTCAAACCATTGAAGCCGCTCAGCAAGGTCATGAAGCTGACCTGCTCGCCCTTCTCGTCCAGCTCCAGCAACAAGTGCGAGTCAGCAGACAGCACCAGAATATGGCCCGTGCGCGGGTCGATGGCCAGGGCCGAGAGGTTGCGGATGTCCAGTTCGTCACTGGCGAGTTTTTGCTTGTCACCGGTGAGTGTCTGGCCGTCGTTGCTTTTCCAGGTGAACAACGCCGGGGGACGTTCTACACCCAGCCACATTTGCTGATTGCGCGAATCCCAGGCAATGGCTTCGAACGCCTTGTTCTGGTCTTTCGAAGGACCGAGGTCGTATTTCGGGAAGTTGGCGATGTTCAGCTCGCGGGTATCGGCATCGACCTTGACGATGGAGAGCATGTGGTCGCGCTCATCGACGATGGCCAGCAGACCGTTGCCCATGGAGGTGACCCCCTCCGGATTGCTCCAACCCACCAGCGGCATCTTGCGCAGCACGTCGCCTTGCAACGTCAGCTCGACCAGGAACGGTTTATTGCCCATGACCGAAAACAGGGTTTTTGACTGAGGGTCGTAAGCCAGGTCCGACGCCTCGTCCTTCTCCATGCCCGGCAGCACCTTGGCATCGATCACTGCCCGATAATCCGGTAGCCAGATGCTTTCCTGGCGTTCGGCGGGGCTTTCGAAACGCTCCAGCAGCCAGAGCACGCCTCGGTCATCCCAATGCATCGCGAACGCGAGGCCATAGGCGGCAGCGGCCACCAGCAAAAGCCAGGAATACCAACGCATGACAAAGCGCGAACGGCGGACAGTTTTAAGCTTGGGCAGGGGTTGGGTGACCATCGAGGGATGCGTTCCAGAAATTCAGGCTAAGGGTAATAGCACAAGTGGGACCGGCTCAGACGCCGCAAGTCCTGGAATTATCCGGACGGGATGTGAAAAAAACGGGAAATGGCGGTAAAGCCCTTTGCGGGCACCCCAGCCTGATGATCGTTCCCACGCTCCGCGTGGGAATGCATCCCGTGACGCTCCGCGTCACATTCGAAGCGGGACGCGGAGCGTCCATGGCGGCATTCCCACGCAGAGCGTGGGAACGATCATCACAGGGGTCAGCGGTGATCTGACTAGCGGACGCTGCTGGTGAAGCGGCTGACGCCTGGCAATTCCAGCACCAGTTCGTCACCGACATTCAGCGGACCGACGCCAACCGGCGTACCCGTCAGGATCACGTCACCGGCCTGCAGCGAGAAGCAACCGGCCATGTGCTGGATCATCGGCACGATCGGGTTGAGCATCGCGCTGCTGTTGCCATCCTGGCGCACTTCGCCGTTGATGGTCAGGCGGATGCCGATGTCGGTCAGGTCAGCGAACGTGCTGCCCGAGACGAATGGCGCAATCACCGCCGCACCGTCGAAGGACTTGGCGATTTCCCACGGCAGGCCCTTGGCTTTCAGCTCGGCCTGCTTGTCGCGCAGGGTCAGGTCCAGGGCCGGGGCGAAGCCAGAAATAGCATCCAGCACTTCTTCACGGCTCGGTTTGGTCGACAAAGGCTTGCCGATCAACACCGCGATTTCCGCTTCGTAATGCACCGAACCACGTTCGGTCGGAATGCTGAAACCACCTTCCAGCGGCACGACGCAACTGCCCGGCTTGATGAACAACAGCGGTTCTGTAGGCACCGGGTTGTCCAGTTCCTTGGCGTGTTCGGCGTAGTTACGGCCGATGCACACCACTTTCCCCAACGGAAAGTGAATACGCGTGCCGTCGACATACTGGTGCTGATAGCTCATTACCGCCCCCTGTTTCGTAGCTTTTAAATTCAGAAGTCAAACAGCGAAAATCTTGCCCGGGTTCATGATGCCGTTCGGATCGAACACCGCTTTGACCGCTTTCATGTACTCGATCTCAACCGGCGAGCGGCTGTAGGTCAAGTAATCACGCTTGGTCATGCCCACGCCGTGCTCGGCGGAAATCGAGCCGTTGTACTTCTCGACGGTTTCGAACACCCACTTGTTGACGGTCGCGCACTTGGCGAAGAACTCGTCCTTGCTCAGGTTTTCCGGCTTGAGGATGTTCAGGTGCAGGTTGCCGTCACCGATGTGGCCGAACCAGACGATTTCGAAATCCGGGTAGTGTTCGCCGACGATCGCGTCGATTTCCTTCAGGAACGCCGGGACTTTCGACACAGTGACCGAAATGTCGTTCTTATACGGCGTCCAGTGGGAAATGGTTTCGGAGATGTATTCGCGCAGCTTCCAGAGGTTCTGCAGCTGGGTTTCGCTCTGGCTCATCACGCCGTCCAGCACCCAGCCCTGCTCAACGCAGTGCTCGAAGGTTTCCAGGGCGTGGTTGGCCACTTCTTCGGTGGTCGCTTCGAATTCCAGCAGCGCGTAGAACGGGCAATCTGTTTCGAAGGGCGCGGGTACGTCGCCCCGGCCCATGACCTTGGCCAAGGCTTTATCGGAGAAGAATTCGAAGGCGGTCAGGTCGAGCTTGCTCTGGAACGCGTGCAGCACCGGCATGATCGAGTCGAAATCGGTAGTACCGAGGACCATCGCGGTGAGGTTTTTCGGCGCGCGGTCCAGACGCATGGTGGCTTCGACCACAAAACCGAGGGTGCCTTCAGCGCCAATGAACAGCTGGCGCAGGTCGTAACCGGTGGCGTTCTTGATCAGGTCTTTGTTCAGTTCCAGCAGATCGCCCTTGCCGGTGACCACTTTCATGCCAGCGACCCAGTTGCGGGTCATGCCGTAGCGAATGACCTTGATCCCGCCGGCATTGGTGCCGATATTGCCGCCAATCTGGCTGGAACCTGCCGAAGCGAAATCCACCGGGTAGTACAGGCCTTTTTCTTCGGCGACGTTCTGCAGGTGTTCGGTGACCACGCCCGGCTGGCAGACCGCAGTGCGGTCAGTCAGGTTGACGTCGAGAATCTGGTTCATGTAGTCGAAGGACACGACGACTTCGCCGTTGGCAGCCACGGCAGCGGCGGACAGCCCGGTACGACCGCCGGACGGCACCAGCGCAACCTTGTGCTCATTGGCCCAACGGACGATGGCCTGGACCTGCTCGGTGGTCTTGGGAAACACGATGGCGGTCGGGGCCGGGGCGAAATGCTTGGTCCAATCCTTACCGTAAGCATTCAGGGAGTCGGCATCGGTCAGCACCTTGCCAGGCTCAACCAGGGTCTTCAGCTCTTCAATCAGGGCAGGATTGGTCATCGACAGAACTCTCGAACAATTCATGGTCATCCTGAGAACGCTTCACGTCGCAGGAATGAGTGTTTAGCGGGGTGCGTATGCTAGCATACCGACCCCGCAGGGTAGTGCCCAACGGCTATTCTGCGGTAACGGCATTCTTGCCGTTCGGGTCAGCGTCTGCTGGCTATTTCCTGCCATTTTTCTCCGGGATACAGGTTTACGCAGATGAGCAAGACTTCTCTCGATAAGAGCAAGATCAAGTTCCTTCTTCTCGAAGGCGTCCACCAATCGGCTGTCGACGTCCTCAAGTCGGCGGGCTACACCAGCATCGAGTACCTCACAGGTTCTCTGCCGGAAGCCCAGCTGAAGGAAAAGATCGCTGATGCGCACTTCATCGGCATTCGCTCGCGCACTCAACTGACCGAAGAGATCTTCGATCACGCGAAGAAACTGGTCGCTGTCGGCTGTTTCTGCATCGGCACCAACCAGGTCGACCTTAACGCTGCCCGCGAACGCGGCATCGCCGTGTTCAACGCTCCGTACTCCAACACTCGCTCCGTTGCCGAGCTGGTGCTGGCCGAAGCGATCCTGTTGCTGCGCGGCATCCCTGAGAAGAACGCTTCCTGCCACCGTGGCGGCTGGATCAAGAGCGCTGCCAACTCCTTCGAGATCCGTGGCAAGAAGCTCGGCATCGTCGGTTACGGCTCGATCGGCACCCAACTGTCGGTTCTGGCTGAAGGCCTGGGCATGCAGGTGTACTTCTACGACACCGTGACCAAGCTGCCACTGGGTAACGCCACCCAGGTCGGCAACCTGCACGAGCTGCTGGGCATGTCCGACATCGTCACCCTGCACGTTCCGGAAACCGCAGCTACACAGTGGATGATCGGCGAGAAGGAAATCCGCGCCATCAAGAAGGGCGGCATTCTGATCAACGCTGCTCGCGGCACTGTGGTCGAACTGGATGCCCTGGCGGACGCGATCAAGGACAAGCACCTGATCGGCGCGGCCATCGACGTCTTCCCGGTGGAGCCACGCTCCAACGAAGAAGAGTTCGAAAGCCCGCTGCGTGGCCTGGACAACGTGATCCTGACCCCGCACATCGGCGGTTCCACCGCTGAGGCGCAAGCCAACATCGGTCTGGAAGTGGCGGAAAAACTGGTCAAGTACAGCGACAACGGTACCTCGGTATCGTCGGTGAACTTCCCGGAAGTGGCCCTGCCGGCTCACCCTGGCAAGCACCGTCTGCTGCACATCCACGAAAACATTCCGGGTGTGATGAGCGAGATCAACAAGGTCTTCGCCGAAAACGGCATCAACATTTCCGGTCAGTTCCTGCAGACCAACGAGAAAGTCGGCTACGTCGTGATCGATGTCGACGCCGAATACTCGGAAATGGCGCAAGAGAAGCTGCAGCACATCAACGGCACCATTCGTTGCCGCGTGTTGTTCTGATAGTGACTTGAGCGACAAAAAAAGGAGACCTTCGGGTCTCCTTTTTCATGGGCGCGACTAACGTTACTTAACGTTGACGGTGATTTTTTCCGAGACGATCGGCGGATCGAACGGCATGTGGCCGCTATCGCCCAGTTCCAGCTGCAAGGTGTGCTTGCCCGGTGTCAGCTTGATTTCGGCCTGGGTCTGCGCCTTGCCGAAGTGCAAATGGTTGGCATCATTCGGAATCGGGGCGCCAGCAGCTGGCAGTTTGTCGACGTCGATCAGCAAATGGTGATGGCCGGTGTTCTTGGTGACATCGCCCGCTGGCGCCAGCGCAATGTTCTCGACAGCGAACTTGACGACGACGGTCTGCGGAACCGTGGCGCCATCCGCAGGAGAAACGATGGATACTTCTGCACCTTTTGGAGCCGGTGTAGCCGCCGTTGCCAGCATCGAAGCCCCCATCAACAGGCCAGCCAATGCTGCACGTGACATAAAGGTTTTCATTTTCTTCTCCAGTTTTTTCGTAAAATCCGTGTGGCCATGACAACTTCACGGCCAATCGTTGTCGAAGGCACTCGACAACCATAGCAAAGCGAGCCTGTATCAGAGCATCGCAATAATGAATTCAAAGGAGTGACCATGCGCTTTTTGCCTGGCCTGATCTGCCTGCTACCCCTTCTGAGCCCTTTGGTTCATGCCGAACTGATTGACGATGTAAACGACCGCGGCGAATTGCGTATTGCCATTGAGGCTAATACACCGCCCTTCAATTTCAAGGAAGACGGCCAACTCTCGGGTTTTGAAGTCGAGTTGGGGCAAATGCTGGCCAATGAGCTGGATGTGCGGGCCGACTTCGTCATTACCGATTCCAACGATCTGCTGGCCGGTGTCGAAAGCGGTAAATACGACATCGCCATCAACCACATAGCAGTGACCCCGGACCTCAAGGATCGTTTCGATTTCAGCGAGCCTTACGTTCAGACCAACCCGCAATTGATCGCGCAGAAGGAAGAGCCACGTTCGATTTTGCTGGTGCAGTCGCTGACGCAAGAGAAACCAAAAGACACATCGCCGGTTAACCTGGCGATTCCGTTTCAGAAGGGCAACCCGGCGTTTCATGCCAGCCTGGAGAACGCCCTGCAGCGGATCAAGGCGGATGGGCGACTGGAGGCACTGGAACAGAAGTGGTTGGGAGCGGATGCGAGCGTGGCGCCGAAACCCTGATTTCAGGCTGATGAGTAACCCTGTGGGAGCGAGCCTGCTCGCGAAAGCGGTGTATCAGTCGACATTAGGCTGCCAGACATATCGCCTTCGCGAGCAGGCTCACTCCCACAGTGGTTTTGTGTAGGTTCTCAGTCGAGTGTTGCCAGGGCCTGCGCCGCTTGTAGCAACTCGATTTCGCTGAAGACCTGAACCCCATTGCGCTTGAGCAATGCGGCAGTCACGCCCTCGCCACTCACCTTCACCCCACTGAACGTCCCGTCGTAGGTCAACAGATTCCCGCAAGACGGGCTGTTGGCCTTGAGCACGGCAATGCGGATGCCGTGCTTTTGCACCAGTTCCAACGCCTGAAAAGCCCCCGAGAGAAACTCGGCGCTGACGTCCTCGCCCTCGGTGGTGATCACTGAGGCGTGGCCATCCAGCACTTCACCACCCTGCCCGCCCGGAATTTCCGCGGCGGCCCTTGGCGTCGGCAAGCCACCGGCCACCTCCGGACACAATGGCACCACTCGACCTTCATCAAGCCACTGCTGAAGCTGATCGAACGGCCCACTCGCACCGCCGTCGTAACGTACGCGGTAGCCCAGCAGACAGCGGCTTACCAGAATTTTTTGCATGATCAGAACGGCTCGTTGCCACGGCGCCGGAACCAGCCGGTCAACGACAGGCGATCGCGGGTCGCGGGCAGGACTTCATGGGGCACTTCACCCGACAGGAACACCACCAGGCAACCACCGGCGGGCACCACATCATGTTCGAGGCTTTCATCGAGGTACATGCGCAACTGGCCGCCGTGCTCGGGCAGCCAGGCGTCGTTGAGATAGACCACCGCCGACACCATGCGCCGGTCGTCGTCGCGGAAACGGTCGACATGCTTGAGGTAGAACGCGCCGGGCGGGTACAGCGCGAAATGGCTTTCGAAATCTTCCAGGCCCAGAAACAAACCGCGATTCATCGCCTCGCGCAGGCTGTCCATCAAATCCAGATAACTGTCACACGCCAACGCCTGGCCGCGCTCGATCCACTGGATATGGTCGCCGCGAATCCCCTCGCGAACTTCGGATGTCGCCCCGCGCCCTACGGCGGCCGGGGCCAATTCGCCCTCGGCAGCACGTTTACGGCACTCAGCCGCCAGTTCCCGGGTCAGACCCAGAGGAAGGAAAATATTCTGCTGCGACCAGCCGTGCTCGGCCAGGTCGTCGACGATACGTAACAGCAGCGGGTGATCAGAGGGTATTCGCATGCCGCGCATAGTATTCCTGTGCCTGAAAATCCGACAGAGCCGCGCAGCGGGTTGATACGAATTCTCGACAAGGACGAATGCCACACGGAGAATAGTCGCCTGCTGACAGGAGTCCCTATGCGCCGTTTGCTTTTTTCACTGTTAATGTTCTGTGTATTGCCCGCTTGGGCAGACGGCCACGACCAGCTGTACAAGGTCGCCGGTTGGCCAGAACAACGCGCGCATTTCAACGACGCTCTCTCGGCCGCTCAGCAGCGGTACCAGAACAGCCTGCCGCCGGCAGTGTTCCAGGCGCTGGTGAATAACAGCAATCAGCGCTTTGCCCCCCAGGCCGTGGACCAGCGCGCCGAAGCGCAATTGCGCAAGGCCCTCGCCGATCCGAAACCTGCGCTGACATTCTTTCAGTCACCCTTGGGCAAGAAAATCGTGGCCGCCGAATTGCTTGCGACCCGTCGCGATCAGTTGGCAAAAAACGCCAAGGGCTTGCCCAAGATCCAGGCCAGCGACACCCGCATGCTGATCATCGGCCATCTGGCCCAGGCCTTGCCCGCTCGCGAAGCCGGCGCGGAAGTCAGCCTGGCGATCGCCGGCGTCGCGGCCGACAGCCTCAGTTCGATGATCCCCGGCCTGCTCGGCGGCGGTCAGGCTCAAGGCATGTTGAATGGTCAGCGTCAGCGCTTGATGGAGCAGATCGGCAACGACCTGAACAACACGCTGTTGTATGTCTATCGCGACCTGTCGGATGAAGAACTGGAAGAATTCGCGACCTTCGCCGAGTCCGCCGAGGGCAAGGCTTATTACCAGGCAGCCTTGGCGGCGATTCGCGCGGGGTTGGCGGTTGGGCAGTAATGTTTATCGTTATCGCGAGCAGGCTCGCTCCCACAGTGAGCGAGTTGTTCACATGTGGGAGCGGGCTTGCTCGCGATGAGGCCAGCACAGACGCTAAAGATTCCTGCCCTTGATCCGCTTGGTCAAAAACCCGAAATACTCGCGCCGCAACGCCAGCGTTTCATTCGCCAGGTGATGCCGTGCCTCAGGCAACATCAGCACTTGCGGCCGATCGAACTTGCCCCGCAACACTTCAAGGTTATGCTCCCAATCCACGGTCATGTCCGCCTGCCCCTGCACAATCAGCGGTCGCCGCATGCTGTACGGTGCGGCTTCGATGCGCTTGATCCAGCGCGCCAGCGCACCGACCCAGGCGGTCGGTAAACGAAGCGGCTGCAATGGGTCCGCTTGCAGGAAGGGCAAAAAATCCGGGTCGTTGGAGTTCTCGCTGAAGCGCCGGGCGATGGCTTTGACGAAAGGTTTGAGCAGGTAATAACTGAGCTGCGACCAGCCCCAGGCCCGCGGCCTTACCAACGGTGACAGCAAGATGACCTGGCCCTGGGCCGGACTGCTGGCCCCCTGATTGAGCACATGATCGATCACGATCGCGCCGCCCGTGCTTTGCCCGCACAGGTGCCACGGCTGCGGCAGATCGAGGGATTGCGCCTCGGTGAACAACCCTTGCAGCGTGTCCTGATACTCGGTGAAATCCTTGATGCTGGCCCGTTCGCCACTGGACAGCCCGTGTCCCGGCAGGTCGCAGGCAATCACCGCAAAATCCTGCTCCAGCGCCCACTCGATCACATGCCGGTAAAGCCCGGTGTGATCGTAATAACCGTGGAACAAAAACAGCGTCGCCTTCGCCCGCTCGGGCCACCAGACCTGGCTGACCACTTCATAACCATCGATCGCGAAACGCCCAAGGCCACTGCGCACGTTGCGCCCCGCAAAATCCAGCCCGTAGAAACGCTGGTAAGCCAGCGCTTCTACCGACAGCGGCTGCCAGTCGGCCAGCGGCCGCAGGCTGGCACGCAGGTGATCGGGGTCGAAAGTGGCAGACATGAGCAATTCCAGAACGCGAAACGGACTTTATGGGCCTGCGATATTCATCTGTTGGGGCAAGCATGGCAAGCTAGCGCACCTTCGAGGACTGAAATCCATGCGCTCGCCCTACCGCGCCACATTGCTTGCCAGCCTGCTCGCCCTCGTGTGTGCCGGCGTGCTGTGGGCTGCCTACGACTGGTTTGAGGGACGCTACCTGCGAGCGTTCAGCGAGCACACCGCGGTGTTCTCCGGCGACCCGCTGCGCCTGCCCGATAACCTCGCCGGCCCCGGCGCCATCCGCCTCGTGCATTTCTGGGACCCGGCCTGTCCGTGCAACGTCGGTAACCAACAACACCTCAGCGAACTGGTTGAGCATTATGTACCGCAAGGCGTGGAGTTTTATGCGGTACAAAAGCCTGGCAGCCACGGCCAGTTGCCGAACACCTTAAGCAGCCTGAAAAGCATCGCGGTCCTGCCGGGTTCCGAACAGATCCCCGCAAGCCCGGCCGTGGCGATCTGGGGTCGCAACGGCAAACTGGCGTATTTCGGCCCGTACAGCGAAGGCCTGACCTGCAATTCCAGCAACAGCTTTATCGAACCGATTCTGCAAGCGTTGAACGAAGGCCGCGCGGTGAATGCCACGCACACACTGGCCGTGGGTTGTTATTGCCCGTGGCCAGTCGACACACAGAAGCAAACGCTGACAGGAGACGCGAATCCCTCCTAAGTGCGATGGCCAGGTCGGCAAGCCGTGTTAAACAGTGGCGCCAGGAACTGCTGCCACACATAACAACAAGGAATCACCATGAAACGCAGCCTGACCGTCCTCGCCCTGCTGGTTGCCGCGCTCGCCGCAGGTGCAGGCTGGTACGTTTTCAGCAAGCAGCCGACACGCCAAGGCATGGTGGAGCTGCAACACCTGCAAGGTTCAGTCACCGTGCGCTACGACGAGCGCGGCATCCCGCACATCCGCGCCGATAACGAAACCGACCTGTACCGCGCCCTCGGCTACGTGCACGCCCAGGATCGGCTGTTCCAGATGGAAGTCCTGCGCCGCCTCGCCCGCGGCGAGCTGGCCGAGGTACTGGGCCCGAAACTGCTCGACACCGACAAGCTGATGCGCAGCCTGCGCATTCGCGAACGCGCCGACACCTACCTGGCGAACATGGACAAACAGTCGCCGGCCTTTATCGCCATGCAAGCCTATCTGGATGGCATCAACCAATATCAGGACGGCCATTCAAAACCTGCGGAATTTGATGTACTGGGCATTCCCAAACGTCCTTTCACCGCCCAGGACACCATCAGCATCGCCGGTTACATGGCCTACAGTTTTGCTGCGGCGTTTCGCACCGAACCGTTGCTGACCTACGTGCGCGATCAGTTGGGCGCCAACTACCTGAACGTCTTCGATCTCGACTGGCAGCCCAAGGGTGTACTGACGAAAAACCGCCGCGCTGCCCTGCCGCCCCTCGCCAGTACCGACTGGAAAGACCTCAACGCCCTCGCCCGTCTCAGCGAACAGGCGCTGGCCGACAACGGCTTGCCGCAGTTCGAGGGCAGCAACGCCTGGGCGGTCTCCGGCAGTCGGACCAAAAGCGGCAAGCCGCTGTTGGCCGGCGACCCGCATATCCGTTTTTCCGCGCCGTCGGTGTGGTATGAAGCGCAGCTCTCGGCACCGGGTTTCGAGCTCTACGGCCACTATCAGGCATTGATGCCATTCGCCTCTCTCGGGATGAACCGCGACTTCGGCTGGAGCATCACCATGTTCCAGAACGACGACCTCGATCTGATTGCCGAGAAGATCAACCCGGACAACTCCAATCAGGTCTGGTATCGCGGCAAGTGGGTGGACATGGTGACCAGCGAACAGCAGATCGCGGTCAAGGGCCAGGCACCAGTGACATTGGTGCTGCGCCAGTCGCCCCACGGCCCGATCGTCAACGATGCGCTGGGCAGCAGCGTCGGCAAAACGCCGATCGCCATGTGGTGGGGTTTTCTCGAAAGCCAGAATCCGATCCTTGAGGGCTTCTATCAGCTCAACCGCGCCGACACCCTGGCCAAGGCGCGCAGTGCCGCTGCAAAGATCCAGGCGCCGGGCCTGAACATCGTCTGGGCCAACGCCAAGGGCGACATCGGCTGGTGGGCAGCAGCGCAATTGCCGAAACGTCCGGCGGGTGTGCGTCCGGGATTCATACTCGATGGCAGCACCGCCGACGCGGACAAGGAAGGTTTCTACCCGTTCAGCGCCAACCCGCAGGAAGAGAACCCGGCACGCGGTTACATCGTCTCGGCCAACTTCCAGCCGGTGTCGCCGACCGGCATGGAGATTCCCGGTTACTACAACCTGGCCGATCGTGGCCAGCAGCTCAATCGCCAGCTCGGAGACAAAAACATCAAGTGGGATCTGGACGCCAGCCAGAAGCTGCAACTGGGCACCACCACCGCTTACGGTCCGCGCTTGCTGGCGCCGTTGTTGCCCGTACTGCGAGAAGTGGTGAGCGACCCCGCCGAACTCAAAATGGTTGAGCAACTGGCCCAATGGCAAGGTGACTACCCGCTCGATTCCACCAGCGCCACGCTGTTCAACCAGTTCCTGTTCAACCTGGCTGACGCGACGATGCATGATGAGCTGGGCAATGACTTCTTCGAGACTTTGCTGTCGACCCGGGTGATTGATTCCGCACTGCCTCGCCTGGCCGCGACTGCCGATTCGCCGTGGTGGGACAACCGCAACACCCCCGACAAGGAAACCCGCGCCGATACGGTCAAGGTTGCGTGGCAGGCGAGCATTGCTCATCTCAAGGCCTCCCTCGGCCGCGATTTCGCGCAATGGCAGTGGGGCAAGGCGCACACGCTGACCCATGGCCATCCGCTGGGACAGCAAAAGCCGCTGGAGCGGATTTTCAATGTCGGCCCCTTCGCGGCACCCGGCACCCATGAAGTACCGAACAACCTCTCGGCCAAAATCGGCCCCGCGCCATGGCCAGTGACTTACGGCCCCTCGACCCGGCGCCTGATCGACTTCGCCGACCCGACCCACAGCCTGACCGTCAACCCGGTCGGCCAGAGTGGCGTACCGTTCGACAGCCACTATGACGATCAGGCCGAGGCGTATATCGAAGGGACCTACTACCAGGCGTATCTCAACGACGAAGAAGTTACGGCCAATACCCGCAGTACGTTGAAGCTGTTGCCGGCGCGTTCAGCTCAGTAGTTGATCGTTCCCACGCTCTGCGTGGGAATGCAGCCCGGGACGCTCTGCGTCCCTTACAGAGCCGAACGCGGAGCGTCCGTGGAGGCATTCCCACGCAGAGCATGGGAACGATAGATCAGCGTTCAAACCATCGCCGCAAAATTCAGCCTGAACTGCTGTGGCGTCACGCCCAGCCTGCGATTGAACACACTGCGCATGTGCTGGGCATCGCGAAATCCGCACTGGTAAGCCACGGTCTTCAGCGGCGAGTGGGTGCTTTCAAGCAACACCCGCGCCGCATCCACCCTGGCCCGTTCGACGAATTCTGCCGGGGTGACTTTCGCCTCTTTGGCAAACACCCGGGAAAAGTTGCGGGCGCTCATGTTGGCGGCGTTGGCCAGGTCGGCAATCGCCAGGTCGCCCGTCAGGTTGGCCAATACATAGAGCTGCACCAACGCCACGGCCGAAGTGGGCTCGGCGTGTGGCGTGAGGAATGGGCTGAACTGTGACTGCCCACCCGAGCGCTGAGTGAACACCACCAGTCGCTTTGCCACATTCAGCGCGACTTCCGGCCCGTGATCCCTGGCCAGCAAGTACAGCGACAAATCAATCCCCGCCGTGACACCCGCCGAGGTGTAGAGCTCGCCGTCCTGCACGTAAAGGCGATCCGCCTCGACCTGAGTCGACGGGCACAACTGCGCGAGCGCCGCGGCGTCACCCCAGTGGGTGGTGACCGTTCGCCTTTCCAGCAACCCGGCCCGGGCGAGCATGAACGCGCCGTTGCAGATCGAGCCAAAGCGTTGCGCCTGAGCGCAGGCGTCGCGCAGCCAGGTATCGAACGCCGCACCAAAATCCATGAACGGCAACTGCGGCCCACCGGCCACCAGCAGCAAGTCATACGCCTCCAGCGCTTCGCTGAAATGCCGATGGGCATTGAGTGACAAACCGTTGGAACACGCCATCATCCCGCGCTCGACGCCGATCACCTCCAGTCGATAGTGATCGGGGGGTTCAAGGAAACGATTGGCTTCGCAAAACACATCCATGGGACCGGTGACGTCCAGGGACTGAACGCCGGCAAAGACCACGATGGCAACGGTTTTACTCATGGCAGGAATCGCCTTCCAGGTATTGAAATGAAAGTCAGCCATCACACGACCTGTAGCAGCTGCCGAGCCTGCGAGGCTGCGTCCGGCTGCGCAGCAGTCGTGAAATCAGGCACTGCGGTCTTTCAGGTGAATCGCGTGCGCAGGGTTTACGACTGCTGCGCAGCCGGACGCAGCCTCGCAAGCTCGGCAGCTGCTACAGGGGGTGCGTGTATCCTGATTCAAACTTAGCCAATCCTCGCCCAACACGCGAGGTTGGCGCGATATGCATGCTCATTGGCCGGGATCGCAGCCTTGGATCGATTGTCCGGTTTCGGGGGCGCGGACAGACTGAACCCATCAGCGCCGCCACGGCGCTCCCCATGAGGACAGCACGATGAGCAGCACCATCGCCGGTATCAAAATCCCCGACAGTGCGTTGGCCAAAGCCACCACGGAATACATTCGCGACGTCGAATCAGACTTGCTGTATCACCACTCGCGCCGGGTGTTTCTGTTCGGCGCCTTGAGCGGTGAACGCAAGCAACTGACCTACAACCCCGAACTGCTGTACGTCGGCGCGATGTTCCATGACTTGGGTCTGGTGGAGGGTCATCGCAGCGACAACGAACGCTTCGAAGTCGATAGCGCCAATGCCGCCAAAGCGTTCCTCAAGCCTTACGGTTTGTCCGATGACGATATCGAGCAGGTCTGGTTGTCGATTGCCCTGCACACCACACCGGGCGTGCCGCAACACCTGCGACCTAATGTGGCGCTGGTCACCGCGGGTGTTGAAATGGATGTGCTGGGCATCGATTACGCAGCATTCCCCAGCGCGCAACGCGAAGCAGTGGTGCATGCCCACCCGCGTGGCGAAGGGTTCAAGGAATGCATCCTGTGTGCGTTTGCCAATGGCTTCAAACACAAGCCGGATACCACGTTTGGCACCGTGAACGCGGATGTGCTGGTGGATAGCGAGCAGGGCTTCAAACCGATGAACTTCGTCGAGATCATCCGCAAGTCCCCTTGGGTTTCCTGATCTTGATCGTTCCCACGCTCCGCGTGGGAATGCAGACCGGGACGCTCCGCGTCCCCTCCAAAGCCGAACGCGGAGCGTCCGTTGAGGCATTCCCACGCAGAGCGTGGGAACGATCAGGTGAGGCTCAAGCCGCTTCCGGCGCCTGCGGGGCGCGACGCACGTCCGGTTGTTTCCAGGAATCGGCAGCGCTTTCTTCGATCGCCTGCTGGATCGCACGCTTGCGACTTTCTTCGGCACGGCGGCTGAAGAACCAGACCAGGAACGTCATCAGCGATACCGCCAGCAGAATCAGACTGGCCACCGCATTGATCTCGGGTTTCACGCCCAGACGCACCGCCGAGAACACTTCCATCGGCAGGGTCGTGGAACCCGGCCCGGACACGAAGCTCGCCAACACCAGGTCATCCAGGGACAAGGCGAACGACATCATGCCGCCAGCCCCCAACGATGGCGCGATCATCGGAATGGTGATCAGGAAGAACACCTTCCACGGCCGCGCCCCAAGGTCCATGGCCGCTTCTTCGATGGACAGGTCCAGCTCACGCAAGCGCGCCGAGACCACCACCGCCACATACGCCGCACAGAACGTGGTGTGGGCGATCCAGATGGTGAGGATGCCGCGTTCCTGTGGCCAACCGATCATCTGCGCCATTGCCACGAACAGCAGCAACAGCGACAGACCGGTGATCACTTCCGGCATCACCAGCGGCGCAGTAACCAGGCCACCGAACAGCGTGCGGCCTTTGAAGTGGGTGATACGGGTGAGTACGAATGCCGCCAGCGTCCCCAGTGCCACCGCTGCAATCGCCGTGTAGCAGGCGATTTCCAGCGAGCGCACCACCGAGCCCATCAGTTGGGTGTTGTCCATCAAGCCGACGTACCACTTGATCGACCAGCCGCCCCACACCGTCACCAGTTTCGAGGCGTTGAACGAGTAGATCACCAGGATCAGCATCGGCGCGTAGATGAACAGCAAACCCGCCACCAGCATGAAACTTGAGAAACGGAAGCGCTTCATTCTTTACCCTCCATTTCCTTGGCCTGACTGCGGTTGAACAGGATGATCGGCACAATCAGGATCGCCAGCATCACCACCGCCAGGGCAGACGCCACCGGCCAGTCACGGTTGTTGAAGAACTCTTGCCAGAGCACCTTGCCGATCATCAGGGTTTCCGGACCGCCGAGCAGTTCCGGGATCACGAACTCGCCCACCACCGGAATGAACACCAGCATGCAGCCGGCGACGATGCCGTTCTTGGACAGCGGAATGGTGATCTTCCAGAAGCTGTTGAACGTGCTTGAACCCAGGTCGGAGGCGGCTTCCAGCAGGCTGTTGTCGTGCTTCACCAGGTTGGCGTAGAGCGGGAGGATCATGAACGGCAGGTACGAATAAACCACGCCGATGTACACCGCGAGGTTGGTGTTGAGGATCTGCAGCGGTTCGTCGATCCAGCCCATGGTCATCAGGAAACCATTGAGCAGACCGTTGTTGCTGAGGATGCCCATCCACGCGTAAACGCGGATCAGGATCGCGGTCCAGGTCGGCATCATGATCAGCAGCACGAGTACCGTTTGCATCTCTTTGCGGGCACTGGCGATGGCGTAGGCCATCGGGTAGCCGATCAGCAAACAGAGGACAGTGCTGATCAGCGCCATCTTCAATGAGCCGAGGTAGGCGGCGATGTACAAATCATCGCCGGCCAGCATCGCGTAGTTGCTCAGGTTAAGCAGCAACTGCACCTTTTGGTCGAGGTAGCTGTAGATCTCGGTGTACGGCGGAATGGCCACGTCGGCTTCGGCGAAGCTGATCTTCAGGACGATGAAGAACGGCAACATGAAGAACAGGAACAGCCAGATGAACGGAACCCCGATGACCAACTGGCGGCCACCGGGAATTATTCGATTGAGGCGGCGTTTGAATTTGCGCATGTTCATGAGCGAAGTACCACGCCGCTGTCGTCTTCCCAGTACACATAAACCTGGTCACCCCAGGTTGGGCGCTGGCCGCGGCGCTCGGCGTTGGCGACGAAAGACTGGACGATCTTGCCGCTCGGCAGTTCGACGTAGAACACCGAGTGGCCGCCGAGGTAGGCGATGTCGTGCACCTTGCCGCTGGACCAGTTGTATTCGCAGGTCGGCATGGTCGGCGTCACCAGCAGTTTTTCCGGACGGATCGCGTAGGTCACGGATTTGTCCTGCACCGACGTGCTGATACCGTGGCCCACGTAAATCTGCCGGTCCAGGTCCTTGCAGGTGATGATCGCATGGCCTTCGGCGTCGTCGATCACTTCACCTTCGAAGATGTTGACGTTGCCGATGAATTCGCAGACCAGGCGGCTGGTCGGGGTTTCGTAGATGTCGATCGGGCTGCCGATCTGGGCGATCCAGCCCAGGTGCATGATCGCGATACGCTCGGCCATGGTCATGGCCTCTTCCTGGTCGTGGGTCACCATGACGCAGGTTACGCCGACCCGCTCGATGATCTCGACCAGCTCCAGCTGCATTTGCGAACGCAGCTTCTTGTCCAGAGCCCCCATCGGTTCGTCGAGCAGCAACAGCTTCGGCCGCTTGGCCAGGGAACGCGCCAGGGCCACACGCTGACGCTGGCCACCGGACAACTGATGCGGCTTGCGCTTGGCGTACTGCGTCATCTGAACCAGCTTGAGCATGTCCGCGACACGGGCATCGACTTCAGCGGCGGGGATTTTGTCCTGTTTGAGGCCAAATGCGATGTTCTGCGCCACGGTCATGTGCGGGAACAACGCGTAGGACTGGAACATCATGTTGATCGGTCGCTCGTAGGGCGGCATGTCCGTGATGTCTACGCCATCGAGGAAAATGCGCCCCTCCGTGGGCCGTTCGAAGCCTGCGAGCATGCGCAGCAACGTGGATTTGCCCGATCCCGAACCGCCGAGCAGGGCGAAAATCTCGCCTTTCTTGATTTCCAGGGACACGTCGTCCACGGCAATCGTCTCGTCGAACTTCTTCGTGACCCGGTCGATTTTGACCAACACCTGTTTAGGTGATTGGTCGCCCTCGAGGGCTTTCTTATAGGCGCCGGAGGCAACTGCCATTTACGAAACTCCCAGAAAAAAAGAGTGCAGTTCGCTCAAGGTGAGCCAACCTTGGATAGTTTGAGCCTTGTCGCTATTTACCCGACTTGACCTTGGTCCAGCTGCGGGTCATCAAACGTTGAATGTTTGGTGGCAACTCGATAGACACGTAAGTCTTGTCGAGGACGGCTTGCGGTGGATAAACCGATTCGTCGGTGCGAATGGATTCGTCCATCAGCTTGTCCGACCCTGGGTTAGGGTTGGCGTAACCCACGTAATCGCTGACTTGGGCGATCACCTCGGGTTTCAGCAAATAATTGATAAAGGCGTGGGCTTCCTTGACGTTGGCTGCATCCTTGGGGATCGCCAGCATGTCGAACCAGAGCGCGCCGCCCTCTTTCGGAATCGAGTAGGCGATGTTCATGCCTTTGCCGGCTTCAGCCGCGCGGGCCTTGGCCTGGAACATGTCGCCGGAAAAACCGATCGCCACGCAGATATCGCCGTTGGCCAGGTCCGCGATGTATTTGGACGAGTGGAAATAGGTCACGTAAGGCCGCACCGCCAGCAACTTGGCTTCGGCCTTTTTGTAGTCTTCGGGGTTGGTGCTGTTGGCGTTCAGGCCCATGTAGTTGAGGACCGTGGGCATCATTTCATCGGCGGAGTCGAGAAACGCCACGCCGCAGCTTTGCAGTTTCTTGATGTTTTCCGGCTCGAACACCACATCCCAGGAATCGATCTTGTCGAGGCCCAAAACAGCCTTCACTTTGTCGACGTTGTAACCGATGCCGTTGGTGCCCCACAGGTACGGCACGGCGTACACGTTACCCGGATCGTTTTGCTCCAGGCGCTTGAGCAGCACCGGGTCGAGGTTGGCATAGTTGGGCAGCTTGGACTTGTCGAGCTTCTGGAAAGCGCCCGCCTTGATCTGCTTGCCGAGGAAGTGGTTGGACGGTACGACCACGTCATAACCGGTACGCCCGGCCAGCAACTTGCCTTCCAGGGTTTCGTTGGAGTCGAAGACGTCATACACCGGCTTGATGCCGGTCTCTTTCTGGAAGTCGGCCAGGGTTGTCGAACCGATGTAGTCCGACCAGTTATAAATATGCACAGTGCCAGCGGCCTGGACACTCACGGCAAGTGTCAGTCCGGCGCCGACCAGCAGTGCATTGCGCAACAAAGAAAAAACAGGCACGTGGAGGTCCTCTAAAATTAGTTGGGCCCAAGTTGCCCCGCGTTACATGACAGCCATGGCTGCCTGGCAACAAAACCGGCGCGCAACTTACCCTCGAAAAACCGTTCCAGCAAAACTTTTATGCAGAACCCTGTAACAGCTGCCGAAGGCTGCGTTAAGGTCCGAAGGACCTTCCCGAGTTCTTGAGAGCGCAACCGCTGCGCGGTTGGACGCAGCCTGCGACAGCTGCTACAGGGTTTGTTACTTACTTACCGGATTTGATCTTGGTCCAGCTGCGAGTCAGGATCCGCTGCGTCGCGGCCGGCAAGTCGGCAATCGCGTACAGCTTGGCCAGCACGTCTTCTGGCGGGTAGATGCCCGGGTCGGCGGTGATTTCTTTATCGACCAATGCGGTGGCGGCTGCGTTACCGTTCGGGAAACGTACGGCGTTGGTGATTTCAGCCATGATTTCCGGCTTCTGCAGGAAGGTCATGAACTTGTAGGCGCCTTCGACGTTTTCGGCATCTTTAGGGATGGCGACCATGTCGTAGAAGCTGCCTGCACCTTCTTTCGGAATGTTGTAGCTGACTTTCACCTTGTCACCGGCTTCAGCCGCGCGAGCCTTGGCCTGGTAGATGTCGCCCGAGTAACCCACGGCCACGCAGATGTTGCCGTTGGCCAGGTCGGAGATGTACTTGGACGAGTGGAAGTAGCCCACCGACGGACGAATCTTCAGGAAAAGCGCTTCGGCTTCGGCCAGTTGTTTTTTGTCCTGGCTGTCGGTTGGGTAACCGAGGTAGTGCAACGCCACCGGAATCATCTCGGTTGGCGAATCGAGGAAGCTGATACCGCACGATTTCAACTTGGCAGCGTTTTCAGGTTTGAACAGCAGGTCCCAGGAGTTGGTTGGCGCATCGGCGCCCAGTGCAGCCTTGACCTTCTCGGCGTTGAAGCCGATACCGATCGAACCCCACATGTACGGGAACGCGTGTTCGTTGCCCGGGTCGCTTACCGATACTGCTTTAAGCAGGTCAGTGTTCAGGTTCTTCCAGTTAGGCAGCTTGGACTTGTCGAGCTTCTGGTAAACGCCGGCCTTGATCTGCTTGGCCAGGAAATTGTTCGACGGTACGACGATGTCGTAGCCGGACTTGCCTGCCAGTAACTTGGCTTCCAGGGTTTCATTACTGTCGAAGACGTCGTAAACAACCTTGATCCCCGACTCGGCTTCGAACTTCTTGACGGTGTCCGGCGCGATGTAATCGGACCAGTTGTACACGCGAAGAACCTTGTCGTCCGCCTGAACTGCGCCCGCCATCATGCCCATCAGGGACATGGCGAGGAGGGTCTTGCCAGCTATCTTCATACCTAATGCCTTCATGGGTAATGCTCCAATTATTCTTTTTAACCACGTTCTTGTTAACCAAGAGCCAGCGGCCTTTTCCTGGGCAACTAAAACAACCGGTAGTCTGGCAAGATCCAAGGCAGGCTTTCAAGGAAAGACCCATCCTTTGTTTGCGCTGAGCGAAGTGCACACTTCACACCTCGCTCAGAGCCTAGCACTTAGCCCTGCAACGCACTCAAGGTCAGGTCCAGGCACTTGCGTGCCTTGGTCACCAACTCGTCGATTTCAGCCGGTGTAATCACCAGTGGCGGAGCAATGATCATGGTGTCGCCCACGGCGCGCATGATCAGGCCGTTTTCGAAGCAGAACGTGCGGCAAATCATGCCGGCGCCCTTGCCTTCGAAACGTTTGCGAGTGGCTTTGTCCTGAACCAGTTCTATGGCCCCCAACAGACCCACGCCACGCACTTCGCCCACCAACGGGTGATCGCTCAGTTCCCGTAGACGCTTTTGCAAATAGGGTGCCGTTTCTGCATGAACGCGCTCGATAATTTTTTCTTCGCGCAGGATGCGGATGTTCTCCAGTGCCACCGCAGCGGCCACCGGGTGCCCGGAATAGGTGAAACCGTGGTTGAAATCGCCGCCTTCGTTGAGCACCTCAACCACTTCATCACGCACGATCAGGCCACCCATAGGGATGTAGCCGGAGGTCAGGCCTTTGGCGATGGTCATCATGTCGGGTTTGAGGTCGTAGAAATCGCTACCGAACCACTCGCCGGTACGGCCGAAACCACAGATCACTTCGTCAGCCACGAACAGGATGTCGTACTTGGCAAGGATTTCCTTGATGCGCGGCCAGTAGGTGGCTGGCGGAATGATCACGCCGCCGGCACCCTGGATCGGCTCGGCAATAAAGGCACCGACGTTGTCCACGCCGACTTCCAGAATCTTCTCTTCCAGCTGATTGGCCGCCCAGACACCGAACTCTTCCGGTGTCATCTCGCCGCCTTCAGCGAACCAGTACGGCTGCGCGATGTGGACGATGCCCGGAATCGGCAAGTCGCCTTGTTCGTGCATGTACGTCATGCCACCCAGGCTCGCGCCGGCCACGGTGGAACCGTGATAGCCGTTCTTGCGGCTGATGATGACTTTCTTCTTCGGCTGACCCTTGATCGCCCAGTAGTGACGAACCATACGCAGCATGGTGTCGTTGCCTTCAGAACCGGAACCGGTGAAGAACACATGGTTCATGCCTTGTGGCGCGATGTCGGAGATGGCCTTGGCCAGTTCCAGCACCGGTGGGTGAGCCGTCTGGAAGAACAGGTTGTAGTAAGGCAGTTCGCGCATCTGTTTACTGGCGGCATCGGCCAGTTCATCGCGACCGTAGCCGATGGCTACGCACCACAGGCCGGCCATGCCGTCGAGGATCTTGTTGCCTTCGCTGTCCCAGAGATAAACGCCTTTGGCGTTGGTGATAATCCGCGGGCCTTTCTCTTTCAGCTGCTTGAAATCGCTGAACGGGGCCAGGTGGTGATCGTTGCTCAGGGTTTGCCATTCACGGGTTTGCGGGTTGTTGCTGGTCATGCGAACTCTCCTAAGATTTTCAGTGAGAGCGCCGCCAACATCAGCGGCGCCCGGCGCATCAGACGGCGAACAGCAGGAATTCCCGCTCCCACGAACTGATCACGCGCTTGAAGTTTTCATGCTCGGCCCGCTTGACCGCGACGTAGCCAGTGATGAATTTCTTGCCCAGGTATTTCTCGATAGTCGCGCTGTGTTCCATGCGTTCCAGCGCGTCTTCGATGGTCAGTGGCAGGCGCAGGTTGCGGCGTTCATAGCCGCGCCCCACCACCGGCGCACTCGGGTTGAGGCCTTCGACCATGCCGATGTAACCGCAGAGCAGGCTCGCGGCAATCGCCAGGTACGGGTTGGCGTCGGCGCCCGGCAGGCGGTTTTCCACCCGACGGTTTTGCGGCCCGGCATCCGGAACCCGCAGGCCCACGGTGCGGTTCTCTTCGCCCCATTCCACGTTCACCGGCGCCGAGGTGTCCGGCAAGAAGCGGCGGAACGAGTTGACGTTCGGCGCGAACAGCGGCAACAGCTCGGGGATCAGTTTCTGCAAACCACCGATGTGGTTCAGGAACAGCTGGCTCATGCTCCCGTCTTCATTGGAGAAGACGTTCTTGCCGGTCTCGATGTCGATGATGCTCTGGTGCAAGTGCATCGCACTGCCCGGCTCGCCGGTCATGGGCTTGGCCATGAAGGTGGCAGCCACATCGTGCTTGAGCGCGGCTTCGCGCATGGTGCGCTTGAACACCAGGATCTGGTCGGCCAGGGACAGGGCATCGCCGTGACGGAAGTTGATTTCCATCTGCGCCGTGCCGTCCTCGTGGATCAACGTGTCCAGGTCCAGTTCCTGCAATTCGCACCAGTCGTAGACGTCTTCGAACAGCGGATCGAATTCGTTCGCCGCTTCAATCGAAAAGGACTGACGACCGGTTTCCGGACGACCGGAACGGCCAATCGGCGGTTGCAGCGGGAAGTCCGGGTCTTCGCAGCGCTTGGTCAGGTAGAACTCCATTTCTGGCGCCACGATCGGCTGCCAGCCCTTGTCGGAATAGAGTTTCAGCACCTTTTTGAGCACGTTGCGCGGCGACAGCTCGATCGGGTTGCCTTGCTTGTCGTAGGTGTCGTGGATCACCTGAGCGGTGGGCTCGATGGCCCAGGGCACAAGGTACACCGCGTTCTGGTCGGGGCGGCAGATCATGTCGATGTCGGCCGGGTCGAGCAGTTCGTAATAGATGTCGTCTTCGACATAGTCGCCGGTCACGGTCTGCAACAGAACGCTCTCGGGCAGGCGCATGCCTTTTTCGGCAATGAACTTGTTGGTCGGCGAAATCTTGCCCCGGGTGATCCCGGTCAAGTCGGCGATCATGCATTCGACTTCTGTGATCTTGTGGTCTTTCAACCAATCGGTGAGCTGGTCGAGGTTGTTACTCATAAATGCCTCTTAGGCTGAGTTTCCTGACTCTGATAAGTCAGGCGTTGTTTGACGCATCGGCGTCGCGTTGTAATGCGCGCTTACGGCAGGCATCGCCAAATGCCTGGAAGATCGCAAGGTAATCCGGGTTTGAGCTTACCTGCCATTCGGGATGCCATTGCACTCCCAAAGCAAAACTCTTGCCCTGCGGGACCGAGACGGCCTCGATCAACCCGTCAGGCGCCATGGCTTCAATGCAAAGGCCCGGCGCCAGACGTTCAACGCCTTGGCCATGAATCGAATTGACCCGTATCTCACTCGCCAGCCCCAGGCCCGCGAGCACGCCACCCGGTTGAATGTGCACCGGATGACTTGGCGCATACTGTCCTTCAAGCGGTAGGCTATCGTCTTCACGGTGATCCATGAATGGACCGGCTTCGTGAACTTTTTGATGCAGGGTGCCGCCAAACGCCACATTCATTTCCTGGAAGCCGCGGCAAATGCCGAGCACGGGAACACCGGCCTCGACAGCGGCGCGGATCAACGGGAGGGTGGTGGCATCACGTGCAGAATCATGAGCAGTGCCCGGCGCGCTGGCGGGGCCGCTATAGTGAAACGGTTCTATATTGGAAGGTGAACCTGTAAAGAGGATGCCATCCAGACCGTCCAGAATATCGGACGGTGCCAGCAAATCGGCCAGGGACGGAAGAATCACCGGCAGGCCCTTGGCCGCCGAGGCCACGGCGCGGACGTACTTGTCGCCACTGATGTGATAAGCATGCAGACCGATCTGCTTAGAGCAGGCGGTGACGCCGATTAACGGCAGGCGAGACATGAAGCACCCCGGTATTATTGCTGTTATGGGTTTGAATCGAGCTTAGCCTTGTTCATTTTTTTACACAACACCCCCGTAAAAAATACAACACGGCCCGCTCAAGCCCGCAGACGCTAAAGCGCTCAAAGGCATAAAAACGCCCCAAAGTGCCTCAAAAAAGCTCAATGGGTGCTTTTTTAGGGCAAAAAAGGCCTCGCTTGACTTCGGCATGCCGTTCGGGTTGACTGGAATCCGAAGAGATCAATGATTGATATTTTTAACAACAAAGGTGTTGCATCATGTCGGTACCCCCGCGTGCCGTTCAGCTTAACGAAGCGAACGCGTTCCTTAAGGAACATCCTGAGGTTCTGTACGTTGACCTTCTGATTGCGGATATGAATGGTGTGGTGCGCGGCAAGCGCATTGAACGCACCAGCCTCCACAAGGTTTACGAGAAAGGCATCAACCTGCCGGCCTCTCTATTTGCTCTGGATATCAATGGCTCGACGGTGGAAAGCACCGGCCTGGGCCTGGACATCGGCGATGCTGACCGAATCTGCTATCCAATCCCTGACACCCTGTGCAATGAACCTTGGCAGAAGCGCCCTACCGCGCAACTGTTGATGACCATGCACGAACTTGAAGGTGAACCTTTCTTCGCGGATCCCCGTGAAGTTCTGCGTCAAGTTGTTGCCAAGTTCGACGAGATGGGTCTGACGATCTGCGCCGCGTTCGAACTGGAGTTCTACCTGATCGACCAGGAGAACGTGAACGGTCGCCCACAACCGCCTCGCTCGCCAATCTCCGGCAAACGTCCGCATTCGACCCAGGTTTACCTGATCGACGACCTCGACGAATACGTCGACTGCCTCCAGGACATTCTGGAAGGTGCGAAAGAGCAAGGCATCCCTGCCGACGCGATCGTCAAGGAAAGTGCCCCGGCGCAGTTCGAAGTGAACCTGCACCACGTTGCCGACCCGATCAAGGCCTGCGACTACGCGGTCCTGCTGAAACGCCTGATCAAAAACATCGCCTACGACCATGAAATGGACACCACGTTCATGGCCAAGCCTTACCCGGGCCAGGCGGGCAACGGTCTGCACGTCCACATCTCGATTCTTGATAAAGATGGCAAAAACATTTTTGCCAGCGAGGATCCCGAGCAGAACGCCGCACTGCGTCACGCGATCGGCGGTGTGCTCGAGACCCTACCGGCGCAGATGGCTTTCCTCTGCCCGAACGTCAACTCCTACCGTCGTTTTGGCGCACAGTTCTACGTGCCGAACGCACCGTGCTGGGGTCTGGACAACCGTACCGTTGCGGTGCGTGTGCCGACCGGTTCCGCCGACGCGGTCCGTCTGGAGCACCGCGTTGCCGGCGCCGATGCCAACCCGTACCTGCTGATGGCTTCGGTCCTGGCAGGCGTGCACCACGGCCTGACCAACAAGATCGAGCCGGGCGCACCCGTGGAAGGCAACTCCTACGAGCAGAACGAGCAAAGCCTGCCAAACAACCTGCGCGATGCATTGCGCGAGCTGGACGACAGCGAAGTCATGGCCAAGTACATCGATCCGAAATACATCGATATCTTCGTCGCGTGCAAAGAGAGCGAGCTGGAGGAGTTCGAACACTCCATCTCCGACCTCGAGTACAACTGGTACCTGCATACCGTGTAAGCGGTTGCAGTAAAAACAACGCCGCCGGCCTCACAGCTTGCGGCGTTTTTTTATGGGGTTTATTCAGTTAAACCGAGTTGGACTCATCGCGAGCAGGCTCGCTCCCACAGGTACCCACAAATCAAATGTGGGAGCGAGCCTGCTCGCGATGGCGTCCTGGCAGACAACACAGATGCCTGCTCGTACAATGCCCGCTGCCCCGCAGGAGACTTCAATGACGCGCACCGCCACCCTTCGCAAACCCCGCGCCCGCAGCCAGGCCCGGATCGATTCGATACTCGATGCCGCCCGCACGCTGCTGGCTGCCGAGGGCGTGGCCAGCCTGTCGATCTACAGCGTCGCCGAGCGCGCAGAGATCCCGCCCTCCTCCGTCTACCACTTCTTCGCCAGCGTCCCGGCGCTGCTCGAAGCCCTGACGGCCGACGTCCATGCGGCATTCCGTGCCTGCCTGCAAGCGCCCATCGACCACGACGCCCTCCACGGCTGGCGCGATTTGTCGCGCCTGGTGGAACAACGCATGCTCGACATCTACGACGAAGACGCCGCCGCCCGCCAACTGATCCTTGCCCAGCACGGGCTGACCGAAGTCACCCAGGCCGACCGCCAGCACGACATCGAACTCGGCGACCTGATGCACAAGCTGTTCGATCATCACTTCGAACTGCCGAGGCTTCCCAATGATGTCGACGTGTTTGCGCTGGCCATGGAGCTGGGCGATCGCGTCTATGCGCGCTCGGTGCAACAACACGGGCAGATCACGCCGCGCATGGCAGAGGAAGGCATGCGAGTATTCGACGCCTACCTGAGCCTGTATTTGCCGCCCTATCTGCCCAAGCGCAGCCTGTAATACAACGAGGTCTTCATGCCGCACGTTCCAGACAACTACCTTGGCGTGTGGCAACGACGCCTGATCAAATTCCAGTCGGGGCGCGTCGACAGCGAAACGGCTGTGTACTGGCTGCAAACACCGCGCTTGTTTGCCGATCTGCGCATCCCGCCTGCCCCGCTTCCGGCCTTGCCGCTGGAGCAACAGAATCACGCTGACCTGCTGACCCTGAGCGAGCAAAAAGGCTTCGCCGGCGTGACCCAGGTCGACGGCGACATTTGCCAGTGGCATCGCAAACTCGACTACCAGCCGGTCAGCACCGAAGAAGACATCGGACGCATGCATTTCGAAACCAGCGAACGCCTGATCGAAACCGCTCTGGACGACAGTTACTACGAGATCTGGGAGCGGTTGCCGGACTCTCGCGGCACTTGTCGCGGCCAGTGGCTGCAGGCGGTTGATGATCCAACACGCGTTGCCTGCCTGGTGCTGGCCGGCGACTACTTTTTGTTCGCCGCCAGCCGCGCGGTCGCGCTCAATCCCGGCGGCCATTTGCGTGAACACATCAATACGGCAACCGCCCCGCAACAGCTTGCCTGCGAACTCTCTTTCGGTCGCCACCATGCCGGGCAAACCCCGTGGCACATCGACTATTCGACACTGCCCATGCTGACCGGGCAACCACTGTTACCGGCAGACATCGATCCAAACGCCGGCGAGATATTCCGCGACCCACGCCTGTTGTCTTCACTCGGCTCCTACGCGCCCGCCGCCGGTTGGCGCTGCGCGCCGGAGCCCTGAGAGCCGAACGCAGAGCGTCCGTAGAGGCATTCCCACGCAGAGCGTGGGAACGATCAGGGCTTAAACCATTCGGGGTTGTTGTTTGCGCACCCGCTTACAACTTGGCGATCGACACTTCGGTGGATTTCACAAACGCGATCACTTCGCTGCCGACCACCAGTTCCAGCTCTTTCACCGAGCGAGTGGTGATCACCGAGGTGACGATGCCGGAAGCGGTCTGTACGTCGATTTCCGACAGCACGTCGCCGAGTACGATTTCCTTGATGGAGCCTTTGAACTGGTTGCGAACGTTGATGGCTTTGATCGTCATGATGTTGATTCCTGTCGTTGGATAAGGCTTGAGTTATTGAGCCCAGCGCAATTGCGTGGGCAATGGTGAAACAGGTTCCGGTGCCGGCGGTTCGCCGGGCAACGCCAGCACGCGATTGAGGACTTCGGTTTCCAGCGCCGCCAGCCGATGGGAGCCACGAACCCGAGGGCGCGGCAACTCAACGTGGAGGTCGAGGCCGACTTCGCCCTCTTCGATCAGGATCACCCGGTCGGCAATCGCCACCGCTTCACTGACGTCGTGGGTGACCAGTAACACAGTGAAACCGTGCTTCTGCCAGAGCCGTTCGATCAGCTGCTGCATTTCAATTCGGGTCAGGGCATCCAGCGCGCCCAGCGGTTCGTCGAGCAACAGCAAACGCGGTTGGTGAATCAGCGCGCGGGCCAGGGCCACGCGTTGCTTCTGGCCGCCGGACAAGGCGGCCGGCCATTCATTGGCGCGATCAGCCAGGCCCACCGACTCCAACGCTTCCAGCGCTTGCGCACGCCAGTTGCCCTTGAGCCCGAGGCCGACGTTGTCGATAACCTTTTTCCATGGCAGCAAGCGCGCTTCCTGAAACATCAATCGAGTGTCTTCCCGCGCCGCACTCAGGGGCGCGGAGCCCGCGCGCAGTTCACCGCCCGTGGGTTTGTCGAGACCGGCGAGCAAGCGCAGCAAGGTGCTTTTGCCGCAACCGCTACGACCGACCACGGCGACAAACTGACCCGCCGGGATGTGCAGATCGATCTCGCGCAAAACCTGTCGTGCACCAAACGTCTTCTGCAGTTTGCGCACTGCCAGCGGAATCCCGCGCAGCAGGCGTGGAGGTTGTTGAGCCGTCATGCCGCACCTCCTTTGACAACCTGATAGGCCGGGTGCCAGCGCAACCACACGCGTTCAAGCCCACGGGCCGCGAGGTCGGCGAGTTTGCCGAGCACCGCGTACAACAGAATCGCCAGGACCACCACGTCGGTCTGCAAGAACTCCCGGGCATTCATCGCCAGGTAGCCGATGCCGGAGCTGGCGGAAATGGTTTCCGCGACGATCAACGTCAGCCACATGAAGCCCAGCGCGAACCGCACGCCGACCAGAATCGAAGGCAGCGCGCCCGGCAGGATCACCTGACGGAACAGGCTGAAACCGGACAAGCCATAACTGCGGGACATTTCCACCAGCGCCGGATCGACGTTGCGAATGCCGTGATAAGTGTTGAGGTAGATCGGGAACAACGTGCCCAACGCCACCAGGAAAATCTTCGCCGACTCATCGATGCCAAACCACAGGATCACCAGTGGAATCAGCGCCAGGTGCGGCACGTTGCGGATCATCTGCACCGAACTGTCGAGCAGCCGTTCGCCCCATTTCGACAGGCCAGTGATGAAGCCCAAAGCCAGGCCGATGCTGCCGCCGATGGCGAAGCCCAGCGCTGCGCGCCAGCCGCTGATCGCCAGGTGCGTCCAGATTTCACCGCTGCGCACCAGGCTGACGCCGGCTTCGATGACGGCGATGGGTGCCGGCAAAATCCGTGTCGACAACCAGCCCGCCGACACCGACAACTGCCACACCGCCAGCAGCAACACCGGCAACGCCCATGGCGCGAGGGTATGGATAAGTTTCTTCATGGCGCGCCTCAGCTCTGCGAGGCGGCTTTGGGGAGGATGTCGTTGGCGACCATCTCGCCAAACGGGCTGACGTAACCGGCGCTTTTCGGCAGTTCCGGACGCTCGATATCGAGGTGCGGGAACAGCAATTCGGCGACACGGTACGACTCTTCCAGGTGTGGGTAACCGGAGAAGATGAACGTGTCGATGCCCAGGTCCGCGTATTCCTTCACGCGGGCGGCCACGGTCGGGCCGTCGCCCACTAATGCCGTACCGGCACCGCCACGCACCAGGCCGACACCCGCCCACAGGTTGGGGCTGACTTCCAGGTTGTCACGGCTGCCGCCATGCAGGGCGGCCATGCGTTGCTGGCCGACCGAGTCGAAGCGCGCCAGAGAAGCCTGGGCGCGGGCGATGGTGTCGTCGTCCAGATGAGAGATCAGCCGATCCGCCGCTTGCCAGGCTTCGGCATTGGTTTCACGAACGATCACATGCAAGCGAATGCCGAAGCGCACGGTGCGCCCGAGCTTCGCGGCTTTGGCGCGCACTTGTTCGATCTTCTCGGCAACGGCGGCCGGCGGTTCGCCCCAGGTCAAAACCATTTCAACCTGCTCGGCTGCCAGATCCTGCGCCGCTTCCGAAGAACCGCCGAAATACAGCGGCGGACGCGGTTGCTGGATCGGCGGGTAGAGCAACTTCGCGCCTTTCACGCTGATGTGCTGACCGTCATAATCGACGGTTTCGCCTTCCAGCACGCGGCGCCAGATGCGGGTGAATTCCACCGAGGCTTGATAGCGTTCTTCGTGAGTCAGGAACAAACCGTCGCCGGCCAATTCTTCCGGATCACCGCCGGTTACCAGATTGAACAAGGCACGGCCGCCGGACAGGCGATCCAGCGTCGCAGCCTGACGCGCGGCCACCGTCGGGGAAATGATCCCGGGGCGCAGGGCGACGAGGAATTTCAAACGCTGGGTCACCGGGATCAGCGACGCGGCCACCAGCCACGAATCTTCGCAAGAACGCCCGGTAGGAATCAGCACCCCGCCGAAGCCCAGCCGATCCGCCGCTTGCGCGACTTGTTGCAGATAACCGTGGTCGACGGCGCGAGCGCCTTCGGCGGTACCAAGGTAATGGCCGTCGCCGTGGGTAGGCAGGAACCAGAAGATATTGAGGCTCATTGGAGTGGTCTCCTTGGGGATTCGAATTACTGAGCGTTGGCAACGGCCGCCGGAGGCGTCCAGATCACGTCTTTGATGCTCAGTGGCTTTGGAATCAGCTTGAGCTGATAGAAGGTATCGGCGATTTTCTGTTGCGCGGCGACCACGTCTGGCGTGATGAACAGTGCGCCGAAACCTTGGCGCTTCATCGAAGTGAGGGTGATGTCGGCGGGCAGGCCGAGCAGCGGCGAGACTTGTTGGGTCACCTCGACGGGATTGGCCTTGGACCATTCACCGACCGCGCGCACTTCTTCCACGAGGGTCTTGATTACCTGCGGATTTTTCTGCGCATAAGGTTTGGTCGCGAGGTAGAACTGATGGTTGTCGACGATGCCTTGGCCATCACGCAGGGTGCGCGCCTGCAACTGTTGTTCGGCGGCGGCCTGGTACGGATCCCAGATCACCCAGGCATCGACGCTGCCACGTTCGAACGCGGCGCGGGCATCGGCCGGCGGCAGGAAGACGGTCTGGATGTCGGTGTATTTGAGGCCGGCATCTTCCAATGCGCGGACCAGCAGGTAGTGAACGTTGGAGCCTTTGTTCAGGACGACTTTCTTGCCCTTGAGGTCCAGCACCGATTTGATCGGCGAGTCCTTCGGCACCAGGATCGCTTCGCTGTGAGGCGCGGGTGGTTCGTAGGCGACGTAGAGCAGATCGGCGCCGGCGGCTTGAGCGAATACCGGTGGCGTTTCACCCGTCACGCCGAAGTCGATGGAGCCGACGTTCAGCCCTTCGAGCAATTGCGGGCCGCCGGGGAATTCAGTCCATTGCACGTCCACGCCTTGGGCGGCGAGGCGTTTTTCCAATGTACCTTTGGCTTTGAGCAGCACCAGGGTGCCGTATTTTTGATAGCCGATTCGAAGCGTCTCGGCTTGAGCTTGAGTAATGGCGCCGAAGGTGACAGCCGCAGCAAACAGAGCGACCAGACCACGACGCAAAATGACAGTGCGCATGGCGCTCTCCTTTTTGCAGTTGGGTTTTGGCTGCACCTGCTTGGCCGTTGGCGGCTGAGTAAGGTGAGTACTTCAATTTCAGGTGTGGCTTGAGTGCTGGCTTAAATGCTCCAGCGAGCACTCAACAAACGTTCATTCAACAGGTTCGGATCGATCGGCTTGGGCCGTCGGGCCATGGCGCTGAAAAACAGTTCCAGCGATTCATTCAGTCGTTCTTCCAGTTCCGGTGCCAACTGCGCCTGGGCGCTGCCTTCGCCATAAGCGATCTGGCTGTCTACGGCGAAAATCCCGTGGAGCATCTCCTGGGCTTTCAACGCCGACAGCACCGGTTTGAGCGCGTAGTCCACCGCCAACATGTGCGCGATGCTGCCGCCGGTGGCCATTGGCAATACCACTTTGTGGGCCAGGGCACGCTCGGGCAGCAGGTCCAATACAGTTTTCAGTGCGCCGGAGAACGACGCTTTGTAGACCGGCGTGGCGATCAGCAGGCCATCGGCGTTTTCAATCTGTTGCAGCAGGTCGATCACCTTCGGGCTGTCGAAGCGCGCATGCAGCAAATCCTCGGCCGGGAAGTCCCGCACCTGATAACTCACCACTTCCACACCTTGCTCCTGCAACCAGCGTTGAGAGCGTGCCAGCAGCACCCCGGAACGGGAGCGTTGGCTAGGACTGCCACCGATTGAGACAACCAACATTCAGACGATTCCTTGAACGGTGTGGGCGATTCGCGGCTTGCGATCTCGCTTTGATGGAAGTGACCTTAACAGGTGATTGTTATATCCATAAATCATATTTATTCATTTGGTTATTCCTTGCAGATCTATAAGGAATGTCTTTTCCCAGGCAAAAAAACAGGCCGTATAAACGGCCTGAAATCCCCTGCTTTGTGGTAATCGTTCCCACGCTCTGCGTGGGAACGAGAGTCAGCTGAGTTATCTGTTCGGTTGTGGCGTCAGTCGCAGGTACGGCTTCACCGCGCGATAGCCCTTGGGAAAGCGTTTGTTGATTTCGTCTTCGTCCTTGAGCGACGGCACGATCACCACTTCATCACCGTCCTGCCAATTGGCCGGGGTGGCTACCTTGTAGTTGTCGGTGAGTTGCAGCGAGTCGATCACCCGCAGAATTTCATGGAAGTTACGGCCGGTGCTCGCCGGGTAGGTGATGGTCAGCCGAACCTTTTTGTTCGGGTCGATCACGAACAGCGAACGCACGGTCAGGGTGTCGTTGGCGTTCGGGTGGATCAGGTCGTAGAGGTCCGAGACCTTGCGGTCGGCGTCGGCAAGGATCGGGAAGTTGACGAGGGTGTTCTGGGTTTCGTTGATGTCTTCGATCCACTTGTGGTGCGAGTCCACCGGGTCCACGGACAGGGCAATGGCTTTCACGCCGCGTTGGGCAAACTCGTCCTTGAGCTTGGCAGTGAAGCCCAACTCGGTGGTGCACACCGGGGTGAAGTCCGCCGGGTGGGAAAACAGCACGCCCCAGCTATCGCCCAGCCATTCGTGGAAACGGAGGGTGCCGGCGCTGGAATCCTGTTCAAAGTCGGGGGCGATATCGCCCAGTCTGAGGCTCATGGTGCTGCTCCTGGTGAGTGCTTGTTGAGGGCAACTGTGCCTGTATTTCTTATTCATTAAAAAGAATAAATATCGATTTATTTAGATCATTAATGAATATTAAAAAACTGTTCACTGGACCTCGGCAGCGGTCAGGACGACTATCGCCCTCAAGGTTCGAGAAGGCCTTGAGTTGCTGCACAAAGAGGGAAATTTCGAGGAGGGTTTACGGGGGTGAGCCTGACTTGAAAACGCAAAAGCCCCGCCCGGCGAGATGCCGGGCGGGGCTTTTTTTTACTTCAGTTACGCGAGCGCTATTACAACAGCGGGATCGAGTAGCTGACGATCAGGCGGTTTTCGTCCTGGTCGCGTTGGCCCGGGATGTTGGTGCGCCATGTAGCGTTTTTCCACATCAGGCCAACGTTTTTCAACGGGCCTTCCGGTACGACGTAACCAACGGTCAGGTCACGTTCCCATTCGGAGCTGCCAGTGCTTGCTGGGGAACGGGTATCGATGTCGTCGCCATGCAAGTAAACCATGCCGGCGGTCAAGCCAGGCACGCCAACCTTGGCGAAGTCATACGAGTAGCGTGCCTGCCAGGTACGTTCGCCGGCACGGGCGAACTTGGCGATCTGGCTGTCGGTAGTCAGGTAAGCCGACGAGCCGTCACCCTGGTTCAACCAAGGGAAGTCGCTGCTGCCGTTGCTGACCTGATAACCGCCGCCGAAGGTGTGACCGGCAACGGTGTACAGGAACAGGCCGCTGTACAGGTTGTTGTCGACCTTGCCTTTACCGTTGACGGTGCTGTTGTAGTTACCGCTGCTGTAATAGGTCGGAGTGTTGCTATTGAGACCGTCATCGGAGCTGTTGAAATAACGCAGGTCAGATTTCAACACACCTGGACCGATCGCCCAGTTGTGTACCAGACCCAGGAAGTGTTGCTTGTAGAAGTCTTCCAGATTGCCGTAGTAGTACTGGGCAGTCAGGTCTTTGGTGATCTTGTAGTCGCCGCCACCGTAGATGAACTTGTTGCTGTCACGGCCGGAAGCAGTACGACCATTAGCACCAGCGATCGACAACTCTTCGTTGTTGCTGGAGTTACGGCCCTTGACGTGCTCGATCTGGCCACCGACCAGTGTCAGGTCCTTGATCTCGTTCGAAGTGATCTGGCCGCCCTGGAAGGTTTGCGGCAGCAGACGGCCGTCGTTGGTCACGATCACTGGCAGTTTTGGCTGCAGGGTGCCCAATTTCAGTTCGGTCTGGGAAATCTTGGCTTTGGCAGTCAGGCCCAGGCTGGAGAAGTTATCAACTGCTTCGCCGTTGGACTTGCTGGGAAAAACAGTACCACCATAAGAACCATAGTTCGTGGCAGTTGCAGGGCTCGCACCATTAGTGCCACCGCCCGAATCCAGACGCACGCCCAACAGACCGATAGCGTCAATACCGAAGCCTACGGTGCCTTGGGTGTAACCGGAGATGAAGCGCAGATCGAAGCCTTGGCCCCATTCTTCGTTCTTCTTCTGTGCACCGGCAGCTTTGGTACCCGAATCACGGTTATCGTTATTGATGTAGAAGTTACGCAGCCCCAAAGTAGCTTTGCTGTCTTCGATGAAACCGGCGGCGCCTGCCTGCTGCGCCACAACCCCTACGGCCACAGCCAGGGCCAAGGTGGACTTGTTCATTTGTTTCGCTCCTCTCGTTTCTAATTTTTAGGTCCTGGGTCGAATGCCCTGGATCCTGAAAGCTCGGTGAGTACCAGACCGTATAACTACGGCGATGGTCTGACCCTGTGATTTTGGCCCGCATAATAAACACAAAAAGAATTATTTCATCTTTTTTCATGCCATTCAGGAATATGGCTTCGCGCTATTACGCTGAGTCGGGACACAAGGTATCGGCTCCTGTGCCACTCACTTTAGGCGTTTATCATAAAAGCTAAAAAGAATAATAAATTACTGATTAATTGCTATTTGGAATATACAAACCCACAAAAAAGCCTCGCTTGCCAGCGAGGCTTTTCCGGATGGTTTTTAGAGGAAGCTGTAGGTGTAGTTGAAGATCAGACGGGTCTGGTCCTTGTCGGCAATGCCAGCAGCGTCGCCACGGTAGACGCCATGACGCACCGTTGCGCCCAAGCCTTTGAGCGCGCCTTGCTGAATGGTGTAGTCCACCCGCATGTCGCGCTCCCACTCGGACGCATCGCTGCCACCGGTTGCGGATTTGATGTTTTCGCCCTTCAGGTAAGCCACGGAGGCTTTCAGACCCGGCACACCCGCAGCGGCGAAATCGTAGCTGTATTGACCGAAGGTGGTGTTTTCACCGGCACGGACAAAACCGTTGATCATGGCATCGGTGAACAGGTAGAAGCTCGCGCCTCCGTTGGCTTCCGGACGGCCATTGCTGTCGACCACGTTGCCCTGGTTCAGGTAGACGAAACCGCCGTCATCATTGACGCGTTGGTGACCAAGCAGGAAAGCGTTGCCACCCAGGGTGTAGGTGAACATGGCGCTCCAGGTCTTGTTATCGACCTCGCCTGGCGTCTTGGCGAAACCACCGTTGTTGTTGAAGCGGTAACCGGGATCGCCGTTCTTGCCATCGGAGCCGCTGTCAAAATAGCGCAGGTCCGTCTTGAAGGACTGTTTGGCGTCGATCGGAAAAACGTGAATCAAGCCAAGGAAGTCCTGCTTGTAGTAATCCTTCAGATTCGAGTGGTAGTACTGCAGGGTGAGGTCCTTGGTGACCTTCCAGTCAGCACCGGCGTAGCGGAACTGGTTGCTGTCCTGAGTACCGCCAGCCACGGCCAGGCCGGTGGAGTTTGAAGAAGCGCGACCTGCCGAGTGCTCCAACTGACCCGCGTTGAGGGTCACGTTGTCGATTTCCTTCGAGGTGAGGGTGCCACCGTCAAAGGTCTGTGGCAGCAGACGGCTGTCGTTCGCAACCAGGATCGGCATGTTCGGTTGCAGCGCGCCACCCAGGTGGGCTTCGGTCTTCGAGAAGCGGGCCTTGACGTTGGCTGCCGCGCGGCTCCACTCGTGCACGGCCGAACCATCGGTGTCGCTTGGGAAGAACGTGTTGTTGTTGGCTGGGTGGTGACCTTTGCCGCCGTCCAGATGGATACCCACAAGGGCCTGGGCGTCGATACCGAAACCGACCGTCCCTTGGGTGAAACCGGACAGATAATCGAACTTGAGGCCTTCACCGCTCTCTCTCTGATCCGAGCCACCGGCATCACGGTTATCGTCGTTGAAATACATGGTGCGGGAACTGACGGAAGCCTTGCTGTCTTCCAGGAAACCGGCGGCGCCTGCCTGCTGCGCCAAAACCCCTACAGCCACGGCCAGAGCCAAGGTGGACTTGTTCATTGTTTCGCTCCTCTCGTTTCTAATTCTTGTGTTCCTGGTCCTGGGTCGTTCGCCCGGGCTCCTAAGATCCGCGATTAGCGCCAGACCGTGACTCACAAGTCAATCGTAACTTTGTGTGTCTACGACCATGGTCTAACCCCTCTATAAATTCCTTCCTTTCCGGGCCTTAAACCCAAAAAGAATCACCCCGTTCTTTTTCATACTGTTCAGGAATTTAGCTCCGAACTCTCCCTTGAGTCGGGACACGGTCACCGACTCATAAGCTAATTCCTAAATGGTATTTATTAGCCTTTTTTTAGATCGATTAGCTTGATGCCACACACGATCAATCCCTATCGAAAGGCAGCGCCATGACGACCAAACGCGCACTATCCGGTCCAGTTGTTACAGTTTGTGTATCGCTATTAATTTCCGTCAGCGCTCAGGCGGCGAACCTCACGATCGGTTATCAAACCGGCATCGACCCCAGCAAAGTCCCCCAGGCAGACGGACTGTACGAGAAAACCCTGGGTCAGAAAATTGACTGGCGTCGTTTCAATAGCGGCCCGGAAGTGGTTACAGCCATCGCTTCCGGCGACGTACAGATTGGCAACCTCGGCTCCAGTCCGTTGGCTGCCGCCGCTTCGCGCAATCTGCCAATCGTTGCGTTCATTGTTTCCGCCCAGATCAACGCCGCTGAAGCACTGGTGGTACGCAACGGCAGCGGTATTGATAAACCGGAAAATCTGATCGGAAAGACCATCGCCACACCCTTCGTTTCAACCTCCCATTACAGTTTGCTGGGTGCGTTGAAGCACTGGGTCCTGGATGCCTCAAAAGTCAAAGTGGTGAATTTACAGCCAGCGGAAATTGCGGCGGCGTGGAAGCGCGGTGATATCGATGGGGCGTTTGTCTGGTCGCCGGCGCTGGGGGAAATTCGCAAGACTGGCAAGACCTTGACCGACGCGGCACAGGTCGGCCAATGGGGAGCACCGACCTTCGAGGTCTGGGTCGCGCGCAAGGATTACGCCGAGAAGCACCCAGAGGTTGTGGCCAGATTCGCCAAGGTCACGCTGGACTCTTTCGCCGACTATGCCGCGCATAAGGACAGCTGGACTGCCGACTCGGTACCGGTGCAAAAAATCGCCAAACTGACCGGTGCCAATGCTGTGGATGTGCCGGAGTTGCTGGCCGGTTCCACGTTCCCGGACGCTAAGGCTCAACAGACCGCTGCGTTGCTGAACGGCGGCACGGCCAAGGCGATTGGCGAGACGGCGAAGTTCTTGAAGGAACAGGGGAAGGTCGAGACGGTGCTGCCGGATTATTCGCCGTATGTCAGTGCGAAGTTTGTCACTGAGTAACATGCAGAACCTGTGGCGAGGGAGCTTGCTCCCGCTGGAGGCCGAAGGACTCCCTGTATCAGCAATACGGTTCTGTCAGGCACACCGCATTGACCGGTTTTTGGGGCCGCTTCGCAACCCAGCGGGGGCAAGCCCCCTCGCCACAGAGTCACAGGGTTTTTTCGAAGATCTTCGAATTACGCTGGTAGTTGTACAGCGACGCACGCGCTGATGGCAGACGCTCAACACTGCTCGGCACAAACCCACGCTCGCGAAACCAGTGAGCGGTGCGGGTCGTCAGTACGAACAGGGTTTTCAGCCCCTGCGCCCGGGCGCGGGTTTCGATGCGCTCCAGCAGCTCATCTCCACGACCGCCATGGCGATACTCCGGGTTCACCGCCAGACACGCCAACTCCCCCGCATCCGAATCAGCAATCTGATACAGCGCCGCACACGCGATGATCATGCCTTCGCGCTCGACCACGCTGAACTGCTCGATCTCACGCTCCAGCACCTCGCGGGAACGCCGCACCAGAATGCCCTGCTCTTCCAACGGGCTGATCAAATCCAGCAAACCACCGACGTCTTCGATGGCCGCTTCGCGGACAATCTCGAATTGCTCCTGGGCCACCAGCGTACCGCCACCGTCGCGGGTGAACAGTTCGGTCAGCAGCGCGCCGTCTTCGGCGTAGCTGACGATATGACTGCGCGCCACACCACCGCGGCAGGCCTCGGCGGCCGCATCCAACAGCTCTGCTTGATAGTTGCTGCCCAGTCGCTGCAAATGCGCCGGCACCTGTTGCGGACGCAGCTCACGAACCAGGCGACCGTTTTCATCGATCAGGCCGAGGTCGGCGCCGAACAACAGCAGCTTGTCTGCCCCCAGATCAATGGCCGCGCGGGTGGCGACGTCTTCGCAGGCGAGGTTGAAAATTTCACCGGTCGGCGAGTAACCCAGCGGCGACAGCAGCACGATGGAACGCTCATCCAGCAGGCGATTGATGCCCTTGCGGTCGACCCGACGCACTTCGCCGGTGTGGTGATAGTCGACACCTTCCAGCACGCCAATCGGCCGCGCCGTCACCAGGTTGCCGCTGGCCACCCGCAAACGCGAGCCCTGCATTGGCGATGAAGCCATGTCCATCGAAAGCCGCGCTTCAATGGCAATACGCAGCTGGCCTACCGCATCGATCACACATTCCAGCGTTGCGGCATCGGTGATGCGCATGCCGTGGTGGTAATGCGGGGTCAGGCCGCGTGCAGCGAGGCGGGTTTCAATTTGCGGACGGGAGCCGTGAACCAGCACCAGCCGCACGCCCAGACTGTGCAACAGCACCAGGTCGTGGACGATATTGCCGAAGTTCGGGTGCTCCACGCCATCGCCGGGCAGCATGACGACGAACGTGCAATCACGGTGGGCGTTGATGTAAGGCGAAGCGTGACGAAGCCAATTAACGTATTCGGGCATGAACCTGGGCCTGTAATAAATAGCAGCCAAAAAATGGGCGAAACAGAAAACGCACAGCGGGCTGATGGTTATCGTCGGAACAGGCTTGGCGACACGCGCGCTCTCCTCATGAATACGGGTTGGGACACCGGCAATTTACGAGGCTTGCCAGCCGTGACACAGCCCCTGTGGGAGTGAGCCTGCTCGCGATAGCGGAATGTCAGTCGATACTGAAGTATCTGACACACCGCTATCGCGAGCAGGCTCATTCCCACAGGGATCTCGCTCAACCGACTGGCATTGGCGTTTTGGCCGGTGTCAGGCAGTAATGTTCAATCAGTTGACGTAATAGATGCACCGTAGGCTGCAAACGTGACATTTCGAGGTATTCCCCCGGTTGGTGCGCACAGGCGATGTCGCCAGGGCCGAGCACCAGGGTTTCGCAGCCAAGACGCTGAAGATAAGGCGCTTCGGTGCCGAACGCTACTGCTTCGGCACGATGGCCGGTGAGCTTTTCCGCGACACGGACCAATTCGGCGTCCTCGGCCTGCTCGAACGGCGGCACTTCGGGGAACAGTGGCGCGTAATCGATCTTCACCTGATGCCACTCGGCAATGGGCTTGAGCTTCTGCAGAATCTGCGCACGCAGGGCATTGGGGTCCATGCCCGGCAATGGACGCAGATCGAATTCCAGCGAGCACTGGCCGCAAATACGGTTGGGATTATCGCCGCCATGGATGCAGCCGAAATTCAGGGTCGGCGTCGGCACGCTGAACTGTGGATTACGGAACTCACGCTGCCACGCCAATCGCAAACCGCGCAGTTCACCGATGGCATCGTGCATGGCTTCGAGGGCGCTGTGACCCAGTCGCGGATCCGAGGAGTGGCCGCTCTGACCGAGGATGTCGATGCGCTCCATCATGATGCCTTTGTGCATGCGGATCGGCTTGAGCCCGGTCGGCTCGCCGATCACCGCCGCACGACCGAGCGGCCGCCCGGCTTCGGCCAGGGCGCGAGCGCCGGACATCGAGCTTTCTTCATCGCAGGTGGCGAGGATCAGCAGCGGTTGCTTGAACGGCTGATCGAGCAGCGGTATGACGGCCTCGATGGCCAGCGCGAAAAAGCCCTTCATGTCGCAACTGCCCAGCCCGACCCAGCGGCCGTCGACTTCGGTCAGTTTCAGCGGATCGGTCTGCCACAGCGCACCATCGAATGGCACGGTGTCGCTGTGACCGGCCAGCACCAGGCCACCGGGGCCGGAGCCGAAACTGGCCAGCAGATTGAATTTGCCGGGGCTGACCTGCTGGATGTCGCAGGCAAAACCCAGATCGCCGAGCCACGTCGCCAGCAAATCAATCACCGGTCGGTTGGATTGATCGAGGCGGGCCTGCGTACAGCTGACGGACGGCGCGGCGATCAGCGCAGCGAACTGATCTTTCATGGACGGCAAAGGCATCGCTGACTCCAACTCCCGATTTGAACTCCATCATAGAACCATCCGGCGACAGGAATAAACCGTCGCGGACCCTATCTCGGAGGAGTCCTGTACACTGCACGACCTTGGCAGCCACACATTTCCCCCGGCTGCGCTCCCGATCCTGGATTTTCCGGCCATGCAGAAAGAAACCGAAATCAAACTCCGCGTCAGCCGAGAAACGCTCGCTGCCCTGCGCGAGCACCCGCTCCTGAAAAAACGCAACAAAAGTGGCTGGGAACGCCGTGAGTTGATGAACCAGTACTTCGACACGCCTGAGCGCGACCTGGCCCGCGCCAAGGTTGCCCTGCGCCTGCGCCGCGATGGCGAAGAAGTGATTCAGACCCTCAAGACCCGCGGCCAGAGCGTCGCCGGTTTGTCCGAGCGTAACGAATACGACTGGAACCTGCCCAAAGCCAAGCTCGACGTGAAGAAACTCGACGGCGAATGCTGGCCTGAAGAATTGGCCGAGCTGGACAAGAAAACCCTCAAGCCGATCTTCACCACCGATTTCGTCCGCGAACGCGCGGAAATCGCCTGGGGCCGTGGCAAGACCAAAGTGGTGATTGAAGCCGCACTGGACCTGGGACATGTGATCGTGGGCAAGCAGAAAGAAGAAATCTGCGAGCTGGAACTGGAACTGCGCGAAGGCGAGCCGGCCGCACTGCTGGAACTGGCCGCCGAACTGGCCGCGACCCTGGCCCTGATGCCATGTGACATCAGCAAGGCCGAGCGCGGTTATCGCTTGTACGACGCCAACAGCTATTCGTTGAGCCTGCCGGCGCCGCAGATCACCGCCGAAATGCCGCTGGACGACGCTTTTGCCGCGCTGAGCTGGCACTTGCTGAGCAGCAGCCAGCGCCTGGCCGAGCAGTATCGCTTCAATGGCCACTGGCGCCTGTTGCAGGACTGGGTCGAAAACCTGGCTGAATTGCGCGCGCTGCTGAGCAGCCTGGGCCAAGCCGCGCCACGTCAGTCAACGCACGATCTGCGCGTCGCGCTGGACGCCTTGCTCGAAGACTGGCGTCCGCTGGTACAGGCCGGTATCGATGACGAAGACGTGCGCAAAGCCGCGCCGGAGCAGTTCCTCGAAGAACTGGAAGATCCGCGCTGGGGCTTGTTCTCGTTGAACACTTCGCGCTGGTTGCTGGCCCGCACCTGGGCTGCCGATCGCAACGTCCGCGGCAATCGCCAGGGCGCTGCGCAATTGGGTAGCTGGCTGCCGCGTCTGCTGGGCGAGGAAGCGACTTCCCTGCAACTGCAGCGTTATCAGCAACAACCGGAAGACCTGGCCGAGCAACTGCCGCGTATCGAGCGCATCCAGGCCTGGCTGCACCACGCCCGCAACGTGCTGGACATCCCGGAAATGGATCGCCTGTACGGTGAGCTGAAACAGCTTGCTCAATTGGCCAACGAGCCGATCACCGATGAATCGCTGGATGCGCGTAAGCAGCAGGCGATTGCGGTGTATCAGAATCGTGCCTGGAAAATGCTGCTGCGCATGTAAATCTCGCGATGATGATCGTTCCCACGCTCTGCGTGGGAATGCCTCAAGGGACGCTCCGCGTCCAGGTGACGCGGAGCGTCACAGGCTGCATTCCCACGCAGGAGCGTGGGAACGATCAGTGTAGGGTCAGCGCAACACCGGCAAACTCGTCGTTGATTTGATCTCCGACAACGCCACAATCGAGTTCACCTCCTGGATCCCCGGCACCATCGACAGCTTCTCGAAGAAGAAGCGCTCATACGCCTCGATGTCCGCCGTCACAATCCGCAGCAAGAAATCCACCGACCCCATCAGCACATAACACTCCAGCACTTCGGGAAAACCGCGAATCGCCTCGGTGAATTCGGTGAAGTTCGATCGCCCGTGAGCGTTGAGTTTGATTTCGGCGAAGATCTGCGTGTTAAGCCCGATTTTCTTCCGGTCAAGCAAGGTCACCTGCCCGCGAATGATCCCCTCCTCCTTCATCCGCTGAATCCGCCGCCAGCACGGCGACTGCGACAGCCCCACCTGTTCGGCAATCTGTGCACTGGAAAGCGAAGCGTCCTCTTGCAGCAACGCGAGAATCTTGCGGTCGTAGCCATCCAACTCGCTATGCATAAAAAAACCTTTAATTGATAACTTACCGAATCGAGCAATTCAAACAATCGCCAATATGCCCAATCATAGATAAGAAATGCCCGGCACCGAATGTAAAAATTCCTCCACCAGTTTGGAGAACGAGCATGCCGCATCTAGAAGCCGTCAACACCCCGCACACCCGCGCCGATGTCTGGAACGTCAGCAACGCCCACTGCCGCGTGCACTATCAACTGTTGGCCGAGGCCGAACCCGACCTGCTGTGCCGGGCGCTCAACCTGTTCGCATTGCAGTGTCTGACGCCGCAACAGGTCAGCGTGCAGCGGACGGACGATCTGTTGTCGATCGCCATCGTGATAGACGGCCTGAGCGGGCATCGCGCCCAGGTGATCGCGGAAAAATTACGTAACCTGATCAGCGTCTGTTCGGTTGATCTGCAAGCGGTTGATTGCATGTGGAATGAACCGGCTCAGGCGGCGGGCTGAAAAAACTCGACACGGCTTCGTCGCGTAGTGGCCCAACGGTCTGCGGGTCCGCGACTATCCTTTGCGAACTGTTGTTCATGAGGAGCCCGCATGTCCGTTCAACTTGCCATTCAGGACCGCTGGCTGGATCTCAATGATTTGCTGCGTGAACTGGTCGCCCAAGGTTTCATCAGCCAGGACTCGGCCGAACACGCGCTCAATGCTCGACGCCGTCACGCTGCCAATGGCCAGATGCACCCGCTGGAATTCATTGCCAGCCAACTGCTGGACGATCTCAGCCGTCCCGGTAAACACCTTGATCTGGAAAGCCTGACCCTGTGGCTGTCGCAACAGGCCGGTCAGCCTTATCTGCGTATCGATCCGCTGAAAATCAACGTTGCAGCGATTACGCCGCTGATGTCCTACGCCTTCGCCCAGCGCCACAAGATTCTGGCGGTGTCCATCGACCGCGACGCGGTGACCGTGGCCAGCGCCCAGCCCTACGTCACCGGTTGGGAAGCCGACCTGACCCATGTGCTGAAGCTGCCGATCAAGCGTGTGGTTGCCAACCCGGTGGATATCCAGCGCTTCAGCGTGGAGTTTTTCCGCCTGGCCAAATCGGTCAGCGGCGCGACCAATGCCGATCAGCAGATGAACACCCTGGGCAATTTCGAGCAGTTGCTCAACCTCGGCGCCAGCGACCAGGAGCCGGACGCCAACGACGCGCACATCGTCAACATCGTCGATTGGCTGTTCCAGTACGCGTTCCAACAACGCGCCAGTGACATCCACATCGAACCCCGGCGCGAACAAGGCACGGTGCGCTTTCGCATCGACGGCGTGCTGCACAACGTCTATCAATTCCCGCCGCAAGTGACCATGGCCATCGTCAGCCGCCTGAAAAGCCTGGGGCGGATGAACGTCGCAGAAAAACGCAAACCCCAGGACGGCCGGGTGAAAACCAAGACCCCGGGCGGTGGCGAAGTCGAGCTGCGGCTGTCGACATTACCCACTGCGTTCGGCGAAAAAATGGTCATGCGGATCTTCGACCCGGAAGTACTGCTCAAGAACTTCGATCAGTTGGGCTTCTCCGCCGATGACTTGCGCCGCTGGCAGGACATGACGAGCCAGCCCAACGGCATCATCCTGGTCACCGGGCCGACCGGTTCCGGCAAGACCACCACGCTGTACACCACCCTGAAGAAACTGGCGACGCCGGAGGTCAACCTCTGCACCATCGAAGACCCGATCGAAATGGTCGAGCCGGCGTTCAACCAGATGCAGGTCCAGCACAACATCGACCTGACCTTCGCCGCCGGTGTGCGCGCGCTGATGCGGCAGGATCCCGACATCATCATGATCGGTGAGATCCGTGATCTGGAAACCGCTGAAATGGCGATCCAGGCTGCGCTCACTGGCCACTTGGTGCTCTCGACGCTGCACACCAACGATGCGCCGAGCGCAATCAGCCGCTTGCTGGAACTGGGCGTGCCGCATTACCTGATCAAAGCCACGGTACTCGGCGTCATGGCCCAGCGCCTGGTCCGCACCTTGTGCCCGCATTGCAAGGCGCCGCTGACCCTGGGTGAAGAAGACTGGCAAACCCTGACGCGGCCCTGGCAGGCACCGTTGCCGCACAACGCACATCGTGCCATCGGTTGCCTTGAATGCCGCGATACCGGTTACCGCGGCCGCGCCGGGGTCTACGAAATCATGCAGCTGACGGACGGCGTCAAAGCGCTGATCAGCCCCGACACCGATTTGCTGGCGGTGCGGCGACAGGCGTTCAAGGAAGGCATGCGCAGCTTGCGATTGTCAGGCGCGCAGAAAGTGGCGGCGGGTTTGACGACGATTGAGGAGGTGTTGCGGGTAACGCCGCAGAGCGAGCAAAAGTAGGCGCGGCCGCTATGGAACTCGATTGGGGAATTGGCAATCAAAGGCCGTAGTTAACCAGTGGAGTCACCCAATATGCGTTTCAAACTTGCTGTCGCTACCATCGCCTTGTTGTCCCTTCCTGTCGGTTCGGCGATGGCTGATAGCTTTTGGCGTAACGTCATCTCATCCGGTGCGACCACCGGTTCGACCTACCTGACGTTCAAGGATCACAAACTGATCGTTGCTGCCCAGGACGATGCCGGCAGCTTTGTCGCCAGCGACGGCGGCATTCGCGGTCCATACCTGGAGGCCGCGATGCAGAAAGTCCGCGCCGACAACCCTGGCCTGCAAGCCACGGACATGGAACTGGCGAACGCGATCCTGGCGAAGAATGCCGTCGCGTCGAATTAAGATTTACCGCTGAACAAAAATGCCGCTCCCATGAGCGGCATTTTTTATGCCTGATACAAAACCCTGTGGGAGCGAGCCTGCTCGCGATAGCGGTAGATCAGTCGAAATCATCCACGACTGTCACACCGCTATCGCGAGCAGGCTCGCTCCCACATTGGGTTTGTGTTGCGCAGCAGATCACCGGTAATCATCCACCGGGACGCAAGCGCAAAACAGGTTCCGATCGCCGTAAACGTTATCGACACGGTTCACCACCGGCCAGTACTTGTGCGCCTTGGTGTGAGCATCCGGTGTCACCGCCTGCTCGATGCTGTAGGACCGTTCCCAAACCCCAGTGATATCCGCCAGGGTATGCGGCGAACGTTTCAGCGGGTTGTCATCGGCTGGCCAGTTGCCGTTCTGCACCTCGGTAATTTCCGCGCGGATACTCAGCATCGCCCCGATAAACCGGTCCAGTTCTGCCTTCGATTCACTTTCGGTCGGTTCCACCATCAACGTCCCCGGTACAGGAAACGACATGGTCGGCGCATGGAAGCCGTAGTCCATCAGCCGCTTGGCGACGTCCTCCTCGCTGATTCCGGTCAGCGTCTTGAGTGGCCGCAGGTCAAGAATGCATTCGTGAGCCACCCGCTCGTTGCGCCCGGTGTAGAGCACCGGAAACGCCCCGGACAAGTGCTGCGCCAGGTAATTCGCGGCGAGGATCGCCACCTCACTGGCATCCGCCAGTTGCGGCCCCATCATCGCGATGTACATCCAGCTGATCGGCAGGATGCTCGCACTGCCCCAAGGCGCCGCACTGACTGCGCCGTTTTGCGCCAGTGGCCCTTCGATCGGCACCACCGGGTGGTTGGCCACGAACGGCGCCAGATGCGCGCGCACACCAATCGGCCCCATGCCCGGCCCGCCGCCACCATGGGGAATGCAGAAAGTCTTGTGCAGGTTCATGTGGGACACGTCGGCACCAATGTCCGCCGGGCGCGCCAGTCCGACCTGCGCGTTAAGGTTGGCGCCATCCATGTACACCTGGCCGCCGTGGCTGTGGATAACTTCGCAGATTTCGCTGATGCCTTCCTCGTATACGCCGTGGGTCGAAGGATACGTCGCCATCAGGCAGGCGAGTTTGTCGCCCGCCTCGGCTGCTTTGCCTTTAAGGTCATCCAGATCAACGTTGCCCGCCTCGTCACACTCGACGATCACCACCCGCATCCCGGCCATCTGCGCCGACGCCGGGTTGGTGCCGTGGGCCGAGGACGGGATCAGGCAAATATCCCGCGCGCCCTCATGACGACTCTCGTGATATTTGCGGATCGCCAGCAACCCGGCGTACTCGCCTTGGGCGCCAGAGTTGGGTTGCATGCAGATCGCGTCGAAACCGGTAATCGCGCAGAGCCAGCGCTCCAGTTCATCGATCATCAGCGAATAACCGACCGCCTGCTCTTTCGGTACAAACGGGTGCAGGTTGGCGAACTGCGGCCACGTGATCGGGATCATCTCGCTGGTGGCATTGAGCTTCATGGTGCAAGAGCCCAGCGGGATCATCGATTGATTGAGCGCCAGGTCCTTGTTCTCCAGCTGCTTGAGGTAGCGCAGCATCTCGGTTTCGCTGTGATGGGCGCTGAACACCGGATGACGCAGATAAGGCGAGGTACGCAGCAGACCGGCAGGAATGCCGGAATCAAGGGTTTCAGCGTCCAGTTCGTCGACGTTGAGCCCATGATCGGAACCGAGGAATACATCAAACAACTTGGCGACGGTGGATTCGTCAGAGGTTTCATCGAGACTCAGCCCCAACTGCCCACGCCCGAGAATGCGCAGGTTGATCTGAGCAGCCTGGGCGCTTTCGATGATTGCGGTCTGAGTACCCCCGACTTCCAGCGTCAGCGTGTCGAAAAAGTGCGTGTTGAGGCGGGTGATGCCGTGGCGCTCCAGGCCAGCGGCGAGGATGCAGGTCAGCCGATGGACGCGTTGGGCAATGCGTTTGAGCCCTTCCGGACCGTGGTAGACCGCATAGAAACTGGCAATGTTGGCCAGCAGTACCTGAGCGGTGCAGATGTTCGAGTTGGCTTTCTCCCGGCGGATATGTTGTTCGCGGGTTTGCAGGGCCATGCGCAAAGCGACGTTGCCGCGAGCATCCTTCGACACGCCGATGATTCGCCCGGGAATCGCCCGTTTGTATTCATCGCGACTGGCAAAAAACGCCGCGTGAGGGCCGCCGTAACCCATGGGCACGCCAAAACGCTGGGAGGAACCGAACACCACGTCGGCGCCCAACTCCCCCGGCGGGGTCAGCAACAGCAGACTCAACAGATCGGTGGCGACACACGCCAGGGCTTGCTGCGCATGCAGATGATCGATCAAGGGACGAAGGTCGCGGATTTCACCGTGGGTATCGGGATATTGCAGGAGCGCGCCGAATACCTGGTGCTGTTTCAAGTTATCCACAGTGTCGATGATCAGCTCGAAGCCGAACCCTTCTGCTCGGGTCTGCACCACGGAAATAGTCTGCGGATGACAGTTTTCGTCGACGAAGAACAGATTGCTTCTGGACTTGGCGACCCGCTTGGCCAATGCCATGGCCTCCGCCGCCGCCGTGGCTTCGTCCAGCAGCGAGGCGTTGGCCAGTTCCAGGCCTGTGAGGTCGATGGTCAATTGCTGGAAGTTCAGCAGCGCTTCGAGCCGGCCCTGGGCGATCTCTGGTTGATAGGGCGTGTACGCGGTGTACCAACCGGGATTTTCCAGCACGTTGCGCACAATGACGGGTGGCGTGAGGGTGCCGTGGTAGCCCATGCCGATCAGGCTGGTCCACACCTGGTTTTGCTCGGCATAACCGCGCAGTTTGGCCAGCGCGGCTTCTTCGTCGAGAGCGGGTGGCAGGTCGAGCGGCCTGTTCAGACGGATTCCTGGCGGCACGGTCTGCTCGATCAACTCGACCCGGCTGCCAAGTCCGAGGCTGTCGAGCATCGCCTGTTGCTCGGCGGCATCGGGCCCGAGGTGACGGCGAAGAAAGGCATTGGGGTCGCGTAACTGGCTCAAGGACGGCAACTGGGACATGACGGGCTCTCTCTTGACTGGCGCTCAACGTCGATGCAACACGGTCAAACCAGCATAGCAGTCGATGTCCCTGTGTCCCTGAAGA